>CANQDW010000030.1 GCA_947593975.1 uncultured Lachnospiraceae bacterium
ATTTGAACCCTCGCGCCGCTATTAACGACCTACTCCCTTTCCAGGGGAGCCCCTTCAGCCGCTTGGGTACTTCTCCATGTGCCTTACTGTTAGTTAAATATAGAAATATAATTTTTTGCATTAAAAAGCGGAGAGGGAGGGATTCGAACCCTCGGTGCCTTGCGGCACGCCGGTTTTCAAGACCGGTGCACTAAACCAGCTATGCGACCTCTCCTTAGCTGCTTGACTAGTATAACATTATGGGTTATTACGTGTCAAGGAATTTTTTAATATATTTTCAATAGGAACAATATCCTCCTGTGTAGTCAGTTTTATGTTGCGGTAATCGCCCATAACTATCTTTACCGGTCTTTCATCATACAGTTCCCATACCATGGCGTCATCCGTTATATTTACACCATTTGCCGCATCAGCCATGTATTTTTCAAAAGCATGCCTGATTGCCGCCAGTTCAAATGTCTGCGGGGTCTGTATATTCCAGACGGTGCTCCTGTCGGGCGTCATTTTTACGAAACCTTCTTCATCGGATATTTTTACGGTATCCTTGGAAGGAACTGCGGGAACGCACGCTTTATGGCGGATAACACTATCTTTTATTCTGTCTAAAAGCTCGCCGTCTATACATGCGCGTGCGCCGTCATGTATCATCACATAATCCACATCATCTGTAACGGCCGCAAGTCCGTTAAATACGGAATTGTATCTTTCTTTTCCGCCTGCAGTCACATTTTTTACTTTACTTATGCCATACTTATCAACAATATCCGTTTTCACCATGCTGATATCCGCTTCAGAAGCAACTATTATTATCTCTTTTACAAAAGGACAGTCTTCAAAACACTTAAGGGAATAGTACAATACCGGTTTTCCCAAAAGCTTTATATACTGCTTCGGTATCCTGCTGTTCATACGGCTGCCGCTTCCGGCAGCTAATACTATAGCCGCAAAATCCTGCATAACCTTACACCCGTTTTCAATTCAATTTATCTGTTTGCGCTGATCATTCAAATTTCAGGTTTGCTGCCGCATTCAGGTCGTAACCGTGCCGCACGCCGTTCATATATTCATAATAGCCCGCCGCTCCGATCATTGCGGCATTGTCGGTACAAAGTACCGGGTCCGGATAATATAACCGGTATCCTGCCTGATCACATGCTTTTTCCATCTCTGCCCTAAGCGATGTGTTGCACGCTACGCCGCCTGCCATTGCAACCTTTGTATAACCGTACTCCTTTGCGGCAGATATCGTATGCTCCACAAGCACGTCCACTACCGCTTTCTGAAATGACGCCGCTACATCCGCCTTATTATATTCCTCGCCTTTCATATTGCATCCGTTTACATAGTTAAGCACTGAGGATTTAATGCCGCTGAAACTGAAATCGTAAGGGAATCCCTCGATATGCCCATGCGGAAATGCTATGCTGTCTTTATCGCCTTCCTTTGAAAGCGCATCTATCTTGGAACCGCCCGGATAGCCAAGCCCTATTGTACGCGCTACCTTATCAAAGGCCTCTCCCGCCGCATCGTCCCTTGTGCGGCCTATTATGTTATATCTGCCGTAATCTTTTACTTCTACAACATTAGTATGACCTCCCGATACAACCAGGCAGATGAATGGAGGTTCAAGCTCTTTGTGACATATATAGTTGGCCGATATGTGCCCTCCGATATGATGCACACCCACAAGCGGCTTGTCCTCTGCAAATGCAATAGCTTTTGCCGCCGATACCCCGACTAAGAGCGAGCCTATAAGCCCCGGTCCGTACGTGACGCATACCGCATCAATATCAGACAGGCTTACCGACGCTTCGGCAAGCGCCTGCTCTATGACCGGATTGATACACTCAATATGTTTCCTTGAAGCGATCTCCGGGACTACTCCGCCGTATATTTTGTGTATATCGATCTGCGATGCGATTATATTAGAAAGGACGCCGCGGCCGTTCTTAACAACTGCGGCGGAAGTTTCATCACATGAACTTTCCACTGCAAGAATATATACGTCGTCCGCGCTCTTTTTGCTTATATTATGATGATCTGCCGCATTTACAAAACTTATATCACTATCAGTCATTTATATTCTCCATCCTAAGTTCAATCAATCTTCAAAGTCAAGAGTTACGCTTTTTCTGTCTTTACCGCATTCAGCGTCCGAAAAAACAGCCCTTACATCATCCATATACTGTTCCGGCTTAACAAGAGACGGGCTATAGTGCGTAAGCCACATCTTTTTTACATTTGCCCTTTTTGCAAGTTCCGCCGCCTCATAAAAAGTCATATGCTTGTTTTCTTTTGCCTTCGCCAGCTTATCCTTTTCTCCGTACATGCCTTCGCATATGAACAAATCGGCGTCTGCCGCCTTAAGCGCAATAATATCTGCCGGCCTTGTGTCGGTACAATAAGTAAGTTTTATTCCTTTTCTTTCCGGTCCGAGCACCATATCCGGAGTATATAATTTTCCTTCAAACTCAACCGTATTGCCTTTTTGCAGCGGATTCCAAAGATTTATCGGCAATCCGAGTTCTTTTGCCGATTCAACCGAAAACCTGCCTTTCCTCGGTACGACAATACTGTAGCCGTAGCAGGGCACGCTGTGATCCACTCTGAACGCTTCGATCATAAGCCCGCTAAGTTCCATATTGAACACATTTTCATTAAGCTCCACGAAATTGATCTCAAACGGAAGTCCCGGCGCTATTATCCTCAAAGCGTTTACCACTTTTTTAAGGCCTTTCGGACCTATCATTGTAAGAGGGCCGGTTCTTTCCGCATTTCCCATAGAAAGAAGCAGCCCCGGAAGTCCGCCTATATGGTCCCCATGATAATGGGTAAAACATATCGTGTCTATAGGATTGACGCTCCAACCCTTTTCTCTTATTGCAACCTGTGTGCCTTCGCCGCAGTCGATCAAAAGACTGCTGCCGTTATATCTTACCATAAGCGCGGTAAGTGCTCTTCTTGGAAGGGGCATCATCCCGCCGGTCCCAAGCAAACATACATCAAGCATCAAATTACCTCTCTTAAAAACATTATAAAGAGATATTAGCACATATTACAGATTTTAACAACCGCCTTATTGCGTCCCCATAACCTCTTTTTTTATATTTATTTCTACAGGAATCTCAAAGGACGACGTTATTTTGTCATAACATTTCTCGCATAGGTTAAATCTGTGTATTTCCAAATCTTTTTCAGAAAAATATCCCCATTCCTTAACTGCCTCAAATGCATCCGCCTTTATTAATTCTCCACATGCATTACATCTCATATACGCCTAACCTCCCTGTTATATTCAGTAGTTATTTGCCGATCAATGTCAGCAAATGTATTATAACAGCATATATCGTATAAATATAGTGGGAATCTGTGGAATGACCATATAGGTCACTTGATCATCAGGAGTCCGTGTTCTACCGGATTAGAATAATAGTTTTCACGTATTCCGAATATTTCAAATCCGAATCCTTCATACAAGCATATTGCCGCATAATTATGCCTTCTTACCTCGATCATATACTTTTTTACTCCTGTAGAATAACCATATTCCAAAAGAGCTTCCATAAGGCCGGACGCAATCCCCCTGCGCCTGTTCTTTTTATCTACCGCTATCCTGATAATATCGGCAGTGTCAATGCTGCTCCTTAATATGGCATATCCTGCAGTTTCTCCTTCATATTCCGCAGCGATGGGATAATCATACTCTGCATTTATTGAATGCTCAAAAGATTCCCTGTTCCAGCTGTCGGAAAAGGATTCATTTTCAATCCTTAGTACCGCTTCTATATCGTCATATGTCATTCTTTTTATTGTTATATTATTTTTTTCCATTTGCTTCCCTTTCCAGGCGCTCCCTCTCCGCCTGCGACAGCCTCAGATAAACCGGCCTGAATTCCTTTGCATCCACATACCGGCCTTTCTCATAGAGTTCGGCAGCGTATACTGCCGCTGAAGCCGCATTCTGAAGATTAAGGTGCGGAGGGGCAAAATACGCCCTTGTTCCCATTTTTCCCTGTATAATGCCCTTAAATACAGGCACGCCGTCTCCTGCAAACATTACGTTTTCTTCTTCGCCAAATCTGCCTATGCATTCTTCTATTCCCATAGCGGCAGGTTCATGTATTTCTTTGAATTCGCCGTCATGGAAACGGTAAGAAGCCGTATACACCTGCTTTCTCCTTGCGTCCATTATAGGACATATCGTCATGCTGCACGCCGCAAGATTGTAAGCGATTATAGCAAGCGACGACACCGGTATGATCGGTTTCTTTATCGAAAGGCACAAACCCTTTGCAGTAGCCGCTCCTATCCTAAGTCCGGTAAACGAACCCGGGCCTTCGCCTACAGCGACTGCGTCAAGCTCTTTTGGCGAAACGCCTGCCTCAGAAAGGACCCGGTTGATCATCGGGAGAAGGACCTGTGAATGTGTTTTTTTATTATTTATACTGAAATCGGCGCGTATTACCCCGTCCGCATATACTGCCGCCGCAGCTGTAAGCCCCGAACTGTCGATTGCAAGAATTTTCATATTACATTTCCTTTCGTCACAGTAATTTTTCTATAATCAAATCCTTTGTCCATATCTTTTTCAATCCTTATATATACCGCGTCATCCGGAAGCAATTCAGATATCAGCTCAGCCCATTCAACAAGGCACACGCCGTTTCCAAAAAAGTATTCCTCATACCCAAGCTCATACATCTCCGAACAATCGCTTATGCGGTACACATCAAAATGATAAAACGGAATCCTTCCGCTTTCATATGTCTGCATTATCGTAAAAGTTGGGCTGTTCACACAATCCGTTACACCAAGGCCCTCTGCAAATCCTTTTGCGAATACTGTCTTTCCCGTGCCAAGATCCCCTGACAAAAGGTACAATCCTCCCGGACGCGCCTCTTTTGCAAGCTTTGCCGCATAATCAAAAGTATCCCGTTCACTATACGTTTCTGTCTGAGTACAACCGTTTTCCATCTGTTTCCTACCTTCCGGCATGCTTTGAAACACTGCTCTTAATACGCTTAACAACTTCTTTTTCATCATCCAGCTGTTCCTTTGGAAGGATAAATGCCATTATCGGAGATGTATATACAAATATCGCTTTCTTTGTCTCAGCTACATTTCTTATCTGATCCCATAAAACGTTGGCGAACTGCTCATCCTGCCTTATAACTATGCCATCTTTGCATATGTTGTAGAAGATCGGATTCCGAAACATCTCCTGCCTCGCGACCTGACGGCCTGCCTGCTGGATTATCTGAAGCGGACGCACTACCGTAAACAAAAGCGCAAGAACGGCAAGTATCGCGATCTCAACTCCCGAATAAGTATTGCGGCCGATAATGATCATAACCAGCGCCGCAAGGCTTATAAGCACCCCGAACCATCCTGAAAACCTCGAATATGTATGATGAAACATAAAATGCCTCATGTCTTTCTTATGTATTTTGACCTTGCATTCAATACTGCCTTCCATATCAAGAGGTTCTTCTTTTTGCTCCTCTTTTTCCTGCGCATCCTGCGATCCGTCAGGTACAGACTGTGCGGCTGCATCATCATCGTCAATTTCTGCCATTTTCCTAAGCTCATCCATATATTCATTTTTCTTCATAATACTCAACCCTTTCAGTATATATAGCGGCTAACGTATTATATCATAAAAACAAAGTGTTGTCTAACAAATATTATTAAAAAGAATGTAACAAATTTATGTTGCAATGGCATACGGATAAATGATAAAATTATTTACATAAATTACATTTTATGAAGGGAGCAATTTTATGGAATACAGAGAAATGAAAAAAATAGGCGCAAAGCCTTCTCTGCTTGGTTTCGGATGCATGAGATTCCCTACCGTAAATAAAGACGGAAAAGACGTCATCGACAGGGAATATGCATCAAAGATGTTAGATACTGCAATAAAATCGGGCGTCAACTACATTGATACGGCTTTTCCTTATCATAATGGGGAAAGCGAGCTTTTCTTGGGCGAGACATTAAAGAAATATCCGAGAGACAGTTTCTATCTTGCCACTAAGCTTCCTATGTGGGACGTCAAATCCGCAGACGACGTAAGACGTCTGTTTTATACACAGCTTGAAAAGCTTCAGGTTGATTATGTTGATTATTATCTTCTCCACGGTCTTAATGCAGGCAGTTTTAAGACTGTAAAAGAATACGATATAGTAAGCATACTTAAAGAACTCCGCGCCGAGGGCAAACTTCGCTACATAGGTTTCTCCTTCCACGACAGTTATGAAGTATTTGAAGAGATAATCAATTATTATGACTGGGATTTCTGTCAGATACAGTTCAATTATATGGATGCAGACGAACAGGCAGGCATGAGAGGCTACGCGCTTACAGAAAAACTCGGCATACCGTTAGTCATAATGGAACCTGTAAAAGGCGGTTCGCTTGCCAACTACGCAGACGATATCAAAAACCAGTTTTATGATTACAAACCGGGGTATTCCCTTGCATCCTGGGCAATGAGATGGGTAGGAAGCCTTCCTAACGTACATGTTATCTTAAGCGGAATGAGTACCGAAGATCAGGTTCTTGACAATCTCAAAACATTTAATGATTTTAAACCTTTGTCCGATGACGAACACGAATTCCTTAACGGCATGATTGAAAAAATAAGAGCGCGCGTAAACAACGGATGTACCGGCTGCCGCTATTGTATGCCATGTCCTCACGGCGTTGATATCCCGCGCAACTTCTCCGTATGGAACGGTTACGGGATGTATAATAATGCCGGCGCGGTAAATTGGAATTATAACGATATGAAAAATAATAAGTCCCTTGCCAATATGTGCAAAGGCTGCGGATTGTGCGAGACCAAATGTCCGCAGAAACTTCCTATAAGGAAACATCTGCTTGCGGCTTACAAAGAATTGTCAGCTGTGCAGGGTTAAAGGGTTTCTTTAATTTACTTTATATGTCGTTACAAAAAACTTAAGGGAGACGCTTTCCTATAAAGCGCCTCCCGTTTTCTTATATTTCTTATAATTAATCATGATCTTCCGCAGCAGAACTTATATTTCTTACCGCTTCCGCACGGACACGGATCATTGCGTCCTATTTTCTTTTCCTTAACTATCGTTCCCGACGCTTTCTGCTCTTTATAAAGCTCTTTGCGGCGTTCTTCCGAAAGGAGCGCGTCCCATTCCGGAAGCGTATACAGCCACTCTGCCTTGCAGTCTACCATATTGTAATAAAGCTTTTCCGGATCAAACCCAAGGTTTACTTCTGTTTCTTCCGTCATTGTTTCAATATCGTTAGGCTCTTTTAAGCTGTCATTGATTCCGTCAAGGAATCCTACCATATACATAACTGCAAGGTCATATTTTTCGGCAAGGGACGCCACGGTACCGCGTACCACCTCATCAGGCGCCGAAAGAAGCTGCTTATATATTCCCTTTTCCAGCTCAAAATATTCAGCCCAGAATCTTTCTCCTTTTTTTCCCTGCATCTCCTGGCCATATGCAAGGTCTCTCCATTTTTTTAATAAACTGTCGCTCATATTATTACTCCTCATCAACAATATTTAATCGTAAGTTCTTAATTAAGCATAAGAATAACATTTTTTTCTCAATCGGGCAAGGCTTATTGAATAATTTTATCAGATAATGTATACTATATCTGGCGTTTTACATAATTTTACAGAGGTTTATACTATGGCATTTGTTGTAACGGAGGCAATATTATATATCGCATTGCTTGCAATGGACATTATCGGCATTACATCCGTATGGGTAAAATACGCTTCAATATGTATCTGCTTTATTACGGCAATGTATCATTCCATAAAAACACATAAATATTTTATTTCAATCGTTATGGCTTTTACATTATTTGCCGATACTTTTCTTCTGCTGCTTGACAGATATTACATTATCGGCGTACTGTCCTTTTGCATAGTACAGACCTTATATGCGGCATACATGATAAAACTGTCCGGCAAAAAAAGCATCGCGCCGCGCATATCCCTGTTTTTACTTGCCATAATCATACTTATCATAACCGGCTCATGCGATATGCTTTCCATAGCGGCGGCATGGTCATATACACAGCTTTTCATAAATGTGTTCCACGCCTTTTGGATACGAAAAAGACATACGCACGGGACATTATTTGCAGCCGGGTTATTATTGTTCCTTATGTGCGATACATGCGTAGGCTTAAATAATATCACAACATATTTTGCCGGCTTTCCGCTGCGGGGGATACAGACAGCGGCAAACTTCCTCATGTGGGTATTTTATCTTCCGTCACAGGTCATTATTACGTATTCTTTTTACAATAAACGGAGGGCTTTATGAAAAAATTTGTTTCAATAATAATTTCAGTCATAGCGGCTGCATTTATACTGTCATTTGGGATAGCCGCGCCAATACTCATACGCCCGTTTTATTATGCGCAGATCGATTCGCTTGAATTAGTCCAAAGCACAGGGTGTAACAGGCAGCAGATCATAGACGCATATGATGAAATGCTTGATTACTGCACAGGCATATCGGATGATTTCGGCACAGGCGTACTGAAATGGTCTGAATCGGGCAAATCACATTTTGACGACGTAAGGTCACTGTTTCTTTTAGACTTACGGGTGCTCATGATCACTGCGGTTATCCTTATCATATTTACGGTCATATGCGCTAAAACCGGATATTCACCTTATAATTTCTTCGGGCATACGCCTTATTTTTATTCCGGCGTCTGCCTCATATCACTGATTACCGTCACAGGGCTTATTGTAATATCCGACTTTGAAAATGCGTTTAAAGTATTTCATATGTTATTTTTTCCGGGGAAAGATAACTGGATTTTTGATGAAAGGACCGACCAGATAATACTTATTCTTCCGGAACAGTTTTTCTATAACTGCGCGCTTATGATCCTTGCGGTAATCATATTTATGTGCGCCGCGTTTATAGTCACGAGCATGATAAAAAAGAAATGCGCAAAGATCAGACTGCGCCGTGATTAATTTACTGTTGACAAATCTGTTTCATCTGTATATACTGTATATATACAGATTGAGAGGAGTTTTTTATGAACATCTTTATTGACAACAAGAGCGGCTTGCCAATATACGACCAGATATACTCTCAAATCAAAGCACAGATCATAAACGGTGAGTTAAAGGAAGATGATGCGCTTCCTTCAATCCGTAATCTGGCTAAAGACCTTCGTATCAGCGTTATCACTACCAAACGTGCATATGATGAACTTGAAAAAGAGGGATTTATCTATACCATTGCGGCAAAAGGCTGTTTTGTTGCCCCGAAAAATATTGAACTGATCCGCGAGGAAAATCTGAAAAGAATCGAATCCCACATAGAACAAATCGCACAGCTTGCCGCTTCATGCAGCTTAGATCGCGCTGATATCATTGAAATGATCAAACTGATAATGGAGGATGGCAAATGAATGCGTTGGAAATTAACGACTTGTGCAAAAGCTATGCCGGATTTGCGTTAGACCATTTAAACCTCGTTCTGCCGCAGGGCTGCATAATGGGACTTATCGGGGAAAACGGCGCCGGCAAAAGTACAACTATCAAACTGATTCTGGATATGATCCGTAAAGACAGCGGAACAATCAGAATATTTGGCAAAAACAATACAGATAATCTTAAGCTCTTAAAAGAAGACATAGGGGTTGTTATGGATGAGGTCGGTCTCCCGGAATGCCTGACCGCGAAACAGGTCGGCAGCGTAATGAGACATACTTTCCGCAGCTGGGATGATACAGGATATCTGCGGCTCATAAAAAGATTCGCGCTTCCTGACAACAAACCTTTCAAAGACTTTTCACGAGGCATGAAAATGAAGCTTGGCATTGCCATTGCAATGTCCCACGGCAGCAAGCTCCTTCTGCTTGACGAGGCTACTTCCGGTCTTGACCCTGTGATCCGCGATGAAGTTATCGAAATATTTAATGATTTTACAAGAGATGAAACCCACTCTATCTTAATATCCTCACATATCGTTTCAGATCTTGAAAAGCTGTGTGATTACGTGGCATTTATCCATAAAGGCAAACTTCTCCTCTGCGATGAAAAGGACCGGCTTCTTGCGCAGTATGGTATTCTGCGCTGCACATCAGAGCAGTTAAAAAGCCTTGCGCCCAAAACGGTCAAATACAAAAAAGAGAACCCATACGGCGCGGAGGCTCTGGTACTTAGGGATAACGCTCCCTCCGGCATGGATATAAGTCCCGTAAGCATTGAAGAACTGTTTGTATTTATGGTAAAGGGAGGTGCAGCAGTATGAAAGGGCTTCTTTTAAAAGATCTGTACATGATAAAACAATACTGCAAGTCTTATATACTCATTGCCGCAATTTTTATTGCCGTTTCACTGTCAGGCAATGACAATATGTTTTTTGTATTTTATCCTGTTATCCTATGCGGCATAATACCCGTCAACCTTATCGGCTATGATGAACGCAGCCGGTGGATACAATACAGCGCCGCTCTGCCGTATACCGCCGCGCAGATCGTATCAGCCAAATATCTGATAGGGCTTTTTACACAGATTGCCATGCTTAGCGTCACAGGAACCGCCGCTATAGTTAAAATGGGCATGACAGGCGGTATACGGATCAATGACTTTATTATACTGATGCTTATGATGCTTATAGTTTCAACAGTAACTTCTTCACTCACCCTGCCGTTTATTTTCAAACTGGGCGTTGAAAAGGGCCGCATTGCTTATTATTTTATGATCGGCTTTATATTTGCAGCCAGCTTTTCTGCAGGAAAAATATTCGAAGAAGATCTCCATGCCAAATTTGAGATAAACACTGTCTTAGCTATACTATGTATTATCGGAATCGGCATATATATCCTTTCCTGGTATTTGTCGGTTGAGTTTTATAAAAAGCGGGAATTATAAAATATGCTTAAAAATAAATTTTCGACACCTATTTGGTGCCGAAAATACGATCTCCCGCGTCTCCAAGGCCGGGACAGATATATGCGTTCTCATTCAGGCATCTATCCACGTGACCGGCATATATATGTATATCCGGATGCGCCGTACTAAGACGCTCAATTCCTTCCGGAGCCGCAATTATGCAGAGGAATTTAATCTTCTTTCCGCCGTGCTGTTTGATAAAGTTTACGGCTTCTACAGCAGAGCCTCCTGTCGCAAGCATGGGATCCGTAACTACAATTGTACGCTCCTCTATCGGACTTGGCAGCTTGCAGTAATACTCGTGCGGCTCATGTGTAGTCTCGTCTCTGTACAGGCCGATATGCCCTATCTTGGCAGTAGGAACAAGCGCTGTGATACCGCTTACCATGCCGAGTCCTGCTCGAAGGATCGGTACTATAGCCAGCTTTCTTCCCGCGATCATAGGCGTCTTGCATTTCTCTATCGGTGTTTCAACTTCAACGTCTTCAAGCGGAAGGTCGCTTAGCGCCTCAAACCCCATAAGCATGGCAATCTCTTCTACCAAAGCGCGGAACTCGCTCGTTCCCGTGTTCTTATCGCGCAGCCGCGAAATTTTGTGCTGGATCAGCGGATGTGTTAAAATAGTTATGTTTTCCATAAAATATTCTCCCTTTACTTTTGTTTTACAGCTTTATCTTTATCAGTTTCGGATTCTCCGCCAAAAACATAATCATTTCCCGGAAAAACAGCATTCAGCACAATGCCGACGATTGCTGCAAGAGCAAGACCCGTCAGCGTAATATCTGTGCCCGCAACATGGAATGTAAGACCGTCTGAAAAGCCAAGACCGCATACAAGTATCATCGCTGCAATCAGAAGATTCCTGGATTTCTTAAAATCTACATGGTTTTCAACTACGTTGCGCACGCCGATAGCGGAAATCATTCCATAAAGCACAAAACTGATACCGCCAATGATTGAAGATGGCAGAGAGCCTATAATCTCAGCCATTTTGGGAATAAAGCCAAGAACAATGGCAAAACATGCGGCAATACGTATAACTGCCGGGTCATGGACTTTACTCAATTCCAAAACGCCTGTATTTTCACCATAAGTTGTATTTGCCGGTCCTCCAAAGAACGCAGACAGGGAAGTCGCAAGGCCGTCGCCCACAAGCGTACGGTGCAGTCCCGGGTCCTCTATAAAATTGGAGCCTACCGTTGCCGAGATCGCTGAGATATCTCCGATATGCTCCATCATTGTAGCAAGGGCGATAGGCGCCATAACAAGAATAGCCGTAAGATCAAATTTACAGATCTGAAAATCGGGGACACCAAACAGAGGAGCCGACGCCATGCCGGAAAAATTAAGAATAGCGCTGCCGTCCGGATTGGTAAATCCGATCGCCTGAAAAATACAGGCCGCTATATATGAAATCACAACTCCCATGAGTATAGGTATTATCTTCCACATACCTTTGCCCCAGATATTGAATACCACGATCACTGCCAGCGCGATCAGCGCAAGGATCCAGTTAGTAGATGCATTGCTTACAGCCGACGGCGCAAGGCTCAAACCTATGCATATGATGATCGGGCCGGTAACTACCGGCGGCAAAAATCGCATGACGCGTCTAATACCTACCAGCTTAATGATCAGCGCCAGGACAAGATACAAAAGTCCTGCGACTACAATACCGCCGCAGGCATACGGCAGCTTTTCCCCATAACTCATATCCTTAAAAATCCCCGTATCAAGCTCCGCAACTGTAGCGAAACCTCCGAGGAATGCGAATGATGAGCCAAGAAATGCCGGAACCTTTAACCTGGAACACAAATGGAAAAACAAAGTGCCAACGCCCGCAAAGAACAGCGTCACCTGTATTGACAGTCCCTCACCGTTAAAATAACTGTTCACAAGTATGGGAACCAGGATAGTTGCTCCGAACATGGCAAACATGTGCTGCAGCCCCAAAAGAAGCATCTTTGGTATTCCAAGGCTTTTAGCGTCTTTGATAGGTGAATTTTCATTCATTTTCTTATCCTCCGTTTCATAACGTTTTTTATCATAATCTGTCATATGAATATCCCCTGTCAGATTTTATAACCGACTTTTTACATTCAAAATATACGACTGCAAATTCTGATAATGTCTTTTGGATATTAAGCATTCCGTCAGAAGCATCTTTTCTTTCAGATGATATATAAGGCATTGCCGCCTGTTTTAATATCTCTTTCTGAGCTTTCGTAAGCGAAGACGGTTCTCCCATATCATGCCATATCCTGCGCGGATTGCATACGTCTTCATCAACCGTTCTGTATATTATACTATATTCTCCTTTTTCCGTATCGGGAACTTTTATACTACAGCTGTAATCCAGCGTTTTTCCCTGACGTTTTAACGTACTGTTCCATATTATTCCACGATATTCGTCTTTTCCATTAGACACTATAACCGAGTCTTCGCTTCTGTGTATGCACGAATATCCTTTAAGCATTTTATAAAATGCAAACGTCCAGAAAGTCGGCTTAGGGATCACTCCATTGGCAACAAGTCCGAACCCTCCGTGAAAAGGCGTATGCGGCACGCCCATTTCCTCAAATATATCTCCAAATGTCCAATATGAATATGACTCATTATCATCCCCGAGCCATGACAGCTGACCGGCTATATAAGCCGCATTCTGATTGGTATCATGTATCGGGTTGTTCGGTACATACGACGTATTAAATTCCGTTATATGTATCCTGCTGCCCTTATATTCATCAAAACTGTCTACAATCTCCCTTGTCGTATGAAGGTTGTCCCTTCCATACTCCCATCCGGTTAATTCCTGATAAGAATAATGTCCGTCCCTTTCAGGCATTTCGGTAGTATAATGATGTCTTGTTACCATATCAAGCGCAATATTATTATCATGGCAAAACTGCATGAACCTGCGTATCCATTCTTCATCATTAACTCCGCATATCGCAGGGCCGCCCACCATGAACCTTTCGTCAACTTCTTTTACCGCATAAAAAGTCTCCTTAAACAGCCTGAAATACTCCTCCATATCAGCGCCTTTCCAGAATCCCGGAAGGTTAGGCTCATTCCATACTTCTATCGGCCACGTCACAACCTCGTCGGCCCCATAGCGTTCCATAAGATGCCTCAGCGTATTTTTTACAAGATCGCACCATGCGTCATAAGATTTCGGAGGCGTTACATTGCCTTTCCAGTAAAATACCGTCTGCGTGCCCGAAGCAAGCTTATCCGGCATAAACCCAAGTTCTAAAAAAGGCTTAAGCCCTACCGATATATATGAATCCATAACAAGATCAAGATATGTATAATTATATTCAGGTATAATATTGCCGTCATCATCTTTATACTCCTGATATATTGCCATATCGTCTGAAAACAGCCCGTGTCCTCTTATATATTTGAAGCCTATATTTTCCTGAACATATTTTAACTGGTCATAATATTCTTTCTGCAGCGCAAGCCCCATTCTTCCCGTACCTATGCAGTAATCCACCTGATTTTTAAAATCTGCTTTTTTATCATATCCCGTACTGTATTTTACCTTATTTGTCATTACAAGCCCTCTCTTTTCTTTTAATAACTGACGTAACCCCATTGCCTATATCAAAAGAATATCGTGTTTGTATTCTATAGTCAAGCAAAATACTGCTGTCAGACAGGCTTATTTACATAAAATTCTTCCGAAAGGAGCAGCCAGTTCGCCCTGAAGAACCTCATAAGCTGCCAGTAACCCGCTCCCCTCAAAGAATATTCCTTTATCAGGTCAAATTTGGCGCTCATGCTTCTTACATCTTCGAACCATACCTCATGCCCCGTTCCGTTTTCATCCGTATAATTAAAAAACGGTGACTTTGCCGTCTCGTCAAAATTAATTCGAGCCCCGTATTTGATTGCTATATTGACCGCTTCTATGTTCCCGATTGTAACAGCCTCCGTCACTCCTTTTTCATAAGGAAGCGGCCAGTCATAACCATAATTCGGGATACCAAGATCTATCTTATTTAGCGGGATCTCGGTAACGGCATAATCCACTACCTGCCGCACTTTATTGATCGGAGCTACTGCCATGGGTTCACTGTAACGGTATCCCCACTCATATGTCATAAGGAGCACACTGTTTGCCGCTGCCCCAAGTCCGCCGTAGTCCTTGCCCTGATATAAAAGCCCAGGCTGGTCCGCGCTTGTTTTCGGAGCAAGCGCAACCGATACCTGATACCCGTATACATTAAGCTCGTTTGTCATCTGCGCAACAAAGTCCGTAAACAAATCCCGATCCTGCGCCATTATATACTCAAAATCTATATCAACTCCGCCATATCCTTTTTCACCCAGTACAGAGATAAGCCGGGATATAAGCATATATCTTGCATTCGGGTTATTTACAAGTTCATGGATCAGCTGGTTATTAAACTTTCCGTCCAAGCCAAGAGGTGTAAGCGTAAGAATGGAACGTACATTATAATTATAAGCAAGCTCAATAAGCGGCGCATCATCCAACGACGGCGGTATAAGTTCGCCTTCCGCTGTAAAGCCGTATGAAAATATGGACAACGTTGTCAGATACTTCAGGGTCTCTTCAAGTACTCCTTTATCAATAAATGGATATGCGTAACCGTTTATATAAGCGCTTCTGTCAGGCGCATTCATATAATCCCTTATGTAAAGAGCCTGGCCTACGGCCAGTCTGTACGGAGCCTCTATCTGATTATCAAATATTATATCATTCACCAAAGTCCCGGTCTGCGATGCGATACTGTCTACGCTGTCTCCTTCTTTAACTACATATATCATTATAATTACCCGCATATTTATAATTACAATAATATATTATACGTGATTTTAATATATGTATCTGTCAGCGCAATATATCAAGTTCCGTAATCCCATACAGATTATCTACAACATAATCCGCGCCTGAATCCTCAAGTTCATTTTCCTCTGCATATCCGCAGCGCACTCCTACAGCCTGCATGTCAAACTCTTTCGCGCCTATTATATCATGCTTCCTGTCTCCTACCATGACTGCATCTTTCGCAGGTATTTTTAATATATCAAGCGCTTTTTTAATAACATCGCATTTGTGGTAATAACTCCCGTCAAGCCCGCTTCCTGCGATCACATCCATATATTCCGACAAATGGTATTTATCGCATATCTTAACTGCAAATACCTCTGGTTTGCTCGTCGCTACTCCAAGCACTTTACCGCGGGCTTTCAGTTCTTTTAAAGTATCGTAAACATCATCAAATACTTTATTTTCAAATATTCCAACCTCAGCATATCTTTCACGGTAATAACCTACAGCCCTGCCGCATGTCTCATCATCAAATCCATAAAACTCCCTGAACGAATCCATAAGCGGCGGCCCTATAAATCGGAGAAGATTATCGCAGTCTTCCTCAATACCGATATTATGCAAAGCATATTGTACGCTTTTAGTTATTCCTTCCTTTGGATCCGTAAGGGTTCCGTCAAGGTCAAATAAGATATAATTTTTCGTATGCATATCCTTCCTCACTTAATCATATTATTCTTCTTCAAATCCCGGCAGATCATTTCCGCTGTCTTCAAGCGTCTCAACATTCCGCAAGTGTTTCTGTATAACGTCGTTCCTATGATTTGCATCATCCAACACTTTGCCTGCTTCCTCTACTTTCTTACGCGCTTTTGCAAGCAGCTCCCCAAACATACTGTACTGCTTTTTAGCTGTTCCGAGGGTCTTCCAAACTTCGTTTGCCTTTTTATTGATAGCCATAGTCCGAAATCCCATTGCAAGTGAGTTTAAAAGCGCCGTGATCGTAGACGGACCCGCTATCATTATCCCTTCGGCCTGAAGCCTCTCTGAGATACCTGTCTTTGAACCTGTAATCTCCGCATACAGCCCTTCGGTTGCAAGATACATGATTGCAAACGGAGTTGTTTCAGGCGAACTTATATAATTTTTTATAAGTTTGGCTTCGTCCCTTATCCTTGCTTCGAGCGCTTTCTTTGCCCTTCCTATCCCTTCGGTATCTCCTTCCTCGGCAGCCGCGGAAAGCCTTGCATAATCTTCCATTGGGAACTTGGAATCAATAGGAAGGTATGTAAAGGAATCGTCTTCATTATTAGGTATCTTAACGGCAAATTCAACCCTGCCGTTATATTTTGGATTGGTGCTCACATTGGTTTCATACATCCCGGGTATTGTCTGGTCAAGTATATTGCTTAGCTGGACTTCTGCCCAAGTCCCGCGGCTCTTTACATTTGTAAGCACTCTGTTAAGGCCTCTTATGTTATCAGTAACGCCTGAAGAAAGTTCTTTCATCTCGCCAAGACTTCTATACACGTTGGACAGCTGCTCAGATACGGTCTTAAACGATTCGTTAAGCCGTTTGTTAAGCGTCTCGGAAAGCTTTTCATCAACAGTCTTTCGCATCTGCTCAAGCTTTTCTTCGTTATTCTTCTGCATTGAAGCAACCGATTCGGATATAACTTTCGTCTGCTTTTCAGCATTTTCATTAAGCGTTTCCATAAGTTTTATCTGCTGCTCATAATTCTTCTCGGTAAGAACACGCATCTGCTCAAGTATGCGATCCATCTGATCAGAACCCTGCTTTGCATTGATATCCATCTTCTGGCTTAACAGCTCTGAAGAATTGTCCTTTGCCGGCTTTTTCATGAGCAGCATGACCAATAATACGATTATGAGCGCGCATAATATCAAAATTATATAATCCATATCCCTCTCCTCATTCCGTATGTACGAACAAATGTTCTTTATGTTTTACATCATATCATGAAGCCACTAAATATGCAAGCGTTTTATTTAAAAAAATAAATTATGCCCTTATCTAAAATATACATAGATAAGAGCATCATCATAAAATTAATTCTTTTTCGGGAACTCCTCTGCCATTAATTTAATAATCTTAAAAACACTCTCCCTGACACGCGGGTGTATTTCCCTGTAATAATTAATAAGCCTATTTTCATCTTCTGTCATACCATCTATAGTTATTCCTAAAAAATAATTAACAGGAACATTGAATTCATTTGCAATATTTTCTATAACTTCATTCGGTATAGGAGTTTTGCCGTTTTCATATCTGCTAAGCGTCTGTTGTGTCAAATGTACTTTACGCGCAAATACGATCTGGGTCATCTTATTCAGTTTCCTGATCTCGCAGATTTTATGTCCTATCTTTTCATTGTCTATTACCATACATTTTCACCTTCAATCGCATAACCAATTCCTCTTCATTAATTATAATATCTATGAATAGAACTATTATTCGTTGTAGGTGTATTGTTACTCTTATTATGGATATTTTGGGTGGACGTTTCTCATCGCGCACTCCGTCGGGATTTAGCCCTGCCGGCAGCGCCGATGGAAACAATGATGATACATCTTTAAAACGTTTTCACATTTCTTTTTTGCGCCCAAGCAGCTTCTCAGGTTCTTCCACATAAATTGAAACCTCACCGCACTGCGGACATACTGCCAATGCCGGCTTTACTGCAGAGCGACCCTTTTTAGGCCGTATTACGATTCTATAACCGGAAGTGATTATATAGTTTTCTTCCATTTCCGCACCGCATCGAATACATTTGCGCATAGGACATTCCTCCCCTCTTTTTACAAATAATTAAATAATAATGGAGTAAAATAAACTCTTATAAATAAATTCCACAACATGGTATCACCTTAATTTATTTCTATCTCCCCATTATAAGGAGTCCTTTCCGGATCCAAATAATATTTGGCAATACTTTCACTTTTCAGGTAACGATCAAGTACATTTCTTTCAGTTTCGTCTTCATCTTTAAATACTTTTTTATATATAAAAACATCCAGTTTAGAATTGAGCCAGGCAAGAATGACCGCCGCGGCATATAATATCGGGAAATAAAGCAGCGCTAACTTCCACCCGAAAACAAATGTCAGAACAATTCCTAATAACAATAACCCGATTATTAGAAACGGAGCATTCCAAAATGCGTCAGTAAGCAGCAAATCCCTTATACGATATCTCCTATATCTTCTTTCAATCTCTTCTTTTCCCAAAACATTATGCGACTGCGAAATAAGTTCAGCCTTATCCGCGATCAAGAATAATCGTTCAAGATAGATCTTGTATTCTGCCCGAATATTTTCACGAACTATCCTAAACCGCTCATTATTATTAACATTGGCAAATCTATACCGGGTCTCGATCACAAAAGTATATTTTCGCTTTCGCGCATAACTTATGATGTCACGCTTGACTAAAATATCAATATTTTCGCTGCTTTGGCACTCTATGGACATAGTACCGTATGGCTGTATTGCCGCCGGTTTTTCCAAATTAACACTTACAAGCACTACATATTTGCATTCATTATAAAATATAATATTCATATTACACACCATACTTTAAATTATCCGCCGCATATTAAGCGATAAAAGCAATTGCAAACAGCCCGAGCGATGCGGCTATAAATAACACCATTCCTAAGTTTAAGTATACTGTCTTTAGTTTTGTCCCTTTGGCAAGTTCAAGCTGCGCGGGCTGAAAACTGACATTACGGATATTGACGCAAAACAATACCAACCCCGCGATACTTAATGAAATCAGCACCATTACGTAGATCAAAAGCGGAAGCATTTGAATAAATATTGTTTCCATAGCTGCCATGTTATTCATTTCCGCTCCATTTAGCGTTTCCAGATGCGCATTATTCAGCAAAGCCGGAGCCACTACGCCTCCCAAAAAGTTGAGCAGCATGTGAAGCGCCGCAGAATACCTTAACCTGCCGGTTTTCAAATAAACATATCCGAATACAAGCCCTACAGCAAACGCATAAAAGCATTGAGACATATTTCCATGGAAAAGCCCAAATATAACTGCCGACGTAACAACAGCCAGTCTCTCTCCGTATATGCATGTCCGGTCGATCAACTGCTTCCGAAAGACGTATTCTTCGATAACGGGAGCCAAAATGACCATGACCAAACCCCGTAACCACATGGAATCGTCCATCACATACGTCAGAATCGGATTTGCTGAGGAAGCCCCAAACATCAACCGTATTAATACCATAACAACATTCCCGAAAATATTTCCGGCATACATGGCAAAAATGCTTATGATCGCTGCGATCACAAACTTTCCCGGCTTCAAAACGCTTTTTTCGCGCGGGGCAGCCGGAACGCGCTTCATGATCATAAGACCTATCGGAACAGCAACGATATACATGGGAACAAAAGTACATAGCCAAAGCGCCCATGACGGTCTCTCTGTATTCGCCCAAACCAATTCTGCAATCTCTGCGGCAGCGAACTGTAAAGCACCGGAAATCACCAGAATCGCAAACAGCCCCAGACCAAGTATTGAAAACTGCCTTCTTGCATTTTTCAAGATCAGACCTCCCTCATTTATGCTGATATAATACAACTTTGTCTAAGATTTTCCTGAACTTACACTATGTGTATTATATATAACTATATTCTTTTTTGTTGATTGCGTCAATCCTTCATTATTTGTTGAATGTTTTAACATCTCCAATCAATTTTACGCTCCCATTATCAACAAGTATTGCTCCGGATCCAAGCGCTGTTGCGTATACAGTTTTCTTTCGTTCAGCAAGCACACGCCGAATCGCATCATTTTGTACATCTGTGCCTTCGTAATGCACTTCAACATAAAAATCTTTTAAGTATGGAAGTCCGTTATAATATTGAAACTCAGAATAATCTTCATCGGGAGACAAATGATATTCTGCCAATTGAATAACTGCTCCGGCACTATATCCCATAACAATGCCATCGTGTTTCATTAGAACGTCATACAGATCAAATTCTTTTATCCTCTCCATCATTCTATCCGGCAAACCCCCGGGAAAGTAAACAATGTCCGCTTTTTTTATTTTCTCTGCTGCAGAATTTTTAGTATCTGCAAAGTAATTAATGAATGAAATGTTTCTTTCAGATATTCCATAAGATGCAAGCCCGCCTATAATACCGGCATAGTATTTGCCGTTTTCTTTACCATATAGCAGATTCCAGTCCTTAACAGATTTAACTCGGCTATCACGAAAAGAAAAAGCAACAACAGCGACCGAATGAGTTGGTCTGATATACTTCTTTAATTCATCATAGAGCCAGCCTTCATCTATATCATATTCTTCCAGCAAAATATTGATCATGGGTGCTTTCCCTCCGTTTTTAGAATTGCTATATGTTATTATCTGATTTGCTTTCCTTGGTTTGCCAAATAGACATATTTATTAATATCATTAGTATAATCTTTATATTGTATTTTATCAATATCATTACTCTGTGCAAGATGCAATTTTTCCAAAATCCTCTTATACCGGCAAAGATTATTTATTAAAAAAATATTTCAATCTGACCGTTACCTGAGCATTATCAATTTCGTTTATAATGGTGAGAGGGCATAAAGGAGGTACACTGTGGAAGATTTACATATCATAGAGCTTTACTGGCAAAGAGATGAGTCTGCGATAAAAGAGAGTCAGACGAAATACGGCGGTTATTGCAGCGCGATTGCGAACAATATTCTGCATTCTGCGGAAGATACAGAAGAATGTGTCAATGACACTTGGCTTAAAGTTTGGAATATGATGCCCCCTGAAAAGCCAAGCCGATTGGATATATTTTTGGGCAAAATCACTCGTAACCTTGCAATAGACAGATACCGCAAGAACAGATCGCAAAAGTACGGCGGCGGACAGACGGCATTATGCCTTGATGAACTTGAAGAATGTATCGGCGAAGATAAGCCGGTCGAGGACCGACTTGCATTAAAGGAGCTTCTGAACAGTTTCTTATATAATCTTCCCGATAAGAACAGAAACATATTTCTTCTGCGTTACTGGTACATGATGCCCGTGGCCGAAATAGCAAAACAGAATGGCATATCTAAGGGAGCGGTCAAAATGATATTACAGCGTGTAAGGAACAAGCTGAAAAAATATTTAGAAAAGGAAGGTGTAGGGGTATGAAAAATAAGGATGTTCTTCTTGATGCGATCGGTGATATCGATGAAAAGCTAATACCTGACTTTACAGTAAAAAAGAAAAAACTCAGTATTTTAAAGCGGACGGCGCTCGGCGGCGCATGTGCTGCAGCAGTTATCGCTTGTATGATTATTTTGCCCAAAATGAATCAAAACGGCAGCAATACAGAGCCTTATGTTAATAAACAGCCAATAAGTGACGGCGGTGCGAAATTGGAAAAAGAAAAAATCAAATCAAATATCCAATTCGGAGATATGGGATTTGAAAGCCTGATGGCTTATGATATTTCAGAGCTTGATACACCCAATCCGGGAAAGTCTGTTTTAACAATATCGTCATTGCCTGTTTATCGCAATCTTGCATATAACAATCTTGGAATAGCCGTATATTTATCAGAAAAACAGATGAAGGAAATCGCCAAAAATACCGCCTCTACTTTGGATATTGATGTTAATGATACAAAAGTTACTTATGTAAAGGATTTTGTTCAGGACGGAGCTTCTGATAAGCTTTTGAACAGTGTAGTAAGTGTAGATGCAGAGTGCAGCAATAAGACTGCAATCACTGTTTACGGCGACGGGCAAATTAAAGTCAGCTTTAAAAAGCAGTCGGTTCCTTCAGGCTATAATTTTTCATATGACAATACATCGAAAGAAGAAGCTCAGAAGGTTCTGGACTACCTTTCTGACAAATATGCTGATTTGCTCTGCTATGAAAACGCTGTGTGCTACTCCGCAGCTGACAGGACCTATTCGGGTGATGAATTGCGCTCCTACTACATTTACAATAAATCCAAAAATGTAGTTCAAGATATACTGAATTTCAATCTATCCTATTCAAAGTTTGCGCCCGACGATAACGGCAGCTTGATGTGTATATGGCTGAACAATCCTCTTTGCGCTTCAAAATATGCAGGCGACTATCCAATCATTACAGAACAAGAAGCGACCGAACTGTTGCTTAGCGGCAATTATTACAGCACTGTTCCGAATGATTATATTCGCAATGGCTCCATATCAAAAGAAGATATAGCGAAAACAGAGATTGTTTACCGCAATAACCGAGAAGAGTATTATCAACCGTATTATAAGTATTATGTCGAACTTGACCCCAGTGTAATCGATATGGCTGATGAGGCTGAAGGCTTAAAAAATTACGGCATTTTCTATGTCCCTGCGATTGAACATGAATATCTTGCGGATTATACATCTACCAACAATTCACCGAACCGCAAAAATTACAACTAACGCACAACTACGCAAAAAGTATTTTACAACTTGTGACAAAAAAAAGAATGGCAGATATATTCTCACAAAAGACGCTTGGGAATATATCTGCTCGATTTATGAAACAGGGAGTTCATTGTGATGAATTCTGCACATCATTTCCCCTATAGCATAATGTGACAGCCCACACTCTTCTTTTAATCTCTCCATTCTTTCAGCTTTTTCCTTAGGCAACTCCAACATTGGATTATATAAATAATGCTGCAGCAAATCAGCATCAATCAAAATTTTATTAAAAGCACATTGATCAGATTCCTTGTTACTATGATGATATATTGCATCACAAATCATTTCAATCTCACTATCCGAAAAATTTCCTAACACATTTAAAATCTTACGTGCCTCATCTGCGCCTTTTTCAGCATGATCAGATGATTTTCCTGTCACATATGTCCAAAAATCATGTAACATTGCTGCAATCATTGCCAGCTCATAATTCTCATTCCTTTTTAATGCAAGCAAAGCACACATTTGAGAAACTCCATATAAATGCACATATGCACACCGCCGATCATTTAAATTATCGATACGATTTATTCTTTTATCAATATATTCTCTTACCATTTCAATTCGATTCATAAATTTCTGCCCCTATCTGTCATCTCGTTTATGCATACATCAGCCGCCCTTTAGGCGCTGGTACTTCAACCCCTCTTTCTAATGCGTCCTCTTATCCAATTCTTAATTACATCATTAGAATCTTTTCTTTTATATTAGTTAGACTTTTTGTATATTGTTATTGACAGTCCGATCAGATTGTGCTATTGTAGCCTTGTCGGCAGACGGTGATTTTTTACCGGACCGCTTCTCGATCCGGGTTTCATAGTCTGCCGACATCTGTATTTCATAATAAAAATATTGTTTAAATAAATTCAGAGGAGTACCATCTCCTCTGAAAACAGAATAATATTTTCTTATACCATTGTCAATATAATACACATCATAATAACAAATAAAAAGCTACAGAATGATGATACCGTCATTGCACTTATCAACTTATATATTTTTGTGCAATGAAAAAATTTTTTATAATGTTTGTTGTATTTTATACGCATTATGCGTATAATGCAATTATAAGGGGGTAAATATATGAGATTCCGGGAAATTGAAAAAATAATTTTAGAAGACGGATGGCAATTCAAAAAAGCAAAAGGATCACACTACTCTTACATCCATCCGACAAAACCAGGCAAAGTTACAATCCCTAACCACCCCGGAGACCTCGACCCCCGAACAGTTAAATCTATCTTAAAACAGGCAGGACTATAAATCCGGTTCTGCTTACATTTAAAGGAGGTATTTTATGAAACTCACTTATCCGGCTTGTTTTTATCCATGCGAAGAAAAAAAAGGCGCTTATACTGTTGAAGTCCCGGATCTACCCGGCTGTGTCAGCGAAGGAGACTCTTTAGCTGATGCAATACTAATGGCTACAGATGCTGCTTCAGGATGGGTTCTTGACGAACTTGAAGACGGAAAACCAGTTCCTGCCGCAAGTCCGCTGGAACACATAATCCCTGATCCGGGTGGCTTTGTAAATATGCTGGTTCTGGATATGGATTCCTATGCTGAAAAATATGGTGAAAAAGCTGTAAGAAAAAATCTTACCATTCCCGCATGGCTTAATACTTTTGCTGAAAATAACCACATTAACTTTTCCCAGTTGCTTCAGGATTCCCTGACTGCACTTTACCAGAAAAAGCGACAGGCTTAAGCTTCATTGCAAATATATAAATGCTTATAATAAACAAATTAAAAAGCCCCGAAAATATGGGGTTTTTTAATTTGCCATCACTACGACATAATAATCTCATTCCGAAAATTAGCTAACGTTATAAGGGTTCCATTCATATTAATTTACCGGCTTTTAGTTTCTTTCTTACTCTTTTTCGGAATTTGTCCATGCTGTCATTATATTTCTGCATCCAGTATTCAGGGTCTCCATGATTACTTCCGTATCCTTTCAAATATGCCTCCCTGTGGCTTACTATATTGTCGGGATCGATGTTATATTTACCGCATAAATATACGCAATAATTTTTGGCAATCTTAAATGTCTTTTTGTAATAAATCCTGCTTTTAAGATTATCTTCGCATATTTCAAACTGAATATATGAAGGAGAACTGTTATAACTTCCCTTATTTCCCTGTCCAACTCCCCAGCAGCATATATTTAACGGTAATATTTCCGCGATTTTTATCTTTTTATTTTTTGCATATCCTATAAATGCATGAACGCATACTTTTCGTCCATCAGGTTTTTCAACGTTCCAATGATTTCCATACTCATTTTTACCGACCTCTTCCTCACAATCGACATACCGTTTCAAATACGGATTATTAACTCCTGTAGAATGTACAACAATTCCTTTGGGTATCATTTTTCTTGCGGCAATGTAACAAAGATTTCTCTCTGCATATGCCTTAAATATTTTATTTTTGATCATTTTTCTTCCTCCCTATTTAGTCAGGTAGTGTCAAAAACTACCTGTTTTTTATTGCTAAATTTTAATAAAAACCTTGATTTTAAAGGGAATCTGCAAA
>CANQDW010000031.1 GCA_947593975.1 uncultured Lachnospiraceae bacterium
CAGGTATGCCAATATCAATATTTGAATATAACGAAAAAGAGGAACTCAAGAAAGAATACAGGCACGGAAAGCGTGACGGGGAACGCATAGGTGAACGCCGTGGTGAGCGACGCGGCGAACACCGAGGAATACGCAAAGGCAGAAAAGACGGTATTGCCATTGGAGAATCAAGAGGCAAAATAATCGGCCTTGCGCAGGGAATATCACAGAGCTTGATCAATATACTAGGCTCCTACGGTAACGTGCCGGATGAATTAAAGAGCGTGATATCAGGACAGAAAGATATCAATGTACTGAACAGTTGGCAGAAAACGGCATTAGAAGTATCAGATGTTGGAGAATTCAGGCAGAGGACAAATCTGTAACCTGAATTTTAAAAAATAAAAACGGAGATGACAGGTATGCCAATATCAATATTTGAATATAACGAAAAAGAAGAACTTAGGAAAGAATACAGGCACGGAAAACGTGACGGAGAACGCCGAGGAATACGCAAAGGCAGAAAAGACGGTATTGCCATTGGCGAGGCACGCGGCGAATCAAGAGGCAAAATAATCGGCCTTGCGCAGGGGATATCACAGAGCCTGATCAATATACTAGGCTCCTACGGTGACGTGCCGGATGAATTAAAGAGCGCGATATCAGGACAGAAAGATATCAATGTACTGAACAGTTGGCAGAAAACGGCATTAGAAGTGTCAGACGTTGGAGAATTCAGGCATAGGACAAATCTGTAACCTGAATTTATCATTTGGCTATTTAAAGAAATATAAAATAAAAACAGCCGGGCATGTATGGTTCGCTGTTATAAGACTGTTTGAGCCCGATTGTGCTTAAATAGCGTATTTTGCTATTTTATGCACAGTTTCGTGGCGAAACAAGTGGAAACGTGTCTTATAACAGTGAGAACATTATCTGTCCGACTGCTATTATTCTATACAGTCTATACAGCATTTATCTATAAATTGCAAAAAAAAATATAAAAAATCCCAAAAAAGTTTTGACAAAATTAACAAAATAATATATTATGTAAATATAAAACTGACGTTAAGAGATTCGGATATATTAATTAAGTAAATTCAGATAAAAGACGTCAGAAGTCATCTGTATGGGCAAGCAGATGACAAAGTGGGAGCCTGATGCAGATACGGTACATATTTCTGAATTAGGCTTTTAGTATCTATAAAAAAGAAAATGGAGGTATGTAATTTTATGAAGAAATTAAAAGAAAGACTTAGCAACAAAAAAGGTTTTACTCTCGTAGAACTTATCGTAGTAATTGTAATCATACTGATACTTGCAGCAGTACTTATACCAAACGTAATGAGGTATATTGAATCAGCAAGGCAGTCAGCATTTCAAAGTGAAGCGTCAGGATACCTGACCGAACTGACTGGATTTGAAGCAGAATATTTTGCTAAGGAAACTAAAGACATATCAGAGGATTCCGGTAGTACAAGTATATCTGAGTTGCCTGCGGGTAATAGTTTTACAGGCTATACTGGAGATATATCAATTAGTACTGGCGAAGAAAGTGGATTTACTGCTTTAACAGCATCAGACACAGCTACAATAATTAAAGCAACAGTGAAAAACGGTGCTGTTACAGCATTTGGATATTCTGACGGTAAATATTTTGTTAATTGGAAACAATCTACAGGTTGGGATAAAGAGATTGGTGTAGTAGAGTAGCAGTTACAGCCTAATCCAAACAACCAAGTTAATACCAACTTATCCCAACGCTCTGCCCAAATTAGCGTAGGGAAATAGTTGTTATTAAATCATAATATTACAACAACCATAAAAGGACATTCATAAGCCGCAGTGCATATGGATGTCCTTATGGTTTATATTATTTCAGGGAACAGAAACCGGAAGTACATAGGGGTGATATAAGACCGTGTGCCTCCGCCGGTACTTATTTGGCCGCAGAGCGGGCAAATTATGTACCGCTGCGAGAGGCGCAGAATGAGAATGTGTCTTATATCACCCCTATGGAGTATCGGTTTCGTCTGCCTAAAACAATACCCATAAAACTCCCCGTAACACCTTATCCATAAAAATTTTCCAAAATCTTAATATACAACGCATAGGCAACAGATAAAAAATAAAACAAGGCTTGACTTTCTTCGCTAAAAGCCTTGAAATTTTGTGCGCATATATTTATACTAAAATGAATGGTATTTATCAAACAGGTAAGACTTGTCGGGACCTGGGAGCAAATATTTAAAATAAATGGAGGGATGAATGTGGATACGTTAAGCAATCTTGCAATGAGGCCGCAGAGCGGAAGACTTAAGATTGATACCGGTGAACTTCAGATGAGTATACCCGGTGATTTTATAGATCCTGAAGTTCTTTTTGATATGCTTATAAAGCAGATTAAATTGTATCATCCTTCTGATAATCTTGATATTATATACAAAGCTTACGATATATCAAGGAGCGCTCACAGCAGCCAGAAGAGGAAGTCCGGCGAACCTTATATTATACATCCGCTTTGCGTTGCGATTATTCTTGCGCAGCTGGAAATGGATAAGGAAACGATCGTTGCCGGCATACTTCATGACGTAGTTGAAGATACGAACTATACGATAGAACAGCTTAAAGAATGGTTTGGCGAGGAAATTGCCCTTTTGGTAGACGGAGTTACCAAACTTACCAAGATCAATTATTCTGCCGATAAGATTGAGATGCAGGCGGAGAACCTCAGAAAAATGTTCCTTGCAATGGCGAAAGATATAAGGGTTATACTTATTAAACTTGCGGACAGACTTCATAACATGAGGACGCTGCAGTACATGAGACCGGAAAAGCAGAAGGAAAAAGCAAGGGAAACTATGGACATATATTCGCCGATCGCGCACAGGCTTGGTATATCCAAGGTCAAAGTAGAGCTTGACGACCTGTCTTTAAAATATCTTGAGCCTGAAATATATGATGAGCTTACGAATAAACTCAATTCAATGAGGATTGAGAAAGAGACGTTTATACAGAATATAGTTGCGGAAGTAAGCGAGCATATATCAAAAGCCAAGATAGAAGCGCAGATTGACGGAAGGGTTAAGCATCTGTTTTCTATTTATAAGAAAATGAAGAACCAGAATAAAACGCTCGATCAGATATATGATCTGTTTGCCGTAAGGATTATTGTTGAAAACGACAAACAGTGCTATGCGGCGCTTGGCGTCATACATGAGATGTATAAGCCAATACCGGGAAGGTTTAAAGATTATATAGCGATGCCCAAACCTAACAATTACCAGTCGCTTCATACAACGCTTATAGGTCCGCAGGGGCAGCCGTTTGAGATACAGATAAGGACTTACGATATGCACAGGATAGCGGAATATGGTATCGCTGCGCATTGGAAATACAAAGAAGGAATTAACGGAGGAACGGCGGACAGCGAGGAAGAGAAGCTTACGTGGCTTAGGCAGATCCTTGAATGGCAGCATGAGATGTCGGATAATAAGGAATTTATGAGCCTGTTAAAGAGCGACCTCGATCTGTTTTCCGACAGCGTATATTGTTTTACCCCGCTCGGGGACGTAAAGACGCTCCCTACCGGTTCAACGCCGATAGATTTTGCGTACAGCATACACAGCGCGGTAGGAAACAAAATGGTAGGAGCAAGGGTAAACGGCAACCTTGTGACGATTGATTATAAGATACAAAACGGCGACAGGATAGAGATCATAACTTCGCAGAATTCGCACGGCCCAAGCAGGGACTGGCTTAAGATAGTAAAGAGCACGCAGGCGAAGAATAAGATAAATCAGTGGTTTAGAGCGGAGTTTAAGGAAGAAAATATCGCGCGCGGCAGAGAACTCATTATAAATTACGGCAAGGCAAAAAATGTTCCTATTTTTGATTACCTAAAAAGCGAGTATCAGGCGGCGTGCCTTAGGAAATACGGATTCAGGGACTGGGATTCGCTTCTTGCCTCCGTAGGTCACGGAGGGCTTAAGGAAGGTCAGATAGTTAATAAGCTCCAGGAAGAATATAACAAAAAGAACCGGGCTGAGATTACAAATGAGCAGATATTAAAGACGATAGAAGAAAATAAGGTTAAAATATCTTCTGAAAATCCGGCATCAAAAGGAAATAAGAAACTCAGCGGGATCATTGTTGAAGGAATTGACGATCTGGCAGTGCGTTTCTCGAAGTGCTGCAATCCTGTACCGGGTGACGAGATAGTCGGTTTTGTTACCAGGGGACGCGGAATATCCATCCACAGGACAGACTGCGTCAATGTTATGAATATGCCTGAAGAGGACAGAAGAAGGCTTATAGAAGCCGAATGGCGCGTAAGCGACAACAAGCAGAACCAGGGCATGTATTCAACAGAGATTATTGTATACTGCTATAACAGAAGCGGGGTATTGTTTGATATAACGAAAATATTTACCGAAAGAGAAATTGACGTCAAGTCGATGAATGTAAGGACTTCAAAGAAAGGAACCGCGACGATCAATATAGGATTTGAAGTGGACAGCAAGGAAAGCCTCAGGATACTTGTAGGAAAAATAAGAGGCGTTGAGAGCGTTATTGATATCGAAAGAACGTCAAGCTGAAAAATGTTCGGAGGTAATGGAAATGTTTATAAAAGCCCTTGTAGTAGGAGATGTACAGACCAATTGTTATATAGTTTCTGCATATGATTCGGGAGAATGTGTTGTTATCGATCCCGGTGATTATGCGGATTATATTCTGTCAGAGGTTGAAAAGAACGGATATTTTGTGGCGGCGGTGCTTCTTACGCACGGACATTTTGACCATATCCTTGCGGTATCCGATATACGGGAAAAGACAGGCTGCAAAGTATATGCGTATGAAGGAGAAAGAGAGCTTCTTATAGAGCCTAAGCTTAATGTATCTGTAGCGCACAGGATGGTAGTTTCGGAAACAGCCGACGTATACTGCAGGGACGGCGATATAATAAATGAAGCCGGGCTTTCATTTGAAGTGATCGCGACTCCGGGACATACTATAGGAAGCGTATGCTATTATGTAAAAGATGAAGCGGTTCTGTTTTCGGGAGATACACTGTTTGAGATGTCGGTAGGAAGAACCGATCTTCCCACAGGAAATACGGCTATGCTTATCCGTTCGATAAAAGAAAAATTATTTGCGCTTCCTGATAATGTAGATGTATATCCGGGACACGGACCGGCAACCGGTATAGGATTTGAAAAGAAAAACAACATGTTTGTGTAGGAAAAAGAAATGGTTGACATATATTGTAATTCAGACAGGTGCGAATATGATATAAGGGCGCTTGTAATGGCCTTTTTCCCATATACCGCTCCGGATTATCATATATCAGAGGAAAATTATATAAGAGAGCGCGTAAAAGACTGTAACAGCGAAAAAGGCACGGATATATACATATTAATGCATGAGCGCAGTATATTCATTGAGTGTAAAGGCGTAAAAAAAGAGTACGCTTTTGATGATAAACCCGATACGAAAAAGTACAGGGATGAGCTAAAGAGGCTTTTGTATAAGACGCTTAACGCGGCAGTAAAAGAAGAACTTAAGTGGGGAACGCTTACGGGCGTGCGTCCTACTAAACTTGCTATGAAGCGCATATTGTCGGGACATGATGAAGAACAGGTCGCAGACTACATGCAGAAGGAATTTTTCTGCTCGCGGCAGAAAGCAGAATTATGTACCGAGATCGCAAAAAGAGAAGCGGGTATATTAAAGAGTATTGGATTTTATGAGGGCTACAGCGTGTATATAGGCATACCTTTCTGCCCTACGGTATGCACATATTGTTCATTCTCGTCCATGCCGCTTACAGGACTTGATAATGCGGATGAGCTTATGGCGCGTTATACAGATGCGTTAAGGAAAGAATGTGAATATGTGGCAAAGGCGTTTTGCGGACGCAGGCTTGTGAGTATATATGTAGGAGGAGGCACTCCTACGGCTCTTTCTGAAAAGTATCTGAAATATCTTATGGATATTATACGCGGTAATTTTGACGTAAGATCGGTCCGGGAATTTACAGTTGAGGCAGGAAGGCCCGATACTATAAGCGAAGCAAAGCTTGCGATACTAAGATCGGCGGGAGTTACGCGCATATCTGTCAATCCGCAGACTATGAATGACGTCACGCTGCTTTCAATAGGGAGAAAACATACGGCGCAGCAGACCGTATATGCATATGACCTTGCAAGAAAAGCAGGTTTTGATAATATAAATATGGATATAATAGCAGGGCTTAGCGGCGAGGATGAAGAGGATTTCTCCTATACGCTTGAACGCATAGGAGAGCTTGATCCGGACAGCTTTACGGTGCACTCGCTTGTAGTGAAGAGGGCTTCGGAATATAGAAAGATCAGGGAATCAGACGGCGCAAGAAGATATGGCGGGCGTATTGTGGAGAATATGCTTGATATGGCTATGGAACATGCAAAAAAGAATGGCTACAAACCTTATTATATGTACCGCCAGAAGAACAAGGCGGGACTTTCGGAAAGCCCGGTCCTTGAAAATGTCGGATATGCAAAAGAGGGAAAAGAATCCATATATAATATCGTAATAATGGAGGAAAAACAGACTGTAGCGGCGATAGGGGCAGGAGCTCAGAGTAAGCTTGTTGATCCATATGACCCGTATGCGGATGAGGTTACGGGAATAATAAGGAGTTCAAATGTAAAAAATGTATATGAATACATAGACAGGATAGATGAGATGATAGAGCGTAAAAAGAGGTGGGCCTATGGTCAGAGTGTCAATTAACGAGGGTATAATCAAGGTAATGACCGTGGATTTTGCTGATGCCATATCTCACGGGGCTATAGTAAGCGAACTTGCGGTGCTTGTGTCTAAAGAACTTGGCATGGATGAAAAGTTCTGTAATGATATTGCAGCGGCTGCAATGCTTCATGATATAGGAAAGTTAAGGCTTGCCGAGCAGCTCCACAAAGAGCGTTCTGAAGCCATGGTAGTCGAGAAGATGAAATATGTCAGGATGCATGCGGCGTTAAGCCGTGACGTTATGGAAGAACAGGGCTTTGATAAAGAGCTTCTTGACATGGTATATCATCATCATGAGAATTATGACGGAAGCGGATATCCTGCCAATATAGCCGGAGAGAATATTCCGATCGGAGCGAGGATAATAAGAGTGTGCGATGTATATGCGGCTCTCATATCGGAGCGTTCCTACAGAAAGGCATTTTCGGAAAAAGTAGCGGTAGAGCTTATGATAGATGAAGAAAGGCACTTCGATATGAAGGTATTTCTTGCATTCCTTAAAGTCATACATTCGGATGATTACGCAAAAGTGCAGAATATTATCAATGGCGGTCTTGCGGAATGCGCCGCGGGTTTCTTTGAAAAAGAAGTTGTATAGAAAAGATGTTTAATATAGAGGAGTGAATTTATAATGGCTGAATCAATGAAAGGGTTGCACAGGACGCACAGATGCGCGGAAGTGTCCGTAAACGATGCGGGAAAGACCGTTACGGTTATGGGATGGGTGCAGAAAAACAGAAATAAAGGCGGTATTATATTTGTTGACCTGCGTGACAGAAGCGGGATACTTCAGATCGTTTTTGAAGGAAAAAATATAAGCGAGGAAGGGTTTGCCAAGGCTGAAAAGCTGAGAAGCGAATATGTAGCCGCGGTTACCGGAGTGATACAGCCGAGGCAGGGGGCTGTAAATACCAATATTGCAACAGGCGATATCGAGCTTATTGCAAATGATATAAGGATATTGTCGGAAGCAGAGACTCCGCCGTTTCCTATAGAGGAAGGCATAAAGACGAAAGAGGAGCTGAGGCTTAAATACAGATATCTTGATCTTAGGAGACCTGACCTTCAGAGAAATCTCATTATGAGGAGCAAGGTTGCGACGCTCACAAGGCAGTTTCTTTCTGACGAGGGATTCCTTGAGATAGAAACGCCGATACTTAATAAGAGTACGCCTGAGGGCGCGAGGGATTATCTGGTTCCAAGCAGGGTACATCCCGGTAATTTCTATGCGCTTCCGCAGTCGCCGCAGCTTTTTAAGCAGCTCCTTATGGTTTCGGGATATGACAGGTATTTCCAGATAGCCAAATGTTTCAGGGATGAAGACCTGAGAGCGGACAGGCAGCCTGAATTTACGCAGATAGATATGGAGATGTCGTTTGTAGATATTGATGATGTGATTGACGTAAATGAAAGGCTGTTAAAAAAGCTTTTTAAGGAAACAATAGATGTAGATATAGAACTTCCGATACCAAGAATGACGTATAAAGAAGCCATGGAAAGATTTGGCTCGGATAAACCGGATACAAGGTTCGGGATGGAGCTTAAGGATGTGACGGAGGTTGTACGCGGCTGCGGATTCGGAGTATTTTCCGGAGCTGTCGAAAACGGCGGCAGCGTAAGGGGGATTAATGCAAAAGGACAGGCGGCAATGCCCCGCAAGAAAATAGATTCGCTTACGGATGTTGCAAAAACCTATGGCGCAAAAGGGCTTGCGTATGTATGCGTAATGGATGACGGAAGCATCAAATCATCATTTTCCAAGTTCTTATCGGAAGAAGAAATGCAGTCCCTCATTAAGGCGATGGACGGCGAGGCGGGAGACCTTCTTTTGTTTGCGGCGGATAAGGACAAGGTTGTGTATGATGTACTTGGAAATCTGAGGCTTGAGCTTGCAGACAGGCTTAATCTTGCGGATAAGGATACTTATAATTTCCTTTGGGTTACTGAATTCCCGTTATTTGAGTGGTCTGAAGAACAGAACAGGTATGTTGCGATGCATCATCCGTTTACAATGCCTATGGAAGAGGACATTGACCTTCTTGATACAGAGCCGGGCAGGGTAAGGGCGAAAGCTTACGATATCATACTGAACGGAAATGAGATTGGCGGAGGTTCCGTGAGGATACATCAGGACGACGTACAGGAGAAGATGTTTGAAAAACTTGGATTTACTAAAGAACAGGCGTATGAGCGGTTTGGTTTCCTTTTAAATGCGTTTAAGTACGGAGTACCGCCTCATGCGGGACTGGCGTACGGCTTTGACAGGATGATAATGCTCATGGCAGGACAGGAAAGCATAAGAGACGTTATAGCATTTCCTAAGATCAAGGATGCATCGTGCCTTATGAGCGATGCGCCTAACGTAGTTGATGATATCCAGCTTGACGAGCTTGGAATACAGATAAAGGAGGAAGAGTAGATGGGTGTTGCAAAAGAGGTGTTCGGGCAGACAAAAAACGGGGAAGAAGTCGTAAAGTATACAATGGAAAATGCTGACGGCATGAAGGTATCGTGCATAGATTACGGTGCGGTTATCGTGAATGTCATTACTCCCGATGCAGACGGGGTAATGAAGGACGTTGTCCTCGGATTTGACGATGTTGCGGGCTATGAGGAAAACAAACCGTTTTTCGGGGCTTTCATCGGAAGGCATGCGAACAGGATCGGCGGGGCGTCATTTAAGGTTAAGGGCGTTTCTTATGAACTTGAGAAAAATGAGGAAAACAATAATCTGCACAGCGGGAATCCCGATTACCATAAGGTTATGTACAATGCAGAGTGCAGAGAAGGAAAAGGATATTCAAGCGTAAGGTTTATGCGGTTAAGCCCCGATATGGAACAGGGATATCCGGGCAATCTTGATATAAAGGTTACTTATAAGCTTACGGATGAAAACGAGCTTTATATTATATATGATGCGGTATCTGATAAAGATACGATAGTTAATTTTACGAACCATACATATTTTAATCTGGATGGCGAAGATTCCGGAAGTATATGTGAACACACGGTCCGGATCAACGCGTCGTTTTTCACGCCTACGGGCAAAGACCTTATACCTACGGGAGAACTTGCTTTGGTGAGCGCAACGCCGCTTGATTTTACCGTTCCTAAAAAAGTCGGCCTTATGATAGATGATGATTATGAGCCGCTGAAATTCGGAAAGGGATATGATAATAATTTTGTGCTTGATAAGGACAATGGAGTGTTTGCAAAAGTGGCGGAGGCAAGAGGAACGACAGGAAGGGTTATGGAAGTATATACGGACCTTCCGGGAATGCAGTTTTATTCGGGAAACAATATCGGGACTGTTAAGAATGCAAAAGGCGGAAGGACGTACCATTCAAGAGACGGATTGTGTTTTGAGACGCAGTATTTCCCAAATTCATGCAATATCCCTACGTTTCCTTCGTGCGTGCTTAAAGCAGGCGAAAAATTCCATTCGGAAACAATGTATAAGTTTAGCAAATAGTCCGATAATATAAATGAGGATTGAGAGGGGTTGCCGTAAAATAACAGGTTATTTTGCGGAGGCTCCTTTTATTTATATCTTGGGGTTATCCTATAACAATTACATGCACTGATGAATAAAATATAGTATGTAACAGTATATATACAGGGAGGCAGCATGTTAAGCATACTTGGGAAATTGATATGTAAAGAGCTCGGAGAGCAGAAGTATGATATGTATTTTGAATGTTACAGCAGGTATGTAAACAGTGATGATAACGGACCGAAAAGCAGGCACAATGAAATGATTTTCAGGGATATATATAAGCAGCTCGGGAATAAGGACATATATACTCTGCAGAAGATGCTCGAACGCCTGCTTGGCGCTATAGAATTATCCGTAAGGATAAGCAGGCAGTATATGTGGGTGTGGATGTGCACTGTCATTACGATAATACTTCTCATATTTATACCTGTGTCGCTGTGGTGGACTGTATGCGGGATATGCATAGTTATTACCTGCTTTGGATATAAAAGCGCTGTGTTTCTTATTAACAGATATTGTTTTATCGATGCAAATATTGTCCTTTTGTACAAAACGGCGCTGTATCACATGATATTGACATATAATGTGCGAAAATTATCTGCGATTTCCTAGTTGAAAATAATTTATATTTAATATATAATATTTTTATATAATGATAAAAGGGGGCGGTATCATGAGTAAAAAAATTATTCTTATCGATAGGCAGTACGGCAGCGGGGGAAGAGAAATAGGAAAGATGCTGTCAGAGAATCTGGACATACCGTTTTATGACGGACAGATGCTTATGATGGCTGCTGAGAGATTTGGGCTTAGCCATAATGTTATGAAAGAGTATGATGAGAAAAATGTAAAGAGCATGATATATATGATCGCAATGTATTCCGATTACGGAATGGAGGACAGCAATAAGCTCCTTCCGCAGAAAATATATAATGCGATGGCGCAGACCATAACGAAGCTTGCGGGCGAAGGTCCGTGCGTGATCATGGGACGGTGCGCCGATTACATATTGAGCAGCCGCAACGACTGTCTGAGTATATTTGTATATGCATCCGATATGTCCGCAAGGATAAAAAGGGCTGTGGAAGTAGATAATGTTCCTGAAAAAGAGGCGCCGGGATATATTAAAAAGCGTGATAAGCAGAGAAGGGAATATTATAATTTCCATACGGACGGCAGATGGGGCGAAGCAACGAATTACGATCTGTGCCTTAATACGTCGACGCTCGGTTATGAAGCGTGCGTAAAAGTAGTAGAGAGCTTATGTAAATAGCATAGGAGCAGTATTTATATATGATAAAAAAGGGAATAAGAGATGGCATACCCATAGGACTGGGGTATTTTTCGGTTTCATTTTCCTTTGGTATACTTGCAGTTTCAAACGGATTTGAATGGTGGGAAGCGCTTCTTGTTTCGATGGCTAACCTAACTTCCGCGGGGCAGTATGCGGGTATTACCGTAATGGCAGCCGCAGGAGGGCTTGTTGAAATGGCGGTAAGCCAGTTCGTTATCAATCTGCGTTATGCGCTTATGTCGCTGTCGCTGTCGCAGAAAGCGGACAGGAAGTTTAGAGGCATATACAGGCTCATTCTGGGGTTTGGGATAACTGATGAGATATTTGCAGTTGCCATGAATACGGGGAAAGAGATAAAGCGCAGCTATTTTTTCGGTCTGATCATTGCGCCGTATATAGGATGGACGCTTGGAACGCTTACGGGCGCGGTATGCGGCAATATAATGCCGTCCGTTATATGCGACGCGCTTGGCATAGCGCTCTACGGAATGTTCATTGCGATAATTGTCCCGGCAGCCAAAAAGAACCGAGCCGTATTGTTTGTCGCGGCTGTGTCGGCGGCGATAAGCTGTATGTTTTATTATATCCCGGTATTTGATAAGATATCGTCGGGGTTTGCCATCATAATATGCGCAGTTATGGCATCGGCGCTGGGAGCGGCGCTGTTTCCGGGGCGTGAAGCGGATTAAGAAGACGGGGTAATATTATATGGATAGCTATGAATTTCTGCTGTATCTTGGCGTTATGGCAGGTGTGACTTATCTTGTAAGGGCAGTTCCTTTTGTCCTTGTTAAAAATAAAATAGAAAATAAATACGTAAGATCGTTTCTTGGATATATACCCTATGCGGTACTTGCCGCAATGACGATCCCGGGAGTATTTTATTCAACAAGATATTTCCTGTCGGCCGTGTGCGGGTTTGTAACTGCCGTTTTGCTGGCGTATTTTGGGAAAAGCCTCATTACAGTGGCGTTATCGGCAAGTTTGGCGGTATTTGTAAGCGGAATTGTTATTGATTGTTTTTAAAAATAAAAGGAGGTATTGGTTAAATGACGGATAACAAATATACTAACAACAGTATGCTCAAATGGCTTGCATATTTTTCGGAGAGTATGGATGTGAGCCCGGAAAAGATTAAGATGTTAGATATATGTACAAAAAAGAAAAACGTGCTCCCGACGATCGAAACCCATAAAAGGGTCATGATCTTTGCAAATGAGATGAACGAGGGGCTTTTGTTCCAGTTCTGGGAGGCAGGATTCGGCGAATATGACGTGTGGATAGGAGAAGGAGAGTGCGGAAGCGGGGAAGTAAAACACGCTAAGGTAAAGGACGTGCTTAACAGAAAGATCAAATCCCCGACGGTAATATTTATTGTGAATGAAAACACGAGGGAATCGTTCAGGGTCGGAATCAAAAATGAATTCTTCAGCGCAGGAACCGTGCGTTACGTTGGAAATGAGATAAGGGCAGTCATTATGAGCATGCTTGCGGTTGATGTCCAGGACGTAATATGTATCGTAAGCGGCGAAAGCATAGTTGTTGAAACGGCAATAGCAGCAAGCGAAGGTACTGTTATAGCAGTAGAAAAGGACAAGGGTTCCAAGCGGACTATGCAGGATAACGCAGAGCAGTTTGGCGTACATAATGTGCAGATAATAGAATCTCTTGACGAGGAAACGATGCGGGAGCTGCCGGCTCCAAGGCTTGCGTTTATAGTTGCGTCAGAGACGCTCGAAGAGGACGTTGCCCTGCTTCTTAAAAAGAATCCTCATATGCAGTTTATAATATATACGCTTGAACTTAATATACTTGCTGACATTAAGAATATATTTGAAAAATATAATATACAGAATATGGAGGCAATGCAGATATCGATATCAAAGACAGATAAGAACAGCATCTTTGTAGCGCAGCCGTCGCCGTGGCTTATATCGGGAGAGGCGTAAGACAGGATAAAAAAGAATATAAGAAAGGCCGTTTGAGAGATCAGGCGGTCTTTTTGTTGTTAATGGACATTTCCCGCTCTTTGATCGTATTAGTAGTATAAAGTATTATACAGGGAGGGAACATGTAATGAAAAAAGGACTGTTTCTTACAGCGCTTGTGGTACTTTTGCTTCAGGCAGCATGTAATGGGAAAAAAGGGGATGCCGGAAATATGACTCCGGCAGAAGGGAAAGTGGATGATTATACATATGATATTATTGAAACAAAGTATGATTTTGGCAAAGATATAGATATAAGCATGCCTACTGTTTATATGAATGGAAATTATCTGTATTTTGAGGCATATGGAACAGATGCGTATCCGCTTAAAAAAGATAATGAAGGCGGGTACCATATGTGCAGGTACGATATCGTAAATGACGAATTTGTGATATTGTATGACGGATATGACGAAGCTTCATTCGGTGCATTATATGTGACTGAAAATGAAGATATTGTGATGTTAAGATATTATTATAATGAATGGAATGAAGATACGTCTGTTTCTGAAATCAGGTTAAAAAAATCGGTATACGGAAACGACGGCGAGGAAAAAGAGGATATAGTAATAAGCGAGCTTGGGCTTGATGTAAATGATGCGGCGTATGTAGGCGTGCGTGAATGTAAGTTTGATGATAAAGGCAATATATATGTTGTATATGAGTATGATGATGTATACAGCGGTTTTGATATATGCATGTATGACGGAAAAGGCATATTAAAAAACAGGGTGCAGATGAGGGATAAGCTGTTTTATTCAATGGCGGTTGACGATACGGGCAGACCGGTCGTGTGCTGCGGGGGAAATGTTAATAACAGCGGGTACTGCGAATGTATATATCCGGATTTTGAAGGCGAAAAACCGGGCGAAGTATTAGAAGGGCTTTCGGCGGGAAATAACATATTCAGCAGATGTGAGCTTATAGATTCTTACGGCAGTATACCTTTTTTTATAAGCGACGGTACGTTATTGTATAAATATGACAGGGAAGACAAAAAGCCGAAGGCTGTGCTTAACTGGCTTAATACCGGCATTTTATATGATGATTTATATTATATCAGGCAGTTTGATGAAAAAAGGCTGTTCTGCATGGCGGGAGACAGTATGGGATTTCTTGATAACAGCGGAAACGTTCCCGATGAAAGGAAAGTGCTCAGGCTTGCGTCGCTAAGGGAGACCGGTGATATTGATGTACAGAATATGATAATAGATTATAACCGGAACAATACTGAGTACAGGATAGAATATACAAGTTATGATGAAACACGAAAGAACGCCAAAGAGGCTCTGATGATGGATGTTGCGGCGGGATATGCGCCCGACATACTGCTGTTAGGCGCGCATAATGTCAATCTGCTTGCAAACAGGGGACTGCTTTGCGATCTGACGCCGTATATCAAAAAAGATGATACTTTAAATGAAGATTATTTTGTGGAAGGCATCCTTTCCGCCACGGAGATTTCCGGCAACCATTATTATATAACGGATTCGTTTGGCATCGACACGGTTATAGGAAGGAAATCGGAATTTAAGGATATAGGGAATGACTGGACAGTGGATAACCTTATTGATTATTATAATCTGCGGTCTGATAATATGATGCTTTGCGCGCATAATACTAAGACAGGCGTTGCTGACATGCTCATTTATAACGATACAGACAGATATATCGACTGGGATAAGGGAAAGTGTTCATTTGACGGGGAGGAATTTAAAAAAGTACTTGAATTCTGCAATGGCTTTACGGACAATGATTATTCGGAAGATGTAAGTGAATTTGAACTGATAAACAGGAAAAAAGTCCTTTTGGCAAACCCTTCGGGAATGGGAATAGACAGCGTAAGCGATATTTGCGCGTATAACAAAGTATATCAGGGCGGCGAAATATATCTGGGTTATCCGGGCAGCGGGTGCAGGGCGTATGTCAGCACATGGGCGTATGGAAACCGGTGCGGGATAGTCCCGTCCTCAAAATATAAGGATGAGGCGTGGCAATTTATTAAGGAACTGATTCTTCGCGGTCAGGATAAAAACTATATGGAACGGGGCGGCTTCCCGACATCTAAAGCAGCATTTGATGAACTTATGGAAACGTGTATGCAGGATTTTTATAAAGACGAAAACGGTAATAATATATCTAATTATATCTCAGGCGGATATGGCGGGTATCGTATAACTATAGGACCTGCGGGCAAAGAAGAGATACAGACGCTGCGTGATATTATAAAGGATTCAAAGGCCCATGAATCCGGTTACGAAGGAGTAAAGAGCATAATCGAAGATGATATACAGGAATATTTTGACGGAAAAAGAGGGCTTGACGATACGGCAAGGATAATACAGGACAGAGTGCAGAAGTATGTAAATGAAAACAAATAATGTCAAAGCATAAGTTAACGGCATGAGAGAAAGGAGGAACTTTGGTGCATACGCAGGAGGAAGTCATTAAGGCATATGAAAGTTATTACAATATGGTATGGAAAATCTGCCTGACGCAGTTGGGAAATGAACATGACGCATACGATGCTGTGCAGGAAACCTTTATGCGTTTTATAAAATGCGCCAAAAAGCTTTGCGGCGAGGAGCATAAAAAGGCATGGCTCATACGTACTGCCGTAAATTATTGCAGGGACGTTATGAAGAGCAGCTGGAAGAAGAAGCGCGCCGATATGGAAGGGGTTTGCCTTGGCGCTGTTATAGCTGACGGTTCACTAGGAGACGAAAGCAGGGAAGTTATAAATGCGCTTATGGAGCTTCCGGATAAATACAGGATAATATTGTATCTGTATTATTATGAAGGGTATACGTTAAAAGAAATATCGCATATTTTGAAAGTAAATGATTCAACGCTGCGTTCGCGTTTTGCGGCGGCGAAGAAAATGATGAAAGAATATCTTGAAAATGAATAATGTTAGGTGGTGTTTGGATTGAAAAGAGAAAATAATAAATATAATATGACAATGGAAGCATTACAGATGAATGAAAAAGAATATGAAAAAATAAAGGCTGAACTTATAAAGGAATGTGGAAGGCGAGAGCGTAAAAAAGGATTTGGGTCATGGAGAAAATATGCGGCAGTGGCAGCAGCGCTTTTATGCATTATAACAATGCCTGTCGCTATATGTATGGGAGATAAATATGGAATATTTAAATTATTTGGAGATTCCGATACGGAAGATATGATTTTTAAATATATTACATCGGATGAGGTAGTTACCGAAAGTGAGAATTTTAAGGTTACGGTATTAAATAATATGTATAGTTCAGAACAGCAGAAAGGCTTGCTTGTATGCTCGCTTGTAATAAAAAATGAGGACAAGTATATGCTGACCTGGATTCCTGAAAAATTTACTTCGGAGAAGTCATATATGCCAACGGATGAAGTGATTTTGAGAAAGGACAGAACAGAGTCTGCTGAAGCATACCGTATGGGTATGAGTGTTGAAGCATTAAGGAATCTGGATAATAATTCCCTGCTCTTTACGATTGGCAGGTCAGAAGATGGCATACTGGGAACCTGTGATGAATTTTATATGAATGATAAGTGGAAGGATGGCGGATATCTGATTGGAGTTTTTTATTCTGTAGATTATGAAAATGGACGGATTATAAATACGGATGATATTGCAGTGAATATCGGAACATATCCGGAACTTAAGACAGAATACAGTGATGAGATGACGCTTAAACTTCCTGCGACAAAGGAGCCTGAGACGGTAGAGTATACATCAGAAGATATGCCGGACAGTAAGATCATTTTAAGCCCGATAGGAATAAATGCAGTTTTTCCGTATAAGGATTTTTATGCGCTTAAGATGGATAAAAATGATATACATCGTTTTGATGATATGATATTTGTGTACAAAGATGGCACATCCGTTACATATCGTGATTTTTTTGCCGGACATTTCTTTGTCGAGCAGATAAGCGAGGGGGCAACCGATGCAGGACCCGGATGGTGTATGTATGTCAATACTGCTATGTTTACGGAATTTAAAGATATTGATAAGATTAAAATTAGGGAAATTGAATTTGTAAGGTGAAAACAATATGCTGACATAATAATAACACATATAATATGTATTTCTTATTTATAAAGTTATGTAAATAACTTTAGTGGAAGTAAAAGATGGGAAGGGGAATTTTATTATGAGGAAAAAAGTGTTATTAATGGCAACTATTGTATTAGCAGGCATTTTGGGATTATTGTGCAGGAAAGAGGTGTCATTTGCAGAGGAAGGCGCTTTTATAAGCAAAGATACCGGTTTAAGCGGTAACGAACCATTTGAGGATATGGAATGTGAACAGCAGCCGTATAGCATGCAGAGGACAGCTGACGGAAAGGCTGTATATTACCAATGGCTTACGCCTAAAGCATCGGGTAAGAAAGTATATCTGGGAATTAATACATTAGATGGTTCTGCAGATAAAAAGACCCGGATAATTAAAAGCAAAAAGTTCAGGGAAATAGCAAATGCCGGATTTAATATTACAAGGCAGGATAAAAAGGGTAATATATACGAAATTCATAATACCAGAAAGGAAAGCAGACTTTTCTGGGGCAAAAAAGAAAAACCGATGAATGAATATCTTTGCATATATGATAAAAAAGGTAATCAGAAGGCCAGGTTTAAAGTTGCAAAGCGCACTATGTCATCAGATTTTGATGTGGTTGATATGTATATTAAATCAGATAAAATATATATTGTGTTTATGTATAATAAATACAATGAGAAAAAATCATATCTGCAGGTAAAAGTCTATAATGCAAAAACCGGTAAAAAGATACGGCAGAACAAAGTAGCTGGAAGGTCCAGCACTGATTCAAGTGTCAAAGTTAAATATGCGGACAGCGGGTTGTATATACTTGAGGATAACAGTATAGAGAGATATTCCCATGACGGCAGAAAACTTAAAAATACTTATGCGCTGCCTGATAATAATAAAGGGCTGGCTAGTGTAAATGGCGCAATGCAGATGTGGGATGATTTATATTTAGATAATTCTGATATATGTGTGTATAGGAAAGAATGTTTCAGTGTAACAGATTCTTATATTTATTATTGCAATGCTGGCGGGCTGTACAGAGCTTCTATAGGAACTGACCAGGGATTTGAACTGATATTTAATGCGTCAAATGACAGTTACTTTACAGGTAAATACACGTTTTTTGATATGGTCGTTGTTGCTGATGATACATTCTATGTATTTATGCAGGAGGGGTCAGATGATGATATTCATGTACCCACTCACATCATAATGTATAAAAAATAGAAGTTATTGCTTTTCAATACCATGTGACGCCGTCTAGCAGGAACGTGTATTGAAAAGCAATATGATATCTTAAGGTTACTGGTTAAAATGCGCAAGGAACTGTTTTGTCCTTTCATTTTCAGGGTTATTAAATACCTGATCGGGAGTCCCGCGTTCAACTATATATCCGTCGTCCATGAAAATAACCTGGTTTGAAACGTCTTTTGCAAAAGACATCTCATGTGTGACTATGATCATTGTGGTATTATGCTCGGACAGCTTTTTGATAACTTTAAGAACTTCTCCGGTAAGTTCGGGGTCAAGAGCTGACGTAGGCTCGTCAAAGCAAAGTATGTCAGGACTCAGCGCAAGGGCACGGGCTATGGCAACACGCTGGCACTGTCCGCCTGAAAGCTGGTGCGGATAGTTGTTCATCCTGTCGGAAAGACCCATCTGTATGAGAAGCTCCTCTGCCTGTTTCTGTATATTATCCTGAATTTCTTTTTTGCTTGTTTTATATGCGGGGAGCTGTTTTACAAGAAGCTCCCTTGCAAGCATTACGTTTTTTAACGCCGTATACTGCGGGAACAGATTAAACGACTGGAACACAAGCCCGAAATGCAGCCTTTTTTTTCTGATCTCAGATTCCCTGAGAGTAGAAGGATCGTCTGAATCAAACAGTATTTCGTCATTTACTTTTATTATCCCGCTGTCAGGCTGTTCGAGAAAATTCAGACACCGCAGGAGCGTTGTCTTTCCGCTTCCCGAAGAGCCTATGATAGAAACGACTTCGCCTTTATCAAGCGTAAAACTTATATCTTTAAGGACCTTTATGCGGTCAAATGATTTGCTTATATTTTTAACTTCCAATATAGACATGCGGCTGTTCCTCCTTTACCTGAAATAATTTAGCTTTTTCTCAAGCTTTCCTAAAAGCGCGGTAAGGATACCGCTGAATGCAAGATAGTATATCATTGTAAAGAACAGGGGCCATATAGCGCCTGATATCCCGTGTGAACCTTTCATGAAAGACTGTCCCGCCCATATTATTTCCTGAAGCGCGATGATACGCGCAAGCGATGTGTCTTTTACGAGAGTGATTATCTCATTTGACATAGGAGGCACGATGCGCTTGATCATCTGAAGCAGGGTTACTTTGAAGAATATCTGCCGCTTTGTCATTCCGAGAACGAGACCAGCTTCTTCCTGTCCTACAGGCACACTCTGTATCCCTCCGCGGTATATTTCGGAAAAATAGCAGGAATAATTGATTATAAACGATACCGAAGCGGCGATGAAGCGGCCCATTTCTCCGCTTCCCCATATGTTGTTATGTAATACGAGACCGGGGAAATAGTATATGATCATCATCTGCAGCATGAGAGGCGTGCCTCTGATTATCCATACAAATAATTTTGATATATATTTTACGGGGGCAAAACGTGACATTGAGCCAAATGCGATCACAAGGCCCAGAGGGAAGGAGCCGATAAGCGTTACAACGAAAAGTTTAAGCGTCTGTATGAAACCTATGTTAAGAGAATTAATGACTGTCGGCATCTGTTCCATTATTAATTCCATTATTTTATCACACTTCTTTCTGTTTTTGTCTGATACAGAAAATAGAGGGCGGATATTCCGCTCTCTATTTTGTTAAAATACGATGTTATGTAACGATATTACTGAGCGATGATTGAATTTTCAATATCGTATTGTTTGGCGCATTCTTCCATGCTTCCGTCTTCGTAGCTTGTTTTAAAGAAATCATTGAGCGCCTGAACAAGGTCGGAACCCTTGCGGAATCCAACGCCGTATTCCTCGCTGTTAAGTTCAACGGTATAGGTAAGGTCTTCGTAACCCGTACCTTCGCCTACCATTGCATAAGCCATAAGTGAATCTATTATAGCGGCATCTGATGTGCCTGCGGCAACTTCCATGAGCGCGTCCGACTGCTGTTCAACAGGAATATATTCATATCCGTTTGCCTGAGCCATTTCTTCTCCGGCGCTTCCGGATTCAACTGCAAATAACAGATCTTTGATGCTGTCTTCATCTTTATACTGGTCTGCTTTATCTGCTTTGACAATGACTATCTGTGAATTGCGGCAGTATGCGTTAGAACAATCCATGGCAGCCTTAACTTCGTCGGTAAGAGTCATGCCGTTCCATGTACAGTCGATATTTTTGCCGTCAAGTTCAGGAACTTTATTGTCCCAGTTGATTTCAACAAATTCTGCTTCAACGCCGATGCTTGCCGCAAATGCCTTTGCCATGTCAGCGTCAAAACCTATCCATTCCTCACTGCCTTCCTGATAATCCATAGGAGCAAAATCCGTGATGCCGACTACCAGTTTACCTTTGTCTTTAACATAAGCCAAATCGCTGTCTGCATTTTCGGATTTTTTACCGCAGGCGGCAAGTGACAGAACCATTGCTGCAGATAAAAGTACTACAAGTAATTTTTTCATAAATATTACCTCCGTTGATGTAAAAACCTTTTTTCGGTAACATATTATCACTTTAGTTTATCAAAATCAATAGAAAAAACTATTGACAAAACAAAAACTTGTTTATATAATCGTTTTTGAAGCTGAATAAATTAAACATTAAAGACTGTGACGGAGACAGTAGATTTGTTCTGAAAGTCAAAGAGAGCCACGTATGCTGGGAAGTGGTATGAGTAGGAGCTGATTGAACATCCCTCCTGAGTTGCAGCGTTGAAAGTTATATAATATGAGTAAATGCTGACGGAAGCCCACCGTGAACAGGGTCGCATATGATGGTATGTCGTAGATGGTTTAATGAATTTTGGGAAACTTTAACTCTTACCGTTTACGGGCGGTTGGAGTTTTTTTATTTGCATAAAATTTATAATATAAAGAAAGAAGGTAAATGGATTTGAAGAACACTATTGAAATCAGATGGCACGGAAGGGGAGGCCAGGGAGCTAAGACAGCTGCGCTTTTGCTTGCGGATGTGTCCTTTAAAGCCGGGAAGTACGTTCAGGGATTCCCTGAATATGGTCCGGAGCGAATGGGAGCTCCTATTACAGCTTATAACAGGATCAGCGATTTGCCCATAACGGTTCATTCTAATATATATGAGCCGGATTATGTTGTGGTTGTTGACGAAGGCCTTCTTGACGGAATCGATGTTACCGCCGGATTGAGCCCTGAAGGAGCAGTTATTGTAAACTCCGCAAGATCGCCGGAGGAGATAGTACCAAAGCTTAGAGGTTATAAAGGAAAAGTATATACTGTTGACGCAAGGAAGATATCTGTTGCGGCGCTCGGAAAATATTTCCCGAATTCGCCTATGCTTGCAGCGGTTGTGGCTGTATCAAAGGTTATGGATAAGGATCAGTTTCTGGGTGAGATGGAGGCTTCATATAAGCACAAGTTCAGTAAAAAGCCTGAAGTGATAGAAGGTAATATGAATGCGCTCCGAATGACGTTTGAGGAGGTTAATGTATGATAAGCGATAAGATTAACGAAAATTCACCATGGCAGGATCTTACAGAAGGCAATAAGCTTTTTGAAGCTGCAACATCAAGGGAATTTAAGACAGGTGAGTGGAGAACGCAAAGGCCCGTACATGATGCGGAAAAATGCAGGGATTGTTTCTTATGCGTTCCGGTATGTCCTGATATGAGCATACTTGTTACTAAAGAAGAGAAAATAGAATTTGACATGGATCACTGCAAAGGCTGCGGAATATGCGCTAAAGTGTGTCCGTTTAATGCAATAAGCATGGAGGTGTAAATATGTCTATAAGAGAAAGATTATCGGGTAATGAAGCGGTTGCGTATGCAATCAAACAGATCAATCCGGACGTAATGCCGGCGTTCCCTATTACTCCGTCTACCGAGATACCGCAGTACGTCGCTTCGTACATAGCAAACGGAGATATAGATACTGAATTTATTCATGTTGAAAGCGAACATAGTTCCATGAGCGCGGCAATAGGAGCTTCAGCGGCCGGAGCGAGAACGCTTACGGCTACTTCATCATGCGGACTTGCGCTGATGTGGGAGGAACTTTATGTTGCGGCGTCTGACAGGCTTCCGATAGTACTGGCGCTTGTAAACAGGGCGCTTTCGGGTCCTATCAATATAAATGCAGACCATTCTGACAGTATGGGAGCAAGGGACAGCGGCTGGATCCAGATATACGCGGAATCTAACCAGGAAGCTTATGATAATTTCCTGCAGTCATTTAAGATAGCTGAAAATAAAGACGTAATGCTGCCTGTGATGATATGCCAGGACGGTTTCATAACAAGCCATGGAGTGGAGAATATAGAACTTGTGGAAGATGAACTTGTGAAAGAATTTGCAGGAGAGCGCAAACCGCTGCATTATCTTCTTAATGAAAAAGAGCCTATGGCTATAGGACCTTATGCGGTGTCCAATTATTATATGGAATCAAAGCGCGGACAGAGGCAGGCTATGCTTAATGCAAAGAAGGTCATACTTTCCGTGGCAGAGGAATTTGAAAAGATCTCGGGAAGAAAGTACGGGTTCTTTGAAGAATACAGAATGGAAGATGCCGAATACGCCATAGTTATTATCGGTTCTGCTGCAGGAACCGCAAAGGCAGCTATAGAAGAGATAAGAAATACTACCGGCAAAAAAGTGGGTCTTGTAAAGATAAGGGTATTCAGGCCGTTCCCGGATGAAGAGATAGCAGAAGCTCTTAAGAATGTAAAAGCCGTTGCTATACTTGACCGTTCTGAGATGTTTTCGGCAACCGGGGGACCGCTTGGCGCAGAAGTTACGGCGGCGCTGTATCGCGCAAAGGTACAGGCAGAAGCAGTAAATTATATATATGGCCTTGGCGGAAGGGATATCACAATTGATGATTTCTGCAAAGTATATGAAGAACTGTACCGTATGGCAGAGACGCATGAAGTAAGAGATAATTACAGATATATAGGTCTTAGAGAGTGAGGTGGCGGAAATGGATAATGTTATGAACAAATCGTATAATTTCAAAGAGGAAATGATCAATAAGAAAGACCGTTTTGTGCCGGGACACAGAATGTGCGCAGGCTGCGGCGGAGCTGTTACAGTCCGTTCGGTGCTTCGTTCTCTGCATGAAGGAGACAGGGCTGTAGTGGGCAATGCAACAAGCTGCCTTGAAGTATCTTCCTATATGTATCCGTATTCTGCATACGAGGACAGTTACATACATAATGCATTTGAGAACGCCGGAGCAACTATGTCGGGTGTTGAGACTGCATACAGGGTCCTTAAAAGACAGGGTAAGATAGAAGGAGAGTATAAGTTTATTACGTTCGGCGGAGACGGAGGAACATATGATATCGGTTTTCAGTCTATGTCGGGCGCAATGGAGAGAGGTCATGATTTCGTATATGTATGCTACGACAACGGAGCTTATATGAATACGGGAACGCAGCGTTCATCGGCAACGCCGAGATTTGCGGATACTACTACTACTCCGGCAGGCAAGGTTAAAAACGGTAAAGTCCAGGTAAGGAAAGACCTTGCTGCGATAATGGCGGAACACCATATACCGTATGTAGGACAGACAACGTTTCTTGGCAATTTTAAGGATATATATACAAAGGCTGAAAAAGCGATATATACGCCGGGTCCGGCATTCCTTAACGTGCTTTCGCCGTGTCCGAGGGGCTGGGGCTATGAAACATCCGATATGATGGAGATATGCAGGCTGGCTGTAGATACATGCTACTGGCCTATGTTTGAGGTGATCGACGGTACTTGGACGCTTACATATACTCCGAAGAAGAAACTGCCTATTGAAGATTTCTTAAGACCGCAGAGAAGGTTCAGGCATCTGTTTAAGCCGGGGAATGAAGAGCTTCTTGCAGATTTCCAGAAGGAAGTCGATAAGAATTGGAAAGAGATCCTTATAAAATGTAATATGTAAACAAATATTTAGCCCGGCTTGACATTGCCGGGCTAAAATGTTATTATGTATAAGACAATGATGTGCATTAGCGTAGCTGAGGCACGATTTTTTTTACTTAGCGTGTAAAGGGATTGAAGATTGATTGTATAAAGAAGGGGGAATTATATGGCAAAGAAATCAATTATGGACATGGGACCTACAGCAAGAGAACAGTTTGATGAACTTGTACAGTATTGCATGGCTTCCGGAGCTATTAATCCGGATCTGTACGAAGAATATGATGTAAAAAGGGGACTGCGTGATGCCAATGGAAAAGGAGTGCTTACAGGGCTCACGGAAATATCGGATGTAGTTTCGTATAAAACGATTGAAGGACGCAAGATACCGTCGGACGGAGAGTTGTACTATCAGGGATATAATATACGCGAACTTGTAAAGGATTTTGATACGAGAAGGTTTGGTTTTGAAGAGACTACATATCTGCTGTTGTTCGGAGAGCTTCCGAATGAAAAACAATTGGAAAGTTTTAAGGTGATACTTGCCGAGATGCAGGAATTGTCAGGACAGTTTGTGCGTGATGTCATTATGAAAGCGCCGAGTTCGAATATTATGAATGCATTGCAGAAGGGTATTTTAACATTGTATTCATATGATCCGAACCCTGATGATATATCCGTGCCTAATGTGCTTAGGCAGTCGCTTCAGCTTATAAGCAAAGTGCCGCTTATATCGGTATATGCTTATCATGCATATCTGCATTTTAGAAAGGATGCGACTTTGGTTATCCGTAATCCTGATAAGAATTGTTCGATCGCGGAGAATATACTCAGGATGTTAAGATATGACGGTAAATATACCCCGCTTGAAGCAAAGATCCTTGATATGGCCCTTGTGCTTCATGCAGAACATGGCGGCGGTAACAATTC
>CANQDW010000032.1 GCA_947593975.1 uncultured Lachnospiraceae bacterium
GCTGCCTCCCGTAGGAGTTTGGGCCGTGTCTCAGTCCCAATGTGGCCGGTCACTCTCTCAAGCCGGCTACTGATCGTCGCCTTGGTGGGCCGTTACCCCTCCAACTAGCTAATCAGACGCGGGCCCATCCGGTACCACCGTAGTTTTTCCTGCTGCTCCATGCGGGGCTGCAGGCTTATGCGGTATTAGCAGCCGTTTCCGGCTGTTATCCCCCTGTACGGGGCAGGTTACCCACGCGTTACTCACCCGTCCGCCACTAAGCAGCCAGGGTCTTCCTCCCGAAGGATTCCGTCCCCGGCGCTCCGTTCGACTTGCATGTGTTAGGCACGCCGCCAGCGTTCATCCTGAGCCAGGATCAAACTCTCAGATTAATATCTTTTCTTTAATCCCGAACCGGACTCCCTTTCGCGGATATATCTTCCGCTCTGGCTTTTCCGTTTCTTCTTTTCCGTTAAAGGAATTCTGATTCTTTCGAATCATCGAGGTCGTTTAATTCTTACCAATCTCTTGGTCCCTCTGAAAAATCATTTTTTTTATGAATTTTCAGGGTTGTCTGATTATCCGGTTTTCAAGGTCCTGCGTTTGCTTCCGCTCCTTTTGGTGCGTCAGCGAATCCTAGTTTACCAAACTTAAACCCTCTTGTCAACACCTTTTTTTATTTTTTTGAGGTTTTTTGAGGATTTAAACATCGACCTGTAATTTCGTACAGGCCGATGCGAAATTCTTCTATATATTATACTGTATGCGGCGATTATTCTTCGGTTACACCAAACTCATCCGAATCCTCATCCAGCATAAGGGTTTCTTCACCCTCTTCATCTGCAGATTCATCTTCATAATCAATATCCTCCGCAGCTATCTCTTCTGATGCAACTATCTCATCTTCAGCAAGTCCCGTTTCATCTGCGATCTCTTCTTCAATATCTTCAGATACTTCAATATGATCAAATGAATCAGAACTGAGTTTTACATCACGGTAACGCTTCATTCCCGTTCCTGCCGGAATAAGTTTTCCTATTATAACGTTCTCTTTAAGTCCGATAAGAGGATCTACTTTTCCTTTTATGGCAGCTTCGGTAAGAACCTTAGTGGTCTCCTGGAATGATGCTGCCGAAAGGAATGAATTGGTTGCCAGCGAAGCTTTAGTAATACCAAGCATGACCTGCTTGCCTTCAGGCGGCTCAAGCCCTTCTTCAATAAGCCTCTTTACTTCATCTTCAAATTCAAGTACATCTACCATTGTACCCGGCAGGAATGAAGAGTCGCCGTTATTTTCCACGCGTATCTTCTTAAGCATCTGTCTTACTATAACTTCTATATGCTTATCGTTAATTTCAACACCCTGCAGACGGTATACCCTCTGAACTTCCTGGATCATATAATCCTGTACCGCGCGCACGCCTTTTATTTTAAGGATATCATGCGGATTAACGCTTCCTTCGGTAAGTTCGTCGCCGGCTTCAAGCACCTGTCCGTCTACTACCTTAATACGCGAACCATAAGGAATAAGGTATGCTTTGCTCTCCTTTGTCTCCTCATTGGTTACTACAACTTCCCTTTTCTTCTTGGTGTCATTTATAGCAACAGTTCCTGCAAATTCCGAGATGATCGCAAGTCCTTTAGGCTTTCTCGCCTCAAAAAGCTCCTCTACACGCGGAAGACCCTGAGTGATGTCGTCTCCGGCAACACCGCCGGTATGGAAAGTACGCATGGTAAGCTGTGTACCCGGCTCACCGATAGACTGCGCGGCAATAATACCAACTGCTTCACCAACCTGGACAGCCTCGCCGGTTGCCATGTTTGCTCCATAACATTTTGCGCATATTCCAACGTGTGATTTACATGTAAGGATTGTCCTTATCTTTATGCTCGCCTTGTCGCCTTTCTCCATGACAGCCTTTGTTTTCACAATGCGCGCTGCCCTTGCCGGAGTTATCATATGATTAGCCTTTACGATAATCTCACCGTCGTCGTCATATATTGTTTCACAGGAATATCTTCCCGTAATCCTTTCTTCAAGCGTCTCAATAACTTCTTTTCCATCCATGAATCCCCTGATCACCATTCCCGGAATATCATCAGGGTCGTTATTACAATCCACTTCGCGGATAATAAGCTCCTGCGATACGTCTACAAGACGCCTTGTAAGATATCCCGAATCGGCTGTACGCAGAGCGGTATCCGAAAGTCCTTTTCGTGCTCCGTGGGCGGATATGAAGTACTCAAGTACATCAAGGCCTTCACGGAAATTGGACTTGATAGGAAGCTCGATCGTACGTCCTGAAGTATCAGCCATAAGTCCGCGCATACCTGCAAGCTGTTTGATCTGTTTGTCTGAACCACGCGCGCCCGAATCTGCCATCATATAAATATTGTTATATTTATCAAGGCCTGCCATAAGGGCTGAAGTAATTTCATCATCGGCAACTTTCCAAGTTTCGATCACTGCCTTATAACGCTCTTCTTCAGTCAGAAGACCTCGCCTGTAATTCTTTGAGATCTTTTCTATTGTCTTTTCAGCATCGCTGAGTATCTGCTTTTTAGCTTCCGGTACAGTCATATCGGATATCGATACCGTCATCGCAGCCCTTGTCGAATACTTATAGCCAAGCGACTTGATTGAATCAAGGATTTCCGCAGTCTTTGTAGCTCCGTGTATATTAATACACTTTTCAAGTATCTGTTTGAGCTGTTTCTTGCCGACATGGAAATCTATCTCAAGCTTAAGGAAATTCTCGTCCTTGCTTCTGTCTACAAATCCAAGATCCTGCGTGATTATCTCGTTAAACAAAAACCTTCCTAACGTTGACTCAATGATCCTTGTTTCCTTTACGCCGTCTTTATTGATCCCCGTACGTCCTACTTTTATCAGAGAATGTAATGTAATATATCCATTCTCATAAGCGGTGATTGCTTCATTTACGTCTTTAAAGAATTTTCCTTCGCCGACTGCCCCCGGTCTTTCCTGAGTAAGGTAATATATACCTAATACCATATCCTGCGACGGAACCGCTACGGGACCGCCATCCGAAGGTTTCAGAAGGTTGTTCGGCGATAACAGAAGGAACCTACACTCTGCCTGGGCTTCTACCGATAACGGGAGATGAACTGCCATCTGATCTCCGTCAAAGTCGGCATTAAACGCAGTACATACAAGCGGATGCAGCTTTATCGCCTTTCCTTCAACCAAAGTAGGCTCAAATGCCTGTATACCAAGTCTGTGAAGAGTAGGGGCGCGGTTTAACATTACCGGGTGCTCTTTGATAACCCTTTCAAGCACATCCCATACTTCCGGCTGAAGCCTCTCTACCATTTTCTTTGCGGATTTTATATTATGCGCCGTTCCCTCGGCAACAAGCTCTTTCATAACAAAAGGCTTGAACAGCTCTATTGCCATTTCTTTAGGAAGTCCGCACTGATATATCTTAAGTTCGGGTCCTACGACTATAACCGAACGTCCCGAATAGTCAACACGCTTACCAAGAAGATTCTGTCTGAAACGTCCCTGTTTGCCTTTAAGCATATCGGAAAGTGATTTCAGCGCCCTGTTGCCCGGACCTGTTACCGGTCTTCCCCTTCTTCCGTTATCTATAAGCGCATCAACCGCTTCCTGAAGCATACGTTTTTCATTTCTTACAATGATATCCGGCGCTCCGAGTTCCAAAAGCCTGTTTAAACGGTTATTACGGTTAATTATCCTCCTGTACAGATCGTTCATATCAGAAGTTGCAAATCTTCCTCCGTCAAGCTGTACCATAGGGCGCAGATCCGGCGGGATAACAGGGATTACCGTAAGTATCATCCATTCCGGCCTGTTATCCGATTCACGAAATGCTTCTATAACTTCAAGTCTCTTAATGATCCTTGCCCTTTTCTGGCCGGTAGACTCTTTAAGTTCTGCCTTTAATTCTTCGCTTTCCTTATCAAGGTCAATCGCCTTAAGAAGTTCCATAATGGACTCGGCGCCCATTCCCACGCGGAAATCGCTGCCGTACTTTTCCCTTGCGTCCTGATATTCCTTTTCTGTCAGAACCTGCTTATACTGCAGATCCGTGATTCCCGGGTCGAGAACGATATAGGATGCGAAGTAAAGCACCTTCTCAAGCACTCTCGGAGAAATATCAAGCACAAGTCCCATGCGGCTCGGGATACCCTTAAAATACCATATATGCGAAACCGGGGCTGCGAGCGATATATGCCCCATTCTCTCCCTGCGGACGCTGGCCTTGGTAACTTCAACGCCGCATCTGTCGCAGATAATACCTTTATATCTTATCTTTTTATATTTACCGCAATGACATTCCCAGTCCTTGCTTGGTCCGAATATCTTCTCACAGAACAATCCGTCTTTTTCAGGTTTAAGCGTTCTGTAATTGATCGTTTCAGGCTTTAATACTTCGCCTCTTGACCATTCAAGAATCTTTTCGGGAGAAGCAAGGCCTATTTTTATTGCATCATAAGTAATATTTTCATTTGCGCTACTAACGCTACTACCAATCATTGGCATCTGCTGCACGTCCTTTCCTGTCCGTTATACAACCGACATTAAAATTTCAAAGCATCAAGGTTAAGTTCTTCCTCGTAATCGCTGTCTTCCGCGCTGTCAAGTTCGGAAAGATCATCACCTTCCCTGTAACCTGCGTTTTCAAAAGACTCATCTCTGTTATAGCGATAATCCTCTCCTTCAATGAGCGGCAGGAGCTCTTCCTCGCCGCTGTCCACATTCTCTGTCATTTTAACTTCATTGCCATTCTCATCAAGAACCGTTACATCAAGCGCAAGCGACTGCAGTTCCTTAAGCAGGACCTTAAATGATTCAGGAATTCCCGGATCAGAGATATTATCTCCTTTAATGATCGCCTCGTAAGTCTTAACACGTCCCACAACGTCATCCGACTTAACGGTCAAAATCTCCTGAAGCGTATACGCTGCTCCGTATGCCTCGAGAGCCCATACTTCCATCTCACCGAAACGCTGTCCTCCGAACTGCGCTTTACCTCCAAGAGGCTGCTGTGTAACAAGTGAATACGGACCTGTAGAACGGGCGTGAATCTTATCGTCCACAAGGTGGTGCAGTTTGAGATAATGCATAAATCCAACTGTTACCGGACTGTCAAAGAATTCCCCTGTTCTTCCGTCCCTGAGCCTTACCTTACCATCCCGGTTGATAGGAACTCCTTCCCATTCTTTTCTGTATTCCTGGTTTTCAATAAGGAATTTCATGACTTCAGGGTCAAGCACGTCTTTATATTTCTTTTTAAATTCATCAAGCGGTGTATTTACATAATCGTTTGCAAGCTCAAGAGTATCCATGATGTCATACTCGTTTGCGCCGTCAAATACAGGCGTGGACACATTAAATCCAAGTACTTTTGCCGCAAGGCTTAAATGTATTTCAAGCACCTGGCCGATATTCATTCGTGAAGGAACGCCAAGAGGGTTAAGCACTATGTCAAGCGGCCTTCCGTTCGGAAGGAACGGCATATCCTCTACAGGAAGCACTCTGGAAACAACACCCTTGTTTCCATGACGTCCTGCCATCTTATCCCCTACCTGTATCTTCCTTTTCTGTGCAATATATATACGAACGGTCTCATTTACTCCCGGCGGAAGCTCATCGCCGTTCTCCCTTGTAAATACTTTTGCATCTACTACAATACCAAATTCGCCATGCGGCACACGAAGCGAAGTATCCCTTACTTCTCTTGCTTTCTCGCCGAATATTGCGCGAAGCAGCCTTTCTTCCGCAGTCAGTTCCGTTTCCCCTTTTGGAGTAACCTTTCCGACAAGTATATCGCCGGCGCGTACCTCTGCGCCTATCCTTATAATTCCGCGCTCGTCAAGGTCTTTAAGCGCGTCGTCTCCGACTCCCGGAACATCACGGGTTATATCTTCCGGTCCGAGTTTGGTATCGCGCGCCTCGGCCTCATACTCATTGATATGAACGGAAGTATATATGTCCTCCTGTACCAGTCTTTCACTGAGAAGTACGGCGTCCTCGTAGTTATAGCCTTCCCAGGTCATGAATCCGATAAGCGGGTTCTTTCCAAGCGCGATCTCACCGCCTGAAGTAGACGCTCCGTCTGCAATAACCTGTCCTTTAGTTACCCTGTCGCCTTTTACCACCAAAGGTCTCTGGTTCATACAGGTTCCCTGGTTGCTTCGTACAAACTTCTCAAGAGGGAATTCTATGATATCGCCCTCATCAGATTTTATAACAATCTTATTGGATGCCGATAATTCAACAGTTCCGTCACAGGTGGAGAGTACGCAGTTTCCTGAATCGACTGCCGCTTTAAGCTCCATTCCGGTTCCTACTACAGGCGCTTCCGTTACAAGGAGCGGCACTGCCTGACGCTGCATGTTAGAACCCATAAGCGCCCTGTTCGCATCATCGTTTTCAAGGAACGGTATCATCGCCGTAGCAACTGAAAATACCATTTTCGGCGATACATCCATAAAGTCTATCTTATTTTTTTCAAACAGAGATGTCTCCTCGCGGAAACGTCCCGATATATTATTATTGACAAAGTGTCCTTCTTCGTCGAGAGGCTCGTTTGCCTGAGCGACATAATATTTATCCTCTTCATCCGCAGTCATATATATAACTTCATCAGTAACTACAGGATTGGCAGGATCGCTTTTATCAACTATACGATACGGCGCTTCAACAAAACCGTATTCATTTATCCTGGCATAAGATGCAAGCGAGTTGATAAGTCCGATATTGGGACCTTCAGGAGTCTCTATCGGGCACATCCTTCCATAATGTGAATAGTGAACGTCCCTGACCTCAAATCCTGCCCTGTCTCTCGACAGACCGCCCGGTCCGAGCGCTGACAGACGTCTTTTGTGCGTCAGTTCGCTGAGCGGATTGTTCTGATCCATGAACTGCGACAGCTGTGAACTTCCGAAAAACTCCTTAACAGCCGCAGTCACAGGTTTGATATTGATAAGGGACTGAGCCGATACTTCATTGATATCCTGCGTCGTCATCCTTTCACGGACTACCCTTTCCATACGTGAAAGTCCGATCCTGTACTGATTCTGCAAAAGCTCTCCCACGGCGCGTATACGGCGGTTGCCGAGGTGGTCAATATCGTCATCATTTCCTATTCCATGCTCAAGGTGCATATTATAATTAATAGAAGCGAATATATCTTCTTTTGTTATATTCTTAGGAATAAGTTCGCTTATATTCCTTTTAACCGCTTCAATTATCTCGTCTTCTTCTTCATAATCCGATAAGATCTGCGCAAGTACAGGATAATATACTTCTTCGGTCACTCCTATTTTTCTCTTGTCAACATCCGGCAGATAAGTATTTAAGTCAACCATCATATTGGAAAGTATCTTAACTTCCCTGTCCTCTGCCTGAACCCACAATGAAGCAACCGCCTGATTCTGTATGTCATCCGCGATTTTCTCGGTAACGACCGTACCTGCTTCGGCAATGATCTCTCCCGTCTTTTCATCAACAACATCCCTGGACAGAGTATAGCCGGCTATACGGTTGCGCAGCGCAAGCTTTTTATTAAACTTATATCTTCCGACCTTTGCAAGGTCATACCTTCTCGGATCAAAAAACATACTGTTTAACAGATTCTCTGCGCTTTCTACCGAAAGAGGCTCGCCCGGACGCAATTTCTTATACAGCTCAAGGAGTCCGTCCTGATAATTATCGGATGCATCCTTAGCCATACTTGCGATGATCTTGGGCTCCTCGCCAAACATTTCAATGATGTCGTCGTTATTGCCGACGCCAAGCGCACGTATAAGCACGGTTATAGGCACTTTTCTATTTCTGTCCACGCGCACATAAAATACGTCGTTGGAATCCGTCTCATACTCAAGCCATGCTCCGCGGTTCGGGATCACGGTGCATGAATATAATTTTTTACCGATCTTGTCATGTCCGATCGCATAATATATTCCCGGAGAACGGACAAGCTGGCTTACGATAACCCTCTCGGCGCCATTTATCACAAATGTACCCGTGGCGGTCATTAACGGAAGATCACCCATAAAAATCGAATGTTCCTTTATCTCGTCGGTCTCCTTATTATGCAGCCTTACAGTCACTTTTAAAGGAGCGGCATAAGTTGCATCCCTTTCCTTACATTCCTCAATGGAATATTTGATATCGTCCTCACATAATTTGAAGTCAACAAATTCCAGACTAAGATGATCACTATAATCAGTGATTGGGGAAATGTCACGGAATACCTCGTTGAGACCTTCGTTAAGGAACCATTTATACGACTTGGTCTGCACTTCAATAAGGTTCGGCATCTCCAAAACTTCTTTACGTCTGGAATAACTCATTCTTACCTTGTTGCCCACTTTAATTGGGCGTATTCTGTTTTTTTCCATTAATGCTTACACTCCTTATTTTTAAGAGTTGGCGGACTGCCCGGTCCATAGCAAATCAGATTAATCAAAAAATGTTGCTTTTTATCATATATGTGGTATAATACTCTTATAAATGTGGATACAAGGGGCTACTACACCACAATGAGCACATTCCATACTACCATACTTTTTTTGCCAAGTCAATATATTTTTTATGGGAGTTTTATAGACAAAATCTGAAAAAAATTATAAGAATATTAAGAGGCGCATACGGTGTCTCTTTTTTTATTGCAGAAAAAAATCTGTACCATGCGGTATCTCAGATACGCACGGTACAGACAGTTTCATTACAAGATCAAATACTGGATTATTTAAGCGTACAAACTGCGCCCTCAGCCTCAAGCTTAGCTTTGATCTCATCAGCTTCTGCCTTTGAAGCAGCTTCTTTGATAACTTTAGGAGCTCCCTCAACAACTTCCTTAGCTTCCTTAAGTCCAAGACCTGTAGCATCACGTACAACTTTGATAACCTTGACCTTGTTAGGACCAACTTCGGTAAGCTCTACGTCAAACTCTGTCTTCTCCTCTGCTGCTGCGCCTGCGTCTGCTGCGCCTGCTGCCACTACAACGCCTGCTGCTGCAGATACGCCAAATTCTTCCTCGCATGCCTTTACTAAATCATTTAATTCTAATACTGTCATGCCTTTGATTGCATCAATAAATTCCTGTGTAGTCATTTCAAATTACCTCCATAATAAAAATATGTTTTGTTAAATTGTGAATTAAAAATAATATTGTTATTCTGCCGCTGCGCCTGTACCTTTTTCCGCAATCTGACTGAGTACGCGGGCAAGGTTTGCAACAGGTGACTGCAGACTTCCGAGAAGTTTGGAAATAAGCACTTCTCTTGACGGGATGTCCGCGATAACATTGACACCCTCTGCATCGTAATAAGTTCCCTCAACTACTGCAGCCTTAAATTCAACTGCAGGCGCATCCTTTGCAAATTCTTTAATGATCCTTGCAGGAGCCGTAGCGTCGTCCATTCCAAACGCAACAGCCGTAGGTCCTTCAAGATTCTGGTCAAGCTGTTCAAAGTCTGTTCCCTCAAATGCAATGTGAAGCATTGTATTCTTATATACTTTATACACAACACCGGCTTCACGAAGGTTTTTACGGAGAACCGTATCCTGCTCAACTGTAAGGCCTCTGTAATCGACAAGCACAGCTGATGAAGCATCATTGGCATACTGCTTGATCTCATCAATGACAGGCTTCTTAAGTTCAATCTTTGCCATCTGCATATACCTCCTATATTATTCTGCATTGTATAAAAAGAAAGGTTCTTTCCGAAAGACACGGAAAGAACCTGAAAATAATCCAAGCGGTATCATTCTCCTCGGCAGGCTGACGAACAATTAAACACACGGTACCTGCTGTCTTCGGCAACAATGCAATTGCTATTGTATATATATTTTAAAACTTTGTCAAGTATTATTTATGCAAACTGGTTAGTATTAAGATGCACGCCCGGTCCCATTGTGGAAGCAAGCGTTATGCTCTTCAGATACTGACCTTTGGCAGATGCAGGCTTAGCCTTTACAATAGCGCCCATAAGAGTATCAAAATTCTCGGCAAGCTGCTCTTCTGTAAAAGAAGCCTTGCCTACCGGCACATGGATAATGTTGCTCTTATCAAGACGATATTCAATCTTACCTGCTTTAATATCATTAACAGCTTTTGTCACGTCCATGGTAACAGTTCCGGCTTTCGGGTTAGGCATAAGCCCTTTAGGTCCAAGTACACGTCCGAGACGACCTACAACACCCATCATATCCGGTGTAGCTACTACGACATCAAAGTCCAGCCAGCCCTCATTCTGGATTCTAGGAATAAGTTCCTCTCCTCCAACATGATCGGCTCCTGCCGCTTCGGCCTCAGTAACTTTATCACCTTTGGCAAATACAAGTACACGAACTTTTTTTCCGGTTCCGTGCGGCAGAACTACCGCGCCTCGAACCTGCTGGTCAGCATGACGACCATCTACGCCCAAACGGATATGAGCCTCAATTGTTTCATCAAACTTGGCAGTAGCTGTCTTTTTAATAATGCTGATCGCTTCTGCAGTATCATACTGCTTTTCACGTTCGATCAATTTAACAGCTTCAGCATATTTCTTTCCTTTTTTCATTCCTTATAACCTCCTTGTGGTATTAACGGGAGCTTTTTACGCCCTCCCACGACGTTCAACATGAAATAGTCTTTTTTATAAAATCATTTTCCAATGCGATAATTAGTCTTCAACAACAATTCCCATACTTCTTGCTGTTCCCGCTATCATACTTATTGCGGATTCAATATTTGCCGCATTAAGATCCGGCATCTTAAGTTCGGCGATCTTCTGAACCTCTGCCTTTGATATTGTGGCAACTTTCTGCTTATTAGGCACGCCCGAACCGCTTTCGATCTTACATGCTTTCTTCAAAAGGACTGCAGCCGGCGGAGTCTTTGTAATAAAACTAAAACTCTTATCCTGGTATACGGTAATAACTACAGGTATTATCATACCTTCCTGATCAGCAGTTCTTGCATTAAAATCTTTCGTAAACTGTACAATATTTACTCCGTGCTGGCCTAATGCCGGTCCAACAGGAGGAGCCGGCGTTGCTTTTCCGGCAGGAATCTGTAACTTAATATATCCTTCAACTTTCTTAGCCATTTTATAAATGCCTCCTTAAATACTTCATTTGAATAACTGTCCCGCATCTTAGGTTTATGCGGCGCTCACACCTTCTCGACATCCACAAAGTCAATCTCAACAGGCGTCTCACGGCCAAACATATTCACATTGATAGTAACAATCTGACGGCTTTCGCTTACACTCTGGACAACACCCGTGGTATTCTCCCATACGCCCGATGTAACAACAATGTTATCGCCAACCTTAAATGAAACAGACTGCTCTTCAATCATCAGACCCATTTTGTCCATTTCCTCATCAGTTAATGGCACAGGCTTGGAACCCGGTCCTACAAATCCCGTAACCCCGCGTGTATTCCTGACAACATACCATGTGTCGTCATTCATGATCATGTTGATAAAAACATACGCCGGGAACATCTTCTTCTGAACCTGTTTTTTACTGCCGTTTTTTTCCTCTACAACATTCTGCATAGGTACGGAAACCTCAAGTATCTGATCCTGAAGGTTTCTGTTTTCAATCGTTTTTTCAATGTTGGCCTTTACATTATTCTCATATCCCGAATAAGTGTGAACCACATACCATCTTGCTTCAGACATGTTAACCTCCTTGTGCATTCTTGCACCAAATAAAAGAACTTTTACAGAATTGCATCAAGCCCGATCTGGATAAGGAAATCCATTCCCGCAATGATCAGTCCCAGAACGACGGTAACGATTATCACAACCGTTGATTCTTTCCACACCGTGTCTTTGGTCGGCCATATTATTCTTCCGAATTCAGCTTTAAGCCCTTTAAAAAAGCTCTTCTTTGGAGTTGTCTCTGTTTTTGTTTCAGCCATAACAAAACTCCTCCTTACCTAGTCTCTTTGTGCATCGTATGCTTCCTGCAGAATCTGCAGTACTTTTTAGTTTCCATTCTGTCCGGATGGTTCTTTTTCTCCTTCGTCGTATCATAATTACGCTGCTTGCACTCAGTGCATGCCAATGTAATCTTAACTCTCATCTACGTCACCTCCGTATTATTTTATTGGAAAATAAAGTGCAAAAAAAAAAAGACCTATTTCATCGCTAGTCTAGAATAACACAACGCTTACAATCCGTCAACATATTTTTAAAAAATTGCAGACCGCAGTATTTTTCAGATACATACGGTCTGCTATATAAAGCAGTATACACATGCCTACCGCCACGGGTCCTTTGTAAATAATATATTCACCGGTACCGTTTTGGTGCTATTTTAAAAATATAAGAGGATCTACGGTTTCCTTGCCGCTAAGCATCTGCAGATACAGGTTGCTTCCTTCCTCAACATAATACTTTGTAGGGGCCGCAACAGAACCTATAAGTTCGCCTTCTTTAAGTACACTGCCCTTCTCTACCTGTATTCCGTCAAGCTGTCCGTATATTATTTTATAATTATCTCCTATCGACGTTTCCACATATTTGCCTATTTCTTCATTTTCACTCACTTTTGTCACTACCGCATCAACGGCGCTGCACACATTTGTCCCTTCTTTCGCGGATATTATAAGGGCGGGATTGGTGCGGTACTGTCCCAGTGTCTTAAAATATACCGGCGAATCGGCAGAATATTTCATAATAACCTCGCCTGTCACAGGCCATATGATCCCTTTGTCCTGGTCAAAGCTCATGCTGCTTACATTCTTTCCGGAGCCCATAACTGTTACGCCCTGTTCTTTTTTATCTTTTTCTTCATTTTTTGCTTCATCCTTAGTCTTATTTTTCTTATTCTTTTTAGGTGTATCCTTATCTTCGGCTTTTGCGGTTCCTGCATCTGTATCTGTTTTCTCAGGCTCGTCTGCAGGTATGTCCGGCGCCGCGGTTTCCGTATCCGGAATATATAACTCCTTATCCGCGATCTCTGCCGACCTATCAAGCCTCTGCGCAATATCTCCGGCGTCATCCGTACTGCTTATAGTATTAAGAAATAATGCAGCTATCGCTACTATACATATTGCACCTGCCATAAGGGATATATAAAATCCTTTGGTGCGGAAATAATCCTTTATCCTTCTTTTCATAATCAATCACCTCTGTAACTAGCTTTACCAGATACAGAGGTGATTATTCAGTCTTTATTAAATTATTAAAACGTAAATTTTAGTTTTTAACATTTGCATACATCGTATTCTTTCCTGCGATCCTTGCGTCGGTATCTACATTCTTTCCAACATAGTAGCTTTCCTGAGGCGATGTGTAAACCGATGCGAGTGAGCCTTCATATACAACCATTCTCGTAAGGGCCATATTAGGATCACACTGATAGTACCTTATAGTATGCGTTCCTGCCGAAAGGTTTACGCCCTGTACTTCCGAAGACCTTCCGTTCTTTATTATATCTCCTGCCCATGATCCCGAATACTCTCCGGCAACATAATCACTCTTTATGGAATTGGTGATCTCTATAGCTCCGCCGTCTACTGCTATTCCATAACGGAGTTTTCTGTTCTCTGCTCCGTATTCCACGTTGCTCGTAGGATTGAACTGGCACTGGATATTATATGTTCCTGCATTAGGTACATATACCTTATATTCAACATAAGGTGCGTTAAGGCTGCCAAGCTCTGCTCCGTTATTGTATGTTATCACATTGCTTGAAGTCTTGATCGAGCCCATATACCTGCCGTTATCAGGCACATATATCATCTTGTTATCCGAAAGTTCTCCGTTATTGGCATAACCTGTTCCGGATGTGATAGCCGTATAATTGCCTACATTGATCGCTGCGTAGCCGTTAGCCATTACATATGTCTTATCAGCAAGTCCCGACGTATCAACAGCCTGCGCAGATACATTAACCGTTACGGTGCTTCCTGCTCCGCTTATCGTAACTGTTCCCTGCGCGTTTGCCGTAACCTTGCTCCAGTCAATGCTTACTTCTATGTTGTCAAGCGTATTTACAGTTCCCGAAGTCTTGGAAAGCTTGATCCAGTCAGCGCTTGCAGCTGCGGTATAATCATATGGATCCGATCCTGTATTGGCAAGCTCTATAGTATAAGCTTCTTTATTAGTACTTGTAAATGCCGGAAGCGATGCGCTGCCTGATGTATATACGTCATTCATCGAGCCTGTTATATTCTCAACGAGCACGTTAAGCTGTGAACCGGCCTGAGCATCCACGCTTACAAGCGAAGGATTCTGTCCTGTGTCCATTCCCCATTTGTTTCCGGCCATTCCAACTCCGATACGCGATCTCTGTCCGCCTGACTGCATGCCCTTCCACTTGTCTTTTACGATCGGGATGTTATTGTTGATCGTATCATCAAGCTGCAGATCCAGAGCCAGCGCATCTTCGCATCCTTTCTTATAAGCGTTTGCAGCCGTAAGGTTCTTGTCGGCATACTTATGGTTAAGAGCCGCATAGATCTGGATCTTAACTATATTAGGAACCGCCATAGCCGGATAATATATAAGCTCATAATAAGCTGCCTGCAGGCTTTCCGGTATCTGGGATTTAAGAGCCTCTGCCCTCTGCATTATATCATTACATTTAATAAGAAGATCCTGCGCTTCGCTGTAGTTGCTTACGCTTACCATCCTGTCGGTATTTTCTGTATTGTCATATCTCAGATGCTCAACTCTCGTTATCGCATCAAGGTCAAGGTAATCTGACATAAGCTGCGACGCTTCTTTGATCTGGTCTGCATTTATTCCCGCAAACTGCTGCGAGGTCCAGTACGTCATATATTCATCAAATTTTTCGTTGCCGCCTTTGCCCCACTTCTCATAATCGTAACCAAGGTCTAAGAAGTAAGATATGTCAAGTTCCATATATTTAAGGTCGCCGACATTTACGATCCATACGTCATCTATACCGTAATCATATGCAAGCGTCATCTGATCCCATATACGCGATACCTGCGTAGTCTGGATCCACGAATATGATGTTGGTCCGCCGTTGTAATCAAAATGATAATACATTCCGAGTCCGCCGACCTTGCCCTGCTGTTCAAGCGTCGGAAGCGTACGCAGATATGAGAAGTTATCATCCGCAAACATCGCTATAGTATCCTTCATACATTCCTGATCATACAGCGAGCCTTCATTCCATGCGCGCTCAACTTCTTTATATATTACGAGCTGCGTAGGATTCGTATCTCCCTTGTCTTTAAGTATATTCTTCTGCTGGCTTATGATGTAGTTAAGAAGTTCGGCATATTTCGGAGGGTTATCTGCTGCCGGGAGCGATGAGTCTGCCTCGCCTCGCATACCTACCGTACATATGTTATCAAAACTCTTATTTCTTTCTACGCCGTCTGCCCAGAATTTTTCTATCGCCGTATTTACTCTTTCATCATATCCGTCTTCGCCCGGGATATTATATTTATTCCATGCGCTTGCCGAGTTTTCGGTAAGGCCTCCTTTATAGGTGCTGTATTCCTGTCCCCACTCGTTACCTGCACGGTACAGCGGTTCATGGTGCGATGTTCCCATGACAACTCCGTACTGGTCTGCAAGCTTTGCATTGGCAAGCGTATCGTCGCTTGCGCCGCCGTCTGTTCCGTCTTTGCTGAACTCATTGCCCCACATTGCCGGCCACAGATAATCACCTTTAAGACGGAGTATAAGTTCAAATACATGCTGATAGAACTTATGGTTATATCCGCCATACTTTCCAACCCATGTTGAAAGCGACGGCGCTTCGTCATTCAGGAATATACCGCGGTATTTAACCGACGGCTCTTTCGATGTTGTATTAACATCCACTCCGTTAAGGTCTATCTTCGGCTGTACGGCCGGCGTAACATCAGCCCACCATACCCATGGCGATACTCCCATGAGCTCCGATATCCTGAATATTCCGTATATCGTACCGCGCTTGTCGCTTCCTGCAATTACAAGAGCCTCGTCAACTCCTGCCACAGGATTCTTTACAACTTTTAACTTATAGCATTCCCATTTGCCTGCGATATCTGATACGTCAAGCTTTCCTTCCGCTACAAGCTGGTTAATAAGATCGTTTCCGTTAGATCCTATAGTACCTGCGATAATTGCTTTTCCTTTAAGGCTTCCTTTATCAGTTACAACCTGAAGTCCGTTACCGTTTTCAACCGCAACGCCTTCATCATCAACGCCTATGCCGCACACTCTTGCGATATCGGCTTTAAATGCCTCTGCAATAATGCTGATACCGTCATATTCGGAATCTTTGGCGTCAATATACATCATTGCGTTTGCCTTATAATTATCCACGATCGTAAACGGTTCCGGCGTTGGCGTAGGAACCGGCGTCGGTGTCGGCGTATTATTGCCCGGTCCCGGTACCGGAGTATTGTCAGGCGTATTATTGCCCTTATCCTTCGTAACCTTTACAGTACATTTAAGTTTATAGCTTTTCTTTCCTGACTTATATGCAGCCGTCACTTTAGCTTTACCTGCTTTCAATCCTTTTACCGTAGCATACGCTTTTTTACCGTTCTTTTTCTTAGCAATCCTTACGATCTTAGGTTTATTCGTTTTCCAAGTCAATTTGGTTTTCTTGGTAGCTTTCTTTACCTTGATCTTAACGGTTTTTCCTACTTTTACCTGATACTGCTTTTTTGCAAGCTTAACCTTAGCGGCCGCCTGCGCTTCCTGCTGCGGCGCATATGCTATAGTCCCGACTGCCATACTGACTGCACACACAACCGCAAGTGCCTTTTTCAAACGCTTCATTGTATACCTCCTTAATTTTTATTATTCAAATAATGTCAGATCGATCGCATCAGCCATTACATCATAACCGTCATATGGATGAAGTCCGTCGCCATGTGTATATTTCTCAAGGACATTCGTCGGATTGGCCGGATCTGCGACCGCTTTGTCAAAATCTATGATCCCGTCCATGCCTGATTCCTCAGAACGCATCCAGTCGTTGATCATAGTCCTTACCTGTTCTGAAGCTTCACTGTAATAATCGCTCGTTCCAAACGGAAGGATAGGAGCTCCGTACACTTTGATGCCATTCTCATGGCAGAGTTCAACCATCTTCTGATATTCCGGAAGCAGCCTATCATACTGGCTCGTATCCTGCAGTTTATTAAGGTCGTTTACTCCGAACAGTATAATGCAGTATCCCACGCCGTCATGCTCAAGAAGGTCTCTTGCGAACCTGTCTCTTCCCGAATCGGTAGGATATGAACCCAACATACCGTTAGAACCTATTCCCTCATTGATGACAGATATATTCTTTGTCTTTTCGTTTGCCTGAAGCCTCTTTGCAAAATAATCTCCCCATCTTGTATAGCTGTCAGGTTTCCTTCCGAGATAATCCGCATCCGTTCCGTATCCGTCAGTAATGGAATCTCCGAAACATACTACCGCTTTGCTTCCTGCAGGAGACATAACCGACGCATCTGCCAGGAAATACCATGCCGTCGTCGTTGTAGGAGAGGCGAGCGTTTCTTCTGAAACACTGTTGCCTGACACCTGATAGGTGGTAGCCCTTGCTCCCCTGTGTCCGGTCATCTCGGCCGCAGTCCCCGGAGCATCTCCGAAATATGCCGAAACAGCAACATTATCAAGCGCATTGACAGCAAACTTCACTCCGTCGGTCTCAATAACCTGACCTGCCGGGATAACGAACTCTTCCTGTCCGTCTACAGTCACAACCGTATCTGTATCCGTAACTATAGTTGATTTATCAGCTTCCGGTCCCTGTTTTGCGATATGGAGCGAGTGTATAGTCACATCGCTCTTTCCGTACTGGTTTGAAAGCCTAAGCTTAAATTCATTTCCCGATGTCGTTACTTTAATGATCTGACGCACTGTCGTATCATTAAGCGGCTGCGGCATCCTGTCAGTGCTTGCGGTAAAGTTCTCCTCCGCAGTTCCCCATGTTGATACCCACTCCATAGGAGCTTCCGTAACTACAGGATCCGTAGTATCCGGCTTAACCGTATTATTAGGCACATCCGTTGCTGCCGGAGCAGTAGGCGTAGGAATAGGAGCAGCCGTATCTTTTACTCCTGCGTCATCCGTAACGGTAAGCTTGCATGAAAGGGTCTTTTTGCTCTTTCCAAGCACATATTTTGCCGTTATCGTTGTTTTTCCTGCTTTGACTGCCTTGATCTTAGCCGATTTCTTCGACTGCTTCGCGATCCGGGCAATCTTTTTTGATTTTGACTTCCATTTTACTTTTGCTTTTTTGGAAACATTTTTAAGTTTGAGCGTTATCGTGCCGCCTGCCTTCACTTCAGCATTCTTTTTGCTGAGCTTAGGCTGCTTCGCCGCCGTAAGGCTGCCCGGCGCCATACATGCAAGTATCAATGCAAAACTCAGCGCATACGCTCCTAACTTCTTAAATTTTCCGATATGTTCCATATCATTTCCCCCTTGATCATATTTAGTTCTTTATTAATATTAACATACTGTTCTATTTTATCATACATATAAAATTTTCACAATCGGACAAATACAAATGCAACATTTTCTTGATTATTTGCAATGTATATGCTAAAATACAGCTGTATCATTGCTAATAATAAATTTATTTATGTCTTTATCCGGGGTGATAACATGAGATATATATATTCCGAAAAAGAAAACCCTCTGGCAACTGATTATTATTATGAAGCATCTTATCTCAGCAGGGATTACATCCCCTTTGTGCCCACCCACACGCACAATTTCTATGAAATATATATATACTTAAGCGGTTCCATGAAACTTTCAATTGAGAATGCTTCATATGATGTGCAGAAAGGCGACGTGATCATCATTCCGCCTTACACGATACACCAGCTTATCAGGTCGGAGCCGGACCGCCTTCCTTATATCCGTGTCCTGACATATATAACGGATGCGTGTCTGAAAACTTTTCAGTTCAATGAATACGGCCTTCTTGATTCGCTGAATCTCGCCCAACACAATAAAAAATACCATTTTAAAATAGAAGACCCTGCTGAATTTGATGCAATATGCGAATGTATGCGCAAGCTGGATGATAATAAAAATAACCGGGATTTCGGTTCGGAACTGTTAAACCGTTCATATATACTTCAATTTATGACGCTTATATGCCGGAATATACGAAAAGACCTGACGCCGCAGAACATCATACACATCAATCCGCTTGTCGAACGTATCTTATCATATATAAACAGCAATTATACCGAAGATATATCTCTTGATTCACTAACGGAACGCTTTTTCATAAACAAATCCACACTTACAAAAGAATTTAAAAACCAGACCGCGCAGACTATACACAGTTACCTTATCATGAAACGCATAAGCGTGGCAAAGCAGGAAATGGCAAACGGCATTCCCCCTTCACAGGTATATCTGCTTATCGGCTTTAAGGATTATTCAACATTTTACAGAACGTTTCAGAAACTGGAAGGGATGTCGCCAAAGGAATTTTACAAGCTGTGCAACCGGGCCGAGTAATTATAACAACAAAAAATCCCCCTGCCCTCTTTCAACAAGAAGTCAGGGGTTCTTTTTCACTTATGGATTCTTTTTTCTTATCTGCCGAAATTACATCTCTACCTTAACTTTATCAAGATGCCATATCTCTTTTGCGTACTCTTCGATAGTCCTGTCTGACGAGAACTTGCCGCACTTCGCAGTGTTAAGCATAGCCATCTTAGCCCATCTTTCAGTATCGCGGTACGCTTCTTCAACTTTCTTCTGAGCTGCTTCATACGAGCGGAAATCTTTAAGTATAAAGTACTGGTCTGCGCGCTCGCCGCCGTTGCTCTCAAGCAGCGAATTGTAAAGTTCCCTGAAAAGCTCAGGATTCTCTGCAGAATAAGTTCCGTCAATAAGCTGCGTGAGCACGGCCCTTATCTCATGGTCAGTGTTGTATATATCTCTTGGGTTGTACTCATTGTTATGCTCATATGCGATTACTTCGTCGGAGCTTAATCCGAATATAAATGCATTTTCTTCGCCGACTTCTTCAACTATCTCAACATTGGCGCCGTCCATCGTTCCTATCGTAACCGCTCCGTTAAGCATGAATTTCATATTTCCCGTTCCCGATGCTTCCTTGCTTGCGGTAGATATCTGCTCGGATACATCTGCTGCCGCAAATATGATCTCTGCATTGGATACCCTGTAATTTTCAATAAATACCACTTTGATCTTGCCTTCAATGGACTTATCGTTGTTAATTACGTCGGCTACATTGTTGATAAGTTTGATTATGGCCTTAGCCCTTCTGTATCCTGCCGAAGCTTTTGCTCCAAATATAAATGTCCTCGGATACATATCCATTCCCGGATTCATCTTAAGCTGGTTGTAAAGATGCATTATATGGAGAATGTTAAGGAACTGCCTCTTGTACTCATGGAGCCTCTTGACCTGCACGTCAAAAATCGAGCGCGGGTCTACTTCTATGCCATTGTGCTTGCGTATATATTCAGCAAGCCTTACTTTATTCTGATGTTTGATATTCATAAATTCCTTCTGGCACTTAAGGTCGTTCACATATACCGAAAGCTCGTTTATATGTGAAAGGTTGGTGATCCAGTCGTCACCGATCTTATCTGTAACCCATTTTGCAAGAAGCGGGTTGCCGTGAAGAAGGAACCTTCTTTGCGTGATTCCGTTTGTCTTATTGTTGAACTTCTCAGGGAACATCTGATAGAAATCTTTAAGTTCCTGATTCTTAAGGATCTCCGTATGGAGCCTTGCAACTCCGTTTACCGAAAAGCCTGCAACTATCGCAAGGTTTGCCATCTTAACCTGTCCGTCATATACGATAGCCATCTTGCGTATCTTCTCCTGGTCTCCCGGATATCTCTTCTCTATCTCAAGGATAAAGCGCCTGTTGATCTCTTCCGTTATCTGATATATTCTCGGAAGCAGTCTTGAGAAAAGTTCAAGAGGCCATTTTTCAAGCGCTTCTGACATGATCGTATGGTTAGTATACGCGCATGACTTATTAGTTACTTCCCACGCTTCATCCCATTCAAGGTTATATTCATCCATAAGTATCCTCATAAGCTCAGGGACCGTAACCGTAGGATGCGTATCGTTAAGCTGGAAACATACCTTTTCATGAAGCTTTCTTACATCGTCATGTTTTTCCATGTATTTGGCAACTGCGCGCTGTATGCTCGCAGATACGAAGAAATACTGCTGTTTCAGTCTCAGCTCTTTTCCTGCGTAGTGATTATCGTTCGGATAGAGCACCTCGCATATTGTCCTTGCAAGATTGTTCTGTTCAACCGCCTTATGATATTCTCCCTTGTCAAACTGGTCAAGGTTAAATGTATCAACAGCCTCGGCATCCCATATCCTGAGCGTATTAACTACGTTATTGCCATATCCTACTATAGGAAGGTCATACGGAACCGCGCGTACTGCCTGATATCCTTCATGTATGAAACAGTCTTTTCCCTGTTCGTTCTTGCGTACCGCAACATATCCTCCGAACTTTACTATCTTTGAATATTCGGCGCGCTTCATCTCAAACGGGTTTCCGTTTACAAGCCAGTCGTCCGGCGCTTCTACCTGGCATCCGTTTTCAATCTTCTGCATAAACATTCCGTATCTGTACCTTATTCCGCATCCGTATGCGGGATAGCCCAGTGATGACAATGAGTCTAAGAAACATGCCGCAAGCCTTCCAAGACCTCCGTTTCCCAGCGCTGCATCCGGCTCCTCATCTTCGATGGCGTCAAGGTCGAATCCTATCTCTTCGAGAGTTTCACGCACAACATCATTTGCCTTAAGGCTGATGATTATATTGCCCAGCGCGCGTCCCGTAAGGAATTCCATTGAAAGATAATATACCGTCTTTGCATCCTGTTCTTCATACTGCTTGTGGGTTGCGATCCATTTGTCGACAATGTCGTCTTTTAAAGCGTATGACAATGCCTGAAAGATCTGCTGGTTAGTTGCCTCGGAAATTGATTTCCTGTAAAGGATTTTGAGATAGTTTGCAATTTCCTGCTTTAATTCCTCTTTACTAAATTCTTTTTTCATAAATGCCTCCTAGGTTATTATAGTCCCCAACGTTCAAATTATATGCGTTCTACACCAATTGTACATTTTTCCCCGTTGATATTCCACTCTTTAACAATACCTTCCGCCGAACCGATATTTATTGATTCGGCAAGCACTTCTTTTTTTATAAAGTCGGCATTTTTTAACAGGATACCGCTCAGCAGGTCATTGCCGGTCTCATACACATTTATATGGTCCATTACCTCAAATCCTGCGTCTTTACGCATATTCTGGATCTTGCTTATAAGCTCTCTCACAAAGCCCTCTTCAATAAGCTCTTTGGTCATATTGGTGTCAAGCACTACGGTCACTCCGTTTCCTGAACCGGATATATAACCTTCATGCTGTACTGCTTCTATCAGAAGATCTTCCTTATCTATTATCTCGTCTTTTCCGTCTATCTGCACGGTAAGATAACCTTTTTCTTCAAGCTGCGCGGCGGCATCTGCGGAATCGATCTCTGCAAGTATGTTTTTAAGGGTGTTGATCTGCTTTCCAAACCTCTTTCCGAGAGTCTTAAGCTGCGGCTTAAACGAATAACTCGTATATGCGCTCACATCATCCGTAAAACATACTTCCTTCACGTTTAATTCATCCGCGATTATCCGTGTATAGAAATCCGAAAGCTTCTTATCCGCTTTGATATACATCTTAAGAAGCGGCTGGCGGTTCTTTACATTTGCTTCATTACGGCATGCGCGTCCGAGCACTACCGCATTAAGAACCTCGTCCATTTCTGCTTCAAGCTTTTCATCTATCATATCTTCGCATACTTTCGGAAAATCACACAAATGTACGCTCTCGGGCTGCGTATCGTCGATGCTGCACACAAGGTTCCTGTATATATCCTCCGTCATAAAAGGAATCATAGGCGCTGCCGCTTTGCTTATCGTCACGAGCGCCGTATACAGCGTAAGATATGCGTTGATCTTATCCTGTTCCATGCCTTTTGCCCAGAAACGTTCGCGGCATCTTCTTACATACCAGTTGCTCAGCTCATCGACAAAGTCCTGAAGCGCCCTTGCAGTTTCCGGTATCTTATATGACGCAAGGTTTTCGTCAACCTGCTTAACCGTAGTATTAAGCCTTGACAGAAGCCATTTATCCATAACCGTAAGCTTATCGTATTCAAGCTTATATTTGGATGCGTCAAAATTATCAATATTTGCATACAGTACAAAGAATGCATATGTGTTCCAAAGCGTTCCCATGAACTTTCTCTGTCCTTCGGTAACCGCCTTGTCATGGAACTTATTCGGAAGCCACGGTGCGCTGTTGATATAGAAATACCATCTTATCGCATCGGCCCCGAATGTCTGCAGGGCGTCAAACGGATCCACCGCATTTCCCTTTGACTTGGACATTTTCTGTCCGTCCTTATCAAGCACGAGCCCAAGCACGATTACATTCTTATACGGCGCCTTATCAAATATAAGCGTCGATATCGCAAGCAGCGAGTAAAACCAGCCTCTTGTCTGGTCAACGGCTTCACTGATAAAGTCTGCCGGGAAATTCTCCTCAAATATCTCTTTATTTTCAAACGGGTAGTGCCACTGCGCAAACGGCATTGAGCCCGAATCAAACCAGCAGTCAATAACTTCCGGCACCCTGCGCATCTGCTTTCCGCAGTGCGGGCACTTAATAGTCACTTCATCTATAAACGGACGGTGAAGTTCTATATCGTCAGGGCAGTTATCGGACATACTTTTAAGTTCTTCTATGCTTCCTACAGAATGCATATGTCCGCATTCACATTCCCATATATTAAGAGGCGTTCCCCAGTAACGGTTGCGGCTTACCGCCCAGTCCTGAATATTAAGGAGCCAGTCGCCGAACCTTCCTTTTCCTATGCTTTCAGGTATCCAGTTGATCGTATTGTTATTTTCGATCATCCTGTCGCGCACTTCGGTCATTTTAATAAACCATGACTCCCTTGCGTAATATATGAGCGGAGTGTCGCATCTCCAGCAGAAAGGATAGCTGTGTTCAAATTTGAGGACTTTAAACAAGAGTTCCTTTGCTCCAAGCATCCTCATAATAGGTTCGTCCGCTTTCTTGCAGAACATGCCTGCAATATCCGCTGCTTCAGGCTTGAACTCGCCTTTTTCATCAACGAGCTGTACAAACGGAAGGTCATATTTCCTTCCCACATTAGCGTCGTCCTCACCGAAAGCAGGCGCTATATGAACGACTCCGGTACCGTCGGTAAGCGTTACGTAATCGTCGCATACTACATAGTAAGCCTTCTTGTCCGGCTTTACGTAATCAAATAACGGTTCGTATTCCTTGTACTCAAGATCTTTTCCTATATATGAATCTACAATTTCATACTTTCCTTCGATCACAGAAAGAAGTGCCTTCGCAAGATAATAATATTCAGTCTTTACCGCTTTATCCTGCTCGTCTTCCGATACCACGTCGTTCTTTTCATCAAGCCCAACTTTAACCTTGACATATTCTTCATCCGGATTGACGCAGAGCGCTACGTTAGACGGGAGCGTCCACGGCGTAGTCGTCCATGCAAGGATATATTCGTCATCCGCATCCTTTAGCTTAAACTTGGCGATAACCGATTTTTCTTTTACATCCTTATAACCCTGCGCAACCTCATGGCTTGACAGAGGCGTTCCGCATCGCGGGCAGTACGGGACTATCTTATAGCCCTTGTACAGAAGCTTCTTATCCCATATCTGCTTTAACGCCCACCATTCCGATTCTATAAATGAATTGTGGTAAGTTACATATGGGTCGTCCATATCGGCCCAGAATCCAACCGTGCCTGAGAAATCTTCCCACATGCCTTTATATTTCCACACGCTCTCCTTACATTCCTGTATAAACGGCTCAAGCCCGTACTCTTCGATCTGCTCTTTGCCGTCAAGCCCGAGTTTCTTCTCAACTTCAAGCTCAACCGGAAGTCCGTGCGTGTCCCATCCTGCTTTTCTTATTACTTTATACCCCTTCATTGTACGATACCTTGGTATCATATCTTTGATAACGCGGGTAAGTACGTGTCCTATATGGGGTTTTCCGTTAGCCGTAGGAGGTCCGTCATAAAATGTATATGGTTCTCCTTTTTCCCTGATGCTGATACTTTTTTCAAATATATCATTATCATTCCAGAACTTTAATATCTCTTTTTCCCTGTCAACAAATTTCAAATCTGTTGAAACTTTTTTATACATATATATACCTCCAGTATGAATTAGAACAAAAATAACGTTTAAATAATAGTATATATTCCCCAAGTTGTCAACGCTTGTATTGACATTCGCTTAGAAATTGGTGTATAGGTGTCAATGATTGGTAACACTTTCACCTTTAATTATGTCAAGGGTAAGGTGGAGATTCTCGCAGAGAATA
>CANQDW010000033.1 GCA_947593975.1 uncultured Lachnospiraceae bacterium
GGGCAGCTTCTGCGACATCTCCGGTAATACTGCCGTCATATCTTACCTGCGCAAAATCGCGCACCCGCTTAAGCAGCCGGTTTGCGATACGCGGCGTTCCCCGCGATCTTTTCGCTATCTCAAGCGCTCCTTCATTGTCTATTTCTATCTTAAGCACCCTGGCGGAACGTACTATGATCTGCATAAGCTCTTTTACGGTATAGAATTCAAGCCTGTGCACGACCCCAAACCTGTCCCTTAACGGAGCCGTCATCATGCCCGCCCTGGTTGTAGCCCCTACCAAAGTAAACTTCGGAAGGTCAAGCCTTATTGATTTTGCCGACGCTCCTTTTCCTATGACAACGTCTATCGCAAAATCCTCCATAGCCGGGTACATAACTTCTTCCACCTGCCTGTTCAGCCTGTGTATCTCATCCACGAACAAAAGATCCCCGTCCTGCAGGTTATTAAGTATAGCAGCCATTTCACCCGGTTTTTCTATCGCGGGTCCCGACGTTATCTTAAGGTTTACATCAAGTTCATTTGCAATGATCTCCGCAAGCGTAGTTTTGCCAAGACCCGGAGGTCCGTACAAAAGCACATGATCAAGCGGCTCATTTCTAAGCTTTGCGGCTTCGATGTACACCTTAAGCGCTTCCTTAGCTTTATTCTGTCCTATGTATTCGCACAAAAGCTTAGGCCTTAAACTGTTTTCGATTCTGTAATCCTCTTCTATAAGTTCCGTGGAAATAACTCTCTTTTCCATATATCCTCCAATTACATATGCTTAAGCGCTTCCTTAAGTATTTCGGCATCCGACATATCTTCCGTGACAGAAAGCCTTCCTACGGCATAAGCAGCGTCGCCCTGCGAGTATCCGAGCACGATTAGAGCCTGGATTGCTTCGCTTTTTCTGCTGTTTATGGTATCGTCATTAAAAGAAGCTCCTTTTTCTTCATGATGTTTAGATTTCAGCATAAACGCTTCATTAAGGTCAACCTTATCTTTAAGTTCAAGTATGATCTTTCCTGCCGTTTTGGCTCCTATTCCCGGAGCTTTTGCAATGACTGAGGCATTGTCCGATAATATCGCAAACCTAAGGTCGTCTGGAGTAAGCGCGGATAATATGCCAAGCGCCACTTTGGGGCCTATGCCGTTTACCGTTATAAGTTTCTCAAACATATCAAGGTCGTCGCGTTCAAGAAACCCATACAGCTTTATCGCATCTTCCCTAACGCTCATGTATGTATATAACTTAACACGGTCTCCCGTATGCGGAAGCCTCTCCGCCGCTGAAAGCGGTATCATAATATTATAACCGATACCGCCGCAGTCTACAACCGCCGTTCCTTCTTCATAATGTTCAAGTATCCCTTTTACAAATGCTAACATAATTATCTCCCATTCAAAAAATCAGACAAGTGTTGAAAACATATTTAACAGAGGCTGTATGATCTTATCGGCGCGCGGCCTGTTTTGCCACGATTCGTAACTTATAGGTTCGGATATCCCGAATGTTTTTACAAAATCATCATGTATATCCGAAAGTATCTCATCTTCGCTTATCCATACGGCATTTTCAAAATGAAGGTAAAAACTCCTGTAGTCCATATTTACAGTGCCTACAAGCGCGCTGTTTTCATTCATTATCACCTTTGAATGTATGAATCCCGGAGTGTATTCATATATTTTTACCCCTCCGCCAAGAAGCGGCCCGTAATTATACTGCGTAAGCTTATATACCTTCTTTTTGTCAGGGATCTTTGGCGTGATGATCCTTACGTCAACTCCCCTTTTTGCCGCTTCGTTAAGCGTCTGTATCATATGCTCTTCCAAAATAAGGTAAGGAGTCATTATATACACGTATCTGTCTGCGCTTGCAATGATCTGTTTATATGTGCTCTCCATTATATGCGCATCATACGGATAAGGCCCGTCTGCAATCACATGGCAGTAGCAGTTGTTCTTATCCGGTATCTTATCCGGCCTGTATCTGTTGTAATCCACGCTCTCTTTAGGCCGGCATATACTGAGCACCTGCAGGAAAGTCATTGTAAGCCCCCATACGCCGTCTCCTTCAATACGGATTCCGCAGTCTTTCCACACTCCGAACCTCTCTATAAGATTAGCATATTCATCGGCAATATTAAAGCCCCCGGTATATCCTATATTTCCGTCTATAACAACGATCTTCTGGTGCGTCCTGTAATTCATTATAAGTTTATCGGTATATTTATGGATAGGGTTAAATAATATCGTCCTTATCCCCTCTTCGTTTAACTTCCTGCAAAAATGCTTGTCGGTCCTTATCATGCCGCCAAAATCATCATATATGAAAATCACTTCCACGCCTTCCTTTACTTTCTTAAGGAGTATATCGTGGAGCATATCCAAAAGCACGCCGTCCGCAACTATAAAGAAATTCAGGAGCACGAACTTTTTTGCATTTATGATATCCTGAAAAATATCCTTGAAAACATCCTCGCCCATCCTGTAGTATTTCGCCTTGTTGTTCCTGTACAGCGGGAACTTATAACTTTTCAAATATTTTGACAGTCCCTTTAATTCGGGATGTTCGTTATAAAAATCCTCTTCGCATCCGGAATCAAATTCAATATACGGGTAACTCTCCTCTATCTTAAGCTCCGTATTCTCAAAAAGTTTTTTCCTGCTGCTTCTCCTTCCCCACAGATAATACATGATATGTCCCGAAACAGGAAGCAAAAGCGTTATTGCCATCCACGCCACCTTAAAGGACGCATTTTTATTGGCGTTGATAAGCCCTACCGCCACAAAAAAGCTTGCCACTTCAAGGATGAAATAAAAGAACGCCGTATACTGTCTCAAAAACAAAGGAAGCGTCAGTATAATCAATATCTGGACAAGTATAATAAGACCAATGACAACAGCCCTTAAAAATCCGCTGATATTATTCTTTACCCGTCCTTTAATATTGGTTATCGAAGCTTCCTTCAATATACCTTTACGCGTCTTATACAGCTCTTTTAAATTCTGTCTGCCGTCTTCCATACAATCACCCGCACAATATATATACGAAGATTATAACATACAGAAAAGCAAATAACAAATATTACATTTTTACCGCCTTACATTTTACTTTTTTCTTCTTAAAGAGCTTCTTATAGTACTTATATTTTGCCTTAGGTACTTTTATTATCACGGTTTTTTTCATTTTCCGCAGCTTGCTGAATCCTTTTTTTGCAATCCCGGTTACCCTGCATACGGTTTTTCCGGCATATATTATTGATGAAGGTATCATTAACTTCTTCGGATTTTTTTTGCTGCTTCGCAGATACTTAACTTTAACGCCTGCATTTACGGAAACGACTTTGTAGTAAGCTTTGGAAGCTTTATCTTTTATTATATCTCCCTTTTTAAGTCCTGCGTCTTCCTTGACACTATCCACAGGCGGAACAACCGGATTTTCTGAAGGTTTTGCATCCGCCGGCTCTTTTGAAGCCTTCGGCGCATCCGTCGGTTCTTTAGAAGCTTCTGGCGCCTTCGTTATATCAGGCGCATCCGTCGGTTCTTTTGTAGGTTCAGGTCCCGGCGTCTCATCCGGCGCTTTTGTTATATCCGGTTTATCAGCGTCCGCCGGTTTTGCATCCGCCCTGTTTCCGTCGTCATTTAAGAAATCATCGGTATAATACCACTGCACTTCATCGCCGTCATTTAATATATATTCACTGTAGCCAACCTGCGGGCTTGTATTATTTACCATATACAGCCATCCCGACATGCTTCCGTTATCAAATTCCCACAGATCATTGATACCCGGGACATATGCGGATTCGGCTTCATATGTTATGCCGTATTTATTCAGCATGATCTCAAACAGATATCTTACAGATGAACCTTTTGGTATCGTTACGCTTTCCGGCGCGATCCATATCCTGTATGCCGTATGTCCGCTCTCACCATGTTTGTCATCCCCATAAAGCGAGAATCTTACCGTGATCTTATTATCTTCTTCTTTTATACGGATAATGCTGTAATAGCTTTTTGATACGGCATTGTTAGCTCCTACTGCCGTTATCTCAATCTCATTGATGCCTTCAATAAGTTCCGCCGTATAAAGTCCGTTTTCCTCATAAATGCTCTTTTTATTTACAAGCACCTGTATGGCTGCTTTTTGTCCGTCAGAAGTAGCTGCGTTAACATTAAAAGATATTGTTTCATCAGTTGTAGTCCGGTTTGTTAAATCTGTATCTATAACAGGCATATCTGCTTTAGGAAGGATCAGTTTCTTTACCGGCGTTTTTAATCGGTATATATTTACCGCTTCGTCATTATTCTCAGAAAGAAGGCTGTATGCCGCGTACGCGCGCACTCCCTGTTCGGTTGCCATAAGGTTTTCGGCGGTATCATCGGTATAACCGAGTCTGTTATTATCCGTTATATAATATCTAAGTCCTCCGGTTTTTAAATATCCAAGTGTTGTCCTGTCATAATCCGGCGCCGCCGCATAGGCTATCATTGCCATTGCCGTCGTATTGCTGTTTCCCTTGTTTACCGACGGTTCCCCCGACAAAAAGGCATTGTATTCTTTCATAAGTGCAAATGCCTTTTCTAAGGCGATATCAACCTTTTCTTCATTACTATAAGAAGAAAGCGCGACAGCAGCCATCGCCGTCATATCAAGATTTTGCGTTACCGGTACGTCCGGATCATATTCCTGTTCAACAGACCAGCTTCCATCCTCATGCTGAAGCGCTAAAATCTTTTCTATTAATTGTTTTCTTAAGGCATCATCTTTATATTCATAATCACCGCAATCAAGCGCAATAAGAGCCCATACAATGGCGTTTACGGTATCGGTTTCCATATTGAGCATATTGTTAATGCGCTCGATCATATTCACCTTACTTCCATCAGACAAAGCGATATCGGTAACGTCATATCCAAGTGAAGTTAGGACAACTGCTTCTCTTTCGAGCTCTGTCACGGCTGTAATATTACCTTCAAACATTGCAGCTATATTCATAAGATAACCGTTTTCGTTTACATCTGCGGCATGACCCATTAACTGCATATCAAATACATTCCAGGATTCAGAAGTATTCTGCCAGTCTGATACGGCTGTAAGCATCACCCTGTTTCCAAATACTTCCGCGCCCGATACGCTTACAAGGTTGTTGACCGCAATCTGCAGGTTTTCACATGCTTCTGCCACATCTTCATCAGAAGCGCCTGCATCTTCAAATACTTCATAACCTATCTTCACAGCGTTCCTTAATGCGTTCCAATCGCTTATTGAATAATATTCGGCTTTGTACTGTTCACATTCGTCAAGCAGCTTTATAAGTTTTCCTTTATCTGCTTCTGATTTTAAAATAAGCCTGTCAGCCGCAGATTTCAGAAGTTCCATTATATATGATACCATAGACGTCTCTGCGTAATCATCATATAAAACATCTTTCGCCTGCGATAAAACATCCGAAAATTCTTTCCATGTGACTTCGTAATAATCATCTTTATTAAGGCTTTCTGCAGTTTCAACAATGTCTGCAAGCTCAGTTTTATCCGCGGTCACAGGCTGCATACCGTCTATTGCTGCAGACAATCTGTCCATGGCTTCCGATACTTCATATCCGAGCGCGGTATCGGATGCATCCACAACCTTATACGCGTTTTCAAGCGCTTTCTTAAGATTATCCCGGCTGCCTTTATACGGTCCGTAATCCCTGTAATCTTCTCCGGACATTCCTTCCGCTTGTCTTATAAGCGATCTAAGCCCTTCTATATTGGTATCTGGCACAAGATTTTTATCTATCGGATGTTCTGAATCATACGGAGTATACATAGGGAACTCTTCACTGTCAAATACAACGTCTGAATCTCCGGTAAATTTCCAGTATACAACGCTTCCCTCATCTACGTAAGATTCCTTTCCGCCTTTTGAGGTATTGATCCCTGCTCCGCTTCCTCCGTATATCCATCCGCTTCCGCTTCCGGCGTCAAATTGGGAAAGACCTAAGATTGAACCGTAATATCCCGATCCCGAACCCGGCCGTATGCTGTCATAACCCTTTATCATAGCCTGCGTGATATCAGCTACGCTGCTTTTTGCAGGTACAAGCAGTTTTAAACGTTCTACAAACCACCTGTACTTTGTTATTCTTTTGTTATAAACATCCGCTCCCACTATGCTGAATGTAATTGATACCGGAAGATTATCAAGCTTTTTCCTTACTGCATCAAGAAGCCCGATATTATCTATATCCTGTCTGTCATTTCCCTGTGCGGCTGCTTCATTTACCAATGACTCCGCCTGTTTTACAAGCTCTTCTGTTTTCGCGCGGTCATATACGGATACGGTAAGTGCATCAGGAAGCGCCGCTATTGCTTCTTTTGCCGCTTCCAAAGCTTTTTCCTTATCGTCCATGCCCGGGAGTGTCAGTTCAAAAGTCACATTATCACTAAGGCTGCCATATGTAAGCTTTGCTTTAAGATTTACTTTAACATCGCTGTCAGACCTTTTTACGGCTCCGTTTTCATCTATCGCCTGATTATCAGAAGACCAGGCTATACTGCTTCCCATAATACCTGTTTTCTGAAGCATAAGATTGCTTTTTATATTATCTTCCGAAACATTTTCCCCACGTATCGCATCAAAAGTAAGGTTTTCTTTGTCATAGGCAAGCTTATCCGCATCGGTATCAGCTTTTTTAAGAACGGTTACTTCAAATTCTTTTATTTTGCTTAACTTACCTATTCCAAGCGTGGCTGTAAGCGTTACTTTAGTATCTTGTTCGGGCCTTGTTACTTTCCCCGTATCAGAAAGCACTTCCTTATTACTGCTGCTCCATGTAATATTTGCGCCGCCAAAGCCTTTGTCAGGCAGATTAATATCCCCGGCAATCTTAGTATATTCGGACAGCGTAAGCATATCCGCCGCATAATTTAACGTCTTTTCATCTTTGCTTTCATATGCCCCTTTTATGATAAATTCAAAGGATCTTGTCTGTTCCTTTGACCTGCATGAAACCAAAGCAGTAAGCGTTACCGCTTTGTCGGAATTTCCTCTTGTTACTTCACCCGTAAGCGCAGAGACCGCATTACTGTCAGAACTCCATGTTATCTTGCTTCCGCATTTTCCTTTAACCGGAAGCGTAAGCTTATCCGTTACCGAAAAACGATCGGTATTCTCTCCAAGAAGCTGCTCGTATGTAATAGCGTTTGCATCAATTATCTCTGAGTTCGCAAAATCATATTCAACAGGCGACGACTCAGGAAGCCCTTCTGTATAATCCCCTTTACAGAATTGTTCTGAGCCTTCTTCTGTTGTATAATATATTACAAGGTTATCCCCGTGCTCAAGCGTCTGGCTTTTTGCCGACGATACGCCCGAGATCTTTCTCATATCCTTTCCGTTTACCGCATAGCGCCAGCTGTAATCCCCGCTGCTCCCTATCCTGACGCCGTTAATGGTTATTACTATGCTTGCGCTCACCGTGCAGGTAAAAAGACCCGCATAATTTTTATTGCTGAGTCCGGTAAGCACAGAGGCTACATCATTTGACGCCTCACCTTCGTCATTTCCCGCAATTACGATCTTTGTCTTAGGGAAGAAATAATCCCCGCTGTAAGTATAGGAATCCCCTTCCTTTGAAACATCAGCTATCGAAACCGTTATCGTCTTCGGAAGTTTCCTTAGACTCGCCTCGGCCGAAAGATATTTTTTGTATGACGGAAGATTTTTAAGTTCCTGTTCAGTTACCCCGCAGGCCCTTGCCGCTTCATACGCCGCGTTTATCTCATCCCTTTTTGGAACTACTATCCCGGTAACTTCGGACTGGTTATTCTTATTTACCCTGTCCGGTATACCCATTTCGTCAATAATATCATTTAAAGCGCCTATTTTCTCATCCGCTGCTTTTCTTTCCTCTTCGGTCCACGGAAGAACAGTTACCGGTATATCTACAGTCTGTTCGTATACAGGCGTCGCCGAAGTTGTTATCTTTGCGGTAAGCACAGCCGTAAGTACAGCTTGTTTCGGTTCTTCGCCCGGAGCCGGTCTGTATATTGTACCGTCGCTTTCGATCACCCTTGTATTTTGCGACGTCCACTTGATAGCGGTACCGAACATTCCTTTATCGGGCAGTTCTATGGATTCGCTTATGCCTGAAGATAAGTTGTTTTCCACACTCCAGACGTCGCTCAGCCATGCCATATCCTTATCAAGGTTTACTTCGTTATCCGTAATCGCAATTACCGTAAGAGAACTTAAACTCTTACTGCCGCTTTCGCCGCCGCACTGTATATGCGCTGTAAGTTTAATCCCGGAAATATTTTTTTCGCCGTAAGCGGGGCGGGTTACTTTTCCCTCAGCAGTAATCGCGGATGGATTGCTGCTCTCCCACGTAATGCTAAGCCCGTCATATTCCGGAATGGATGTCGGCAGATACAGATCTTCGCTTATTTTAGACATTGCCGCATTGCCGCCGCTTATATATTTCCATGTGATCAATGCCTTTGCCGCTTTTACCGCCGCGGCATCATCCTCCGCGGTACTATCAGCCGATATCTCTTCCGCATACACTGCACAGGTTCCCTGAGGAAATGCCGCCGACGCAAATAATGCTGTGGTAAGAATATATGCGGCAATCCTTTTAAATCTTTTTTTTAAAAATTTTGTTTTCATAAATTTCTCCCCTTCTATACATAAAAATATCATATCTTATATTTCATCTTTACTCTCTGAAGCTTCTTTATCATGCTTTTCTGCAAAAGCGCCAAAAAAATAACAGTTGATAAAGCATGTATCAGATTTATCGGTATTCCGCTTATATAAGCTGCCATAAACGCTTTAAAGGAAACTTCACCGGTATACATAAGAACCGACGCCGTATCCATGATCACACCGTATATCAGGACGGCTGCAATTATTCCAAATATGCATACATGATATTTTTTCTTTTCGTATGTATAATTTTTTGAAAAAATAACCCCTGCCAGTAACCCTGTAAGCCCCATAGCGAACATCTGCCACGGCGTCCACGGTCCCTGTCCGAATATAAAATTTGATATAAATGCAGACAACGTACCCGTAAGCATCCCCGTCTCGTATCCCAATCCGACGCCGCTTATTATAACCATAGCAAGCATCGGCTTAAAAAACGGGATCATAAAAAATATCGAACGCAAAATTACCGTTATCGCAACAAGTACTGCTATAAGCACTATTTCCCTTGCCTGCGGCCTTTTTCTTTCAAACATGAGAAAAAACGGAACCATTGACAATATTATTATGACTGCCGATATCAGGTAGTAATGCATAACTCTTTTACCTCCTCTGCAGTTACCGCATAAGGAAAATATTCCCTTGCCATCCTGTTAGCCGACGTAGTATAAAAACTGTTTCCCGAAAAGAATTCCTTTACATTTCCCGATACGGTAATGCCGCCGTCAAAACAGAGCGCGCATATATCTGCATATTCGGCGCAGAATTCTATATCATGCGATACCATAAGTACCGTTATCCCAATGTCAAGCAGTGTTTTAAATATCTCCGCCAGTTTTCTTTTATGGAATCCGTCAAAACCTTTTGTGGGCTCATCCAGTATAAGTATCTCGGGTTCAGTAAGAAGTACTTTTGCAAGTGCGCATCTTTGCTGTTCGCCTCCGCTTAAGTCATACGGGTGCTCATCCAATATATCTGTGATATCAAGGAACCTGCTTATCTCTTCAATTTTTTTATCTGCATTTTCGGCTCCTGCGGCGCACTCTGATATATCTTCATATACATTATCCCTTCTGAACAATGCGGTCGGATCCTGCGGGAGCACGCCTATCACTTTCCCGTATAATCCGCTCCCCCATTTTTTTATATTCCTGCCCTTAACCGTAATCTTTCCCCTGTACGGCTTATACAGTCCGCACAAAGTATACAGCATGGTAGTTTTTCCGGTGCCGTTTCCGCCAAGCACGCAGGTAAGCTTTCCCTTCTTTACGCTTAAGTTCAGTCCTTTAAGCACGTCTTCGCCGTTCTTATCATATCTAAACCATACATCCGACGCTTCGATTATATTATCCCCGCCAAATTCTTTATAATATGTATCGTCTGCGTTGGGAAGCGCTTTTCCTTTAAGGTATTTTTCAAGGAAGCATCTTCCTTCGTTTACGTTTACCGGGACATTATATTCCGGCGCGCCAAGAGATGCGCATATTTTTACCGGGACCGGCATTGCGTCAAAGAAATCATCATCTTTAATATTATGTATCGTCTGCTGCGGGCTTCCTATGGATATTATCTTTCCTTTATCCATAACTGCCGCCCTGTCGCACATCGCAAATACATTCTCAAGCCTGTGTTCGATTATGATCACGGTAATTCCAAGCTCGTCATTAAGCCTTTTAAGAAGCGCAAGGAATTCCTGCGCGGCTATGTTACACAACTGGGAAGTCGGCTCGTCAAGTATGATCACCCCAGGCTGCATCGCCATAACAGACGCAAGGTTGAGTATCTGCTTTTGTCCGCCCGAAAGTTCTTTTACATCCTTATGAAACCAGTTCTGTATCCCGAAATAGCTTGCCATTTCCGCTGCGCGTATCCTTATTGCCGAATTTTTATATCCGAGGTTCTCAAGCCCGAAAGCAAGTTCATGCCATACCTTATCGGTTACGATCTGACGGTCGGGGTTTTGCATTACATAGCCTATTTCCTGCGCGGCAATCCTCTCCGGCACATCGCATAAAGGCTTCCCCTTGTAATATATCTCCCCGCTCTTTTCTCCCGCGGGCGCAAGAACAGCCTTCATCTGCCTTATGAGCGTAGTCTTGCCGCACCCGGATTTCCCGCATAGCAGCAGAAACTCTCCTTTATTTACAGTAATGCTTATATTATCGAGCGCATAATTTTTACTTTGCGGATACTTAAATGTCAGATTTTTGATCGTAAAGATTTCCATACGGCTTCCTCCAACAATATATCAAAAACCGGCAGCATACACATTGCAGCGTATAAAAAGTAAACTATATATGCATACCCTCCGGCCTCGTTTATTTTAAAATAAGGATAGTACCAGACATATACGCCGCCGGATATAAGGCTGTATATTACAATACTTCCCGTAATAAGCATAAATATCATCAGTATGATATCCCATTTTGTCATCTGAAACGGCACATAGCGGCTCCTTCTCCGAAGTCCGTATCCCCTTGCCCGCATCGCGTCCGATCTTTCCACCGAAGACTCAAATGCCCACGTCGCCATGATCTGCGCAATGGCGCAGGCGTTCTTTACCTTATTAAATACATTTTTTTCATTAACGCCTTTTCCGATACATTTCTGCGCATTAAGGACCTCCGATAAATGATGCTTAAATTCCGGTATGAACCTTAAAGCCATGGCAATGATAAGCGAGATATGCGGGAAGACGCATCCTGTCAGATACATTATCCTGTCCGACGTCATGATCTTATTAAACGAAAAAAACAGCGCAAAGATACTTCCTATCATTATCCCCGACATTATGCCGTATATTATCGATTCCAAAGTGAGCGGATTGCCATCCGGGAAATACCATAATATAGTTATCCCTTCATGCGAAAACAGCGGATTGATCATTATCCCTATAATAACCGCCGGTATGTAAAGACAAAAAAGCATTTTTAAAAATCGCTTTCGGTCTATAACGACTCCGAGGATTACCGCAGACACAAACGCTGTTCCCGTGATCACGGGATGCATGACAAATACCGATATGCCAAATACCATCATAAAATATACGAACTGCGTCAAGGGATGTCTGTTTTCAAATTGATTTCTCATATTATCCCGCCTTTACAGATCTGCCCCAAGATCGCACGTATATCTGATTTCTATATTATCCCCGTCCGAAACCTGATATCTGCTAAGGCCGTAATTAGGAGACCATCCGTTTACCAGATACATCCAGCCCGAAAGTTCCCCGCAGTCATATTCATACAGATTGGCTATGCCTTCTATATAGCTGCTGTTATATAACGGCGTAAACGAATATTCCATATGGATATGCCTGTTTTTTGTTTCCCGCAGCAATATATCAAACACGGATTCGCCGCTTGAATAAGTAACTTCCGTCTTTTCAAGGATAATACCGTCCTTTGGGAGTATTTCGATCTTTTTTTCATCGAAATCATCCATATTGTCAAATATCGTTTTGCAGTCTATCGTAAGAGTACATGTATGTACGTCGTCCTTATTGATTACGGCGTCCTCGGGTTCAACAGGCTCCGGTTTTCCCTCCGGGACAGGTTCTGTATCGTACATATCGAGGATACTCTTTTTCTTTTCGGTATTCTTTACCGCAGCTTTTTTTTCGGTAACTTTTTTTTCGCTTACCTTTTTATCCGGGTCCATATCGTATTTATCATAATCCGTATCCGCGTCTGCTACCGAATCAACGTCTATGTATTCATCCTCAGGTTCTTTTTTGACATCAGTTTCTCCGGGCTTTTCGGTATTTTCAGACTGTATTTCCATAGTAGCTGAAACATCTGCAATATCGTCGCCGATATCGCACCCCGAAACAAACGCAAACAAAAATATACATATCAATATAAGTTTTATTTTTTTCAATTCCTATATCTCCTTGCCCTCGGTTTTTTTCCGGTATACCGCCGTGCCTATCATAAGAGCCGATAAAGCGATCACGATTATCGATATGACAATATGTACTGTGATAAACATACTTTTCGGCGCCTTTTCAGACGTCTCTTTTACTTTGGGCGGCACAAATATATCCGATTTTCCTTCGGAAGTTCCTTCGTTATCCGCAGCGGCGGTTTCAGACGCCGCGCTTAATTTTACTTTCTTTGCGGCAAAATACTCTCCGCCTGAACTGATCACGAATCTCAGTACATTATTTTTTGAATTTATCTTATTTATCAATACGGGCTTTTTTTCCTTTGCGTCATATTTCATAAGAAGGTATTCCCCGTCTTTTAAACCTGCGCAAAGTTCAATAAAAGCATCGCATTTTAATCCGTTTTTGGTTTTTACCGACATGATATACGGATTTTCGGCGGCGCTCCTAATCTCATTTTCATACCTGCTCTTACTTTTCATGCGAAGATCCATATCGGATGCCTTTAAGATATCTTTTCCGTTAAACGTAACCTTATATGGTATCCCGTCTTTTGTTTTTGTTATTATCTTGAGGTTATGTTCGGTTCCCGCTATCTTATCAAGCTCTTTTTTAGTTACATATGCTGCCTTTTTCCTTATTGTAATATCCTTGCTCTTAATGATTTTTGTCACTGTCTCAACTTTTTTAACGGTCTTTTTCTTTGGCGCATGATCGGATCCTTTATCTTTTTTTGAAGTATCCGTCTGCGTCTTTTTTCCTGCGGCATACGACTTTTTAGATGCGCTCTCCCGCTCCTTAGGAGACTGTGTCTGCGCCGCGGGAAGCGGTATCTGCGCCGAAGCAGGCGGCGTCTGTGTTACAGAAGGCGGCGCCTGTATCCCGGGATCTTGCGCTGTCTGATTTGTATCAAGCTCTTTTTTTGTAAAATCATAAAGCCTTCCGCTTCCGTCTTTATATTTCATATAACTTATAAGCGCATATAACGACTGGGCGGTTGCCATTTCATTTACGTCATCTCCCAGTATATGGCAAAAACCTTTCTTATCTTCATCAAAATACATCATAAGCCCGTCTATTACCGTATTTCCCTCTTTTATGAACCTTTCATCAGAAAGTACATCTACTCCAAGCGCGGTAAGCGCAGTAAGTACCTGCGCGGTACTCTCGACACTGCCGTTTCCGTATGATTCAAAGTCACCTGAAGAAAGCTGCATCAAAGACAGCTTATCAAGCGCCCTGTCCACTGCTTCTTTCACTTCGGGCATAGTATCATAATAAGGCGCAAGCGACTGAAGTACTATAGCGGTAACATCAGCGTCGGCTTCTTTCCCATCAAGTGAAAAGCCGCCGTCCGCAATCTCTTTTCCAAGTATATGATCAATGCAGTCTTCTCTCGTATAAAGAGCGCCGTCAGGTATGGCATACTGTCTTGAATCAAGTGTTATAAGCGCATAAGCCGCGCCGTTTAATCCCTGTTTCCACGGCTCTCCGATCATACAGCCATATGTGCCGTCGGCAATAAGGTTAATATCTTTGCCTTCCGCATCCGTACCAAACGCCTCAGGATCTCCGCCGCAGGCAAGAACGGCAAGCGCGATCCTATGCCACTCAGTAGCCTTGCTGCGGTTAAGCCCGTAGCTGTTTTTCCTATAACACGAAGCAACATAATCTTTAAGCGCGCCAAGATACATTTCATACGCATCGTCTTTTTCATAGCGTCCGCAGGCAAAAGCCAGCCAGTCGCCATCCGTGCTTCCTGCCGCAAGCAGCGCATCCCCGTAAAGGACATTGCCGTTTTCATCCTCGCGCGCATCAAAACAGCTCTCTATCACATTTTTTATATCATATTGTTCAGACGCGCTGCACCTGTCCTTATACAGCAAAAAAAATTCTGCCATTGAAACCAATGCCAGAATAAGGATAAATATTCTCTTTTTACATATCTTACAGAGTTTTATATGCATAATAACCTCCGCTTTACATAAGCACGCTAAAAATACGAAAGATATACGGATATACCTCTCTATCATGCTTCTAACAAAAAAGAAATTTTTCCTCACCCGGAAAAAGAAACTTTATTCAGGTTATGGCAGGTCTCCTGACTCCACATCATCCCTCAAAGCGCCTTCCCGGCATTCGCCAGTGGCATATACGCTTCTTAGTCCGTGTAACAGTAGTGGTGACTGCTCCGGGTTTGCACCGGATTCCCTATTAACGATCGCAGGATCGACCATATCCCGATTGTTATCAATATTAAATTATGCCTATACTAGCACACCGCTAAAAAACAGTCAAGCAAAAATCTGTTTTTTCTGCTATACTGTACGTATAAAATACAAAGGAGCTTTATCATGGTTACATACACGCATACTTTTTCCCTTGCCGATATGATATCCCCGGTAGACGGCGCATGGGACTTTTATCCATATAACGAATACAGCCTTAACGAAATATGTTTTTTTGATATAGAAACTACCGGTCTTTCGGCCGATACCGCAAATATATACCTTATCGGCGCAGGATTTTATGAAGGCGATTCATTTGATTCATTTAAAGTGATCCAGTGGTTTGCAGATGATTATAACAGTGAAAAAGATATGCTCATAAGTTTTATCGATTTCATAAAATCCTATAAGGTCATCATGCATTATAACGGCGCCGCTTTTGATATACCGTTTATCCGGAAAAAATGCAGACGGCACCGTTTAAATACCGCGCCTTTAGGAAACCTTAAAAGCGTGGACCTGTATACATCTCTCCGTAAATACGCCGCGCTCCTTAAGCTTCCGGATAAAAAACTCAAGTCCTTTGAAGCATATATAGGTCTTGACAGGGACGATACGTTTGACGGCGGACAGCTTATAAGCGTATACGCGGAATATATGCAGAACAAATATCTTATAAAAGAAAACGATATGCTCCTTAAACTGCTCCTTCTGCACAATTACGAAGATATAACCGGTCTCTCGCAGGTTGCCTCGCTTTTGTTTTTAAAAGAACTTGCAAACCTTCCTATAACCGTAGATAACATATCATCCTCCGAAGATGATTCCGATATTATAGTTACATATAACTGCCGCCTGTGCGAAAATTACAGTTTTTCATACGAAATACCGGTTTCAGATACCGGCAGAGCAATAAAGATATCGTTTTTTATGGACCGGATAACTCTTACAATACCTATATTTACAACTGCGCTAAACTACTATTTTACCGATTATAAAGACTATTATTACATGACCGAGGAACACACCGTAATGCACAAAAGCGTTGCTGTATATACAGATTCTTCCGTAAGAAGGAAAGCAAAAAAATCAGAATGTTATGTTTCAAAAGACGGAGTATTCATACCGGTAATAAAATCCGGCTGTTTTTCCGCTGATATGCGTATCTTCCGAAAAGATTATACTTCAAAGGATCATTTTATTGAACTTACTGACAATATGTATAAGGATACCGAATGGCTCCTTACTTACTACAGACAGGTTATATAAAAAAATAAAAGCCTGCTATCATACAATAACAGGCTTTCTGCAGTCATATTTTTTATGCTTCTTCTGCCATCTGGATAACTTCCTTCTTGTTGTATGAACCGCAGCTTCTGCATACGCGGTGCGGCATCATAAGTTCTCCGCATTTGCTGCATCTTACAAGATTAGGTGCTGTCATCTTCCAGTTAGCACGTCTTTTATCTCTCCTTGACTTAGATGATTTATTCTTAGGACATATTGACATTCTATTACACCTCCTAACAAACTATTGCGGAATTACAGCATTAACTCCGCTCACACCTCACCTATTATACTGGGTAAAATGTGTTTTGTCAACAACTTTATTTTATATAAGCGCTACCGTTTCTCTCGCTATCGCAAGCTCTTCATTGGTAGGGATTATATATACTTTTACTTTTGAATCCGGAGTCGATATCATAACTTCTTCTGAACGCTTTTTATTATTCTCTTCGTCAATCTTAACTCCCATATATCCAAAATAACTCATGATCTGCTTTCTTACAACATGGTCGTTCTCGCCAAGTCCCGCGGTAAATATGATCGCATCCACGCCGTTCATTACGGCTATGTAAGCGCCTATATACTTAGCGGCATTATAGCAGAACACTTCTACCGCCTGTTTTGCAAGCTCGTTTCCTTCATTCGAAGCCTTATCAAGATCCCTGAAATCACTTGATACCTTTCCGGACAATCCGTATACACCGGAGTTCTTATTAAGTATATTCATTATCTCATCTATGTTCTTATTTTCCTTATGAGCAATGAATTCTATTATCGCAGGGTCGATATCGCCGCTTCTCGTTCCCATTATAAGGCCCTCAAGAGGAGTAAGTCCCATTGTTGTATCTACTGATTTTCCGTTCTTTACAGCGCTTATGCTTGCGCCGCCTCCGAGATGGCATACTATTATCTTGCTGTTTTTCGGGTCAAGACCGATAACCTCGCACGCCCTTTTTGATACATAGCTGTGGCTTGTTCCGTGGAATCCGTAACGGCGTATCTTATATTTATCATAATATTCAATAGGAAGTCCGTACAGATATGCTTTCTTTGGCATCGTCTGATGAAATGCGGTGTCAAAAACCGCGACATTCGGAACGCCCGGCATGATCGCCTGACACGCCTTGATACCGATGAGATTGGCAGGGTTATGGAGCGGCGCAAGTTCATTGCACTCTTCAATAGCCTTGATCACTTCGTCATCAATCTTTACCGACGATGCGAATTTTTCTCCGCCGTGGACTACCCTGTGTCCTATCGCGTCAATCTCATCAAGGCTCTTTACAACCCCGTACGAAGGATCTGCCAATGCGTTAAGGACCATGCGCACCGCAACTTCATGATCGGGCATGTCTTTATTTATAACAACCTTATCCCCTCCTGCCGGCTCATACTTGAATACGCCGTCTTCTATTCCTATTCTCTCACATATTCCGGCAGCAAGCGCTTTTTCGGTATCAGAATCTATAAGCTGGTACTTTAATGAAGAACTGCCGCAATTAATAACCAAAACTTTCATACTAAATTAACCTCCTGAAAAATATTCTTTACAAACAACAACCATTATACGCCAACTGAAAATATTTGTCTATGATTATTGACCATAAAAAATATAACTGATAAAATAGACAATATTATTGCAAAGGAGCTGCTGTATGAAAGCTGCGGGCATCATATGCGAATACAATCCGCTTCATAACGGACATTTATATCATATCAAACAGACACGCGATATATGTAATGCCGATCATATAATATGCGTGATGAGCGGAGATTTCACGCAGCGCGGCGAACCTGCGTGCTGCGATAAGTATCTGCGCGCCAAAATGGCTCTTCTTGCGGGCTGCGATATCGTAATTGAACTTCCGGTAAGGTATGCGGCTTCAAGCGCGGAAGGATTCGCAGTATCCGCGGTAAATACGCTTGCTTCTTTAGGAATCGTTACCGATATATGCTTTGGAAGCGAAGACGGCTCTCTTGATACGCTAAATAAGATATCCGATATCCTTTCAGACGAACCTGCCGAATATCTGTCAGTTTTAAAAACTTCCATAAAAGCCGGCATGTCATATCCTGCCGCAAGGCAGAAAGCGCTTTTAATATGCTCCGGCATAACCGATATTTCATATACCCCGAATAACATACTCGCTATCGAATATCTTCGCGCATGCAAAGCTTTTAGCATCACCGCGCATACTATAAAACGAACCGGAAGCGGATATCTTTCAGAAAATCTTTCGGAAAACAACGACGGCATATGCAGCGCCGCCGCCATACGAAAATATATATCGGAAAATAACGATATAAAACGCCTTAAAAATTACATTCCTGCCGCCGCATACGACCTTCTTCCGGATAATATAATAACCGCAAACGATTTTTCGGGCATACTGTACTCCCAGCTTCAGAATAATTCCGGTTCTTTGGATGAGTATCTTGACGTAAGCGGCGATATCGCAAACAGGATAAAAAGAAATCTTGCCTGCTTTTCCGGTTTTGAATCCTTTGCTGCGCTTATAAAATCAAAACAGCTTACCCATACAAGAGTTATGCGCGCCCTCACCCATATAATGCTTGGAATCAGAAAATACGATGCTTTCAGCCAAAATCCGCTCAATGAAAAGTACCCCGTTCCATATATAAGGGTACTTGGTTTCAAAAAAGGTTCCGAAAAACTTATGAAATCACTTATAAATAACTCTTCCGTTCCTGTAATAACAAAGCCTGCCGCCGCAAAAAACATCATAACCTCAGACTATAGCAAAATGCTGTTTGACGAAGATATACGCTCGGCAGATATTTACCGTTATATACTAAACAGCCTTAATATAAGCAGTCCTTCCTCTTTAAAAAACGAATACACCCATGGGCTGATGATCATATAATTTTATATATATCATATAATTATGGTATGAAAAAATACTCGCATATTATTTTATTAATAACAATATTTGTATCGCTCATACTTCTGATAACAATTCCCGGCGTATGCGTTCGCGGGGCAAAAAGCGGCATCCTTTTGTGGTTTGATACTATCGTCCCGACGCTGTTTCCGTTTTTTGTCGTAACAAGGCTTATCATAGATCTTAATCTCTGTCCGGACAGGTTAATGCCTTTTTATCCTGTTTTCGTTGGCATGCTGTCAGGATATCCCGCGGGAGCCATGACTATAGGCGAAATGATAAGGCGCGGCAGGATTTCCAAAACAAACGGTCAGATCCTTATGATATTCTGCAATAATGCAAGCCCTGTATTTATGATAAGCTACGTCTCCTGTTACTGCCTTAAAGACGCCGCGGGAAAATACGTCATATGGCTGTCTGTCATATCCGCGTCAATGATCACGGCTTTTATGGTAAATATCTTTTACAGGACGGTATATAAAAAAGGCGGCCTGTTTCCATATGAGCCGGCAAATAAAATACCTGCCTCATATAAGACAGGTAATATATCTTTATATTCTTTATTTGAACAGGTTGTTATGAAAAGCTGCGAAGTACTTCTTATGATAGGGGCGTACATAATAATATTCTCCATTGCGGCAAACATCATCCTGCTTCTGCCCCTGCCCGACATTATCTCCGTACTCATATCAGGCTTTCTTGAGATCACGACGGGCCTAAGCCTGCTTAATGGCGCCACGCCTTCTTTTTCCGTACACGCAGGCTGCGTGCTTGCCGCCGCGATATGCGGATTCGGAGGCGTATCCGCTCTCTTACAGACTAAAAGCGCCATAAAAGCCTCCGGTCTTTCTATATCCGTATATTTCATACATAAGATCATATGCGCCGCATTAAGCGGAATAATATGCTTTATTATACTTATCCGTTAATTTATAGTCATAGTCTGTATATCATATGAAAGCGCTATCCCCGAACCGGAATATATCTTATAGAACTGATTGATCGCCCTTTCCGCAACTTTTCTTCCGTTCTCTAAATTCGTATCTACAAGTATAACTATATACTGTACGCTGCTGTATCTGCTTCCTACGTCTACCATACGCAGCGAATATGCTATCGCTATCTCAAGCGCTTCCATAGCTTCTTCATATACTGCATTATCCAGGTATTCGCGTCCTTCATTGCCAAATGTAAATAACAGGGTCTGTACCATCTGTCCTTTACGCTTAACGCATCTTGCAAGGTAATTATACAATTGCTGAAAATCTTCATACTGTATTTTGAACGCGCCGCTCGTGTTATCCATTCTTCCCTCCAGGACATACCTGATATGATCGAGGTCGGCGTTCGGCCTGTTCTTAAGTTTGCCCGTATATGTATCCCTGAAAAAGCTGTATGAATTTTTCCCGCTCTTCTTTACATAGTACAGCGCTTTATCGGCATTATTATACAGTATTGAAAAATCTTTTCCGTCAGAAGGGCTAAGAGCGATCCCTATAGACAGATATATGCCTGCTCCGCACTCTAACTCTACGTCCGCCATATTTTCAGAAAACTTGTGCATTATATTCCTTGCATGTTCTTCAATCTTTTCACGCTCAACTATATCCGTCAAAAACAATACAAACTCATCGCCGCCAAGACGGCATGCAACGTCCTTGTCGGATATATCTGACGACAGTGTTGATGCAAGTACTTTAAGCACCTTATCTCCCATAAGATGTCCGTATGTATCGTTTATCCTCTTAAAATTATCGAGGTCGACTACAAACATCGCGCCTTTATGTCCTTCGGAAAGCAGTTTCCCTATCTTTGCCTCTCCGTATCCCCTGTTATTAAGTCCTGTCAGAAAATCTACCGAACCTTTTCCTTCATTATAATCAAGAAGGACTTTGTTAAGCAGCGCGCTGCTCTCCGACGCCCAGTCAGGTATCACTTTCCCTGTATCTTCGTTTCTTCTCCTGTGTTCATTTTCTATACAGAAGCCGTCTTTAAGCATACCTACAAATACATCTGCTATCTCCGGGTCAAACTGCGTGCCCGTGCATCGTATAAACTCATTTACGACTTTCATGTCGGGAAGCTTTGCCCTGTAAATACGGTTAGACGTCATCGCGTCATATGCATCGGCAATAGCGATTATCCTTGCGCAAAGCGGGATATCTTTCCCCTTTAAACCGGAAGGGTATCCTTTGCCGTCATAACGCTCATGATGATACTTGGCGCCGTCCGAAACGCCGGGTATCGTCTTGATATCTTTTAAGATCTCGCTTCCTATAACAGGATGCTTTTTTATAAGCGCAAATTCTTCATCGTTTAATTTTGTAGGTTTATTGAGCACCGAGTCGGGCACTCCGATCTTGCCTATATCGTGCAGAAGTCCGATACGGTAAATATTTTGTACATCTTTTTCATCCCATCCCAGTTTCTTTGCTATCTCTTCCGAACATTTGGCAACCCTTCTGGAATGTCCGGCTGTATATGCATCTTTCGCATCGATAGTATTGGCGATCGCCATGATCGAATTTAACGATACTGTTTCAATGATCCTGCTTTTTTCGGTCAGCTTATCCTCAAGATTATTCTTCATGCTGTAGAATTCTATTATTCGGCTTATCCTGCTTTTCATGATTACAGGCACGAAAGGCTTGACAACAAAATCCGCAGCCCCTATATCAAAACATTTCTGTTCGGTCTCAGGCGCGCTGTCCGAAGTCAAAAAGATAACGGGTATCTTAGCCCATTCCTCATTCTGCTGTATCTCGTTCATTGTCATCTCGCCGTCCATATCCGGCATATGAAGATCAAGCAGAATAAGTTTCGGACAATACTCCGAAAGCAGCTCAAGCGCTTTCTTTCCTGACCTTGCAGTGATTATACTGTATTCTTCGCCAAGAATACGCTCTGCAAGCTTAAGATTGACCATATCGTCGTCTACTATCAAGATATCTATAGGATCTAAAGTCTGGGTCTGCATATATATCCTGCCGCCTTTCTACTCTTCAAGAAGTGCATCTATACTTTCCTCTAGATCTTCTTCCTTTTCATTTTCTATCTCAGAGATCATATTGTTCGGAAGATCTCTCTCGAGTTCCTTTTTATTGCTTTCTATAATATCAAGATCCTCCTTTAACGCATCAAATACAAGATCATATCTGGCCTTAGTGCTCTTATATGCATTCTGCATTATGCTCTCTGCATTGGTAAGGAGGTCGTATGTATACTGAATGGCTCCCGTACGTATCTGGGCGGCTTCTTCGTTTGCTCTTGCAATGATACTGTCCGCCTCGCTGTCAGCAGCATTAAGTATCTCCGTTGCGCGTACATTGGCCTGATGGACCATTTCGCTTTCATCGATAATGGCCGCCGCACGGCTGTTTGCCTGTTCAATTATCAGGTTTGCGTTATTCTGGGCATCAGAAAGGATTCTTTCCCGGTTTGCTATGATCTTCTGATATTTCTTTATCTCCTCGGGAGTCCTCATCCTGAGTTCGTCGAGCATATCATATAACTCGTCTCTTTGAAGCGTTACTTTGTTCGGATTGGCAAACGGGGATTTGCTGTTCTCAACAAAATCAAAAATATCTTCTATCAACTGTTCAATCTTACTAATACTCATCTCTGCTGCACCTTCCTCATTATATATTTTATTATTTATCTTTATATTTCAAAAAAACATGCTGGTTCGTTTTATATTTCTTTACGCGTACAATACTGAAATTATGATCATTAAACTGTTCCTCGTCGGTACGAAGCGACGTCTCGATTATGATCAGCGAATCTTCATCTATGATGCCCGAATTATCTAACGCCTCAAGCACTGGAAGTTCCATATCCTGTTCATATGGCGGATCCATAAAAACGATATCGAAATATTTCCCTCTGCGCGAAAGATTACGTATACCGCTTAATACATCCATCGGAAGGACTTCTGCATTGTCTCCGAGGCGCGTATGCTCTATGTTATACTCTATGCATCTTAGCGCTTCTTTGCTTTTTTCAACAAATACGGCTTCATCGGCTCCTCTGCTGAGCGCCTCTATCCCTATGCCCCCGCTTCCGCTGAACAGATCCAAAAACCTGCTCGCATATACGTCCGCCTGTATTATATTAAACAATGTCTCTTTTATCCTGTCAGTAGTAGGCCTCACATCATTGCCTGCCGGAACTGCAAGGGTCATTCTTCTGGATTTTCCTGCTATAACACGCATCAGGACAATATTCCTCCCGTCTGAACACATACTATAATAGTTAGTATATATTCTTTATTCCCAAATAGCAAGTAATATTAGCAAATATTGTTAATTCTGGACATTATGATGCACAGGCGCTGTGCTGTCGCTTATCGCGCGGAATTCATAACCATGCGATCTGCCGTATTTTATTATTGCATCAAGCGCGTTAATGGTCTTGGTGTTGCCCGAAAAATCATGCATAAGCACAACATTTTCACGGTTCTTCCTAAGACCGCTTATCACACTGCGATACACCTGCCCTGAAGTATGTACGTCACCCGCATCCCCGGAACTCACATTCCAGTCAAAATAAGCGTATCCTTTCTTATCGACTGTTTTAACAAGCTTTCTCATTATGCCTTTGCTGTAATGTCTGCTCACAAGATTGGAGCTTCCGCCCGGAAACCTTGTTATCCATGTCCTTTGTCCGAGAGTTTTATATATTTTGTCCTGAAGCTTATTGATATTATCCATATAAGCCTTTTTCGACTTATATATAGCACCGTAATCGTGTGAATATCCATGTATGGCTACTTTGTGTCCTTCCCTTGCTTCCCTTTTTATGAGCTTTTCACCTGCGGAGTCATAATTAAGAACAAAAAATGTAGCCTTAACGTCGTTCTTTTTAAGTATATCCAGTATTTTCGGAGTTGAAGTAAGCGAAGGTCCGTCGTCAAACGTAAGGTATATCACGCTCTTTTTTGCAGGCAGTACTTTGATATCCATACTGTATACGGCGTCCTTGGTATATGCCGTTATCACGGCAGTTCCTTTTTTCAGCGCGGTTACATAACCCTTTTTGACCACCGCAACCTTTTTATTATCCGACTTCCATTTTATTACATTTTTCAAGTCGTTAAATCTTATCCTGAGAGTCTCGCCTTTATACATCTCATACGACTTATAAGGAAAATTTTTATGCTTTATGGCATTCTCATCCGTATCTGATACGGATAACGCCCCGCCGGAAACCGCATCAGCGGGAGGATAAACTTCTCCGCTCTCCTCAGCCCTGCATATATCCGTATTTATCATAAATATAAAAGCAAATATAAATACCGCATAAAAAATTCTCTTCAACATTCCCACTCCCGACATATTATCCTTTATTCTGATCGTCAATAAGGTGCGTACTGTGATATATCTCCCTTAATTTAGGCTTTTCTATCTTGCCCGTAGGATTACGCGGTATATCCGCAAAGATAATCTTTTTCGGACGTTTATACCTTGGAAGTTCTTTGCAGAATTCATTGATCTCTTCCTCCGTACAGGTTACTCCTTTAACCGTTTCAATAATTGCCGCGGCGATCTCGCCGAGCCTCTTATCGGGAAGTCCTATGACCGCGACATCCTTTACCTTGTTATTCTTACGTATGAAATCTTCAATCTGCACAGGATAGAGGTTCTCGCCGCCGCTTATTATAACGTCCTTTTTGCGGTCTACAAGATATATGAACCCGTCCTCGTCCATCTGCGCCATATCACCGGAATAAAGCCAGCCGTCTTTAAGGACTTCTTCGGTAGCCTCAGGATTATTGTAATAACAGGTCATAACTCCGGGTCCCTTGATTATAAGCTCTCCTACTGTTCCCTGCGGCACCTCGCGTCCGTCTTCATCTACTATCTTAACTTCCCAGCCGTATCCCGCTTTTCCTATAGCTCCTACTTTATGTATATTCTCAATGCCGAGATGTACGCAGCCGGGCCCTATTGATTCCGACAGTCCGTAATTCGTATCATAATCATGCTCAGGGAAATATTTCTTCCAGCGTTTTATAAGGCTCTGCGGAACCGGCTGCGCGCCTATGTGCATAAGCCTCCACTGCGAAATATTATAATCCGAAAGCGACAGCTCGCCTATATCAAGCGCTTCTAAGATATCCTGCGCCCACGGCACCAAAAGCCATACTATGGTACATCCCTCATCAGATACCGTCTCAAGTATGGTTTTCGGGTTAACGCCTT
>CANQDW010000034.1 GCA_947593975.1 uncultured Lachnospiraceae bacterium
GACTTAACTGTCTGAGGGATCTCTGTCTTCGGCGTCTCAGTCTGGTTTGATCCCGGCTTATCAGTCGGCGCTGGAGAAGGTGTCGGCTGTTCCTCTGCAGGAGCTTCTCCCTCTGCAAATTTCCATGATGCTACAGTGTAATCGCTTCCCCTGAACACAAAGTATACGTCATGTACGCCGCGTACGGCTGAAGCTATATCAGTACTTAATTCAGTATATGAATCATTAACCGATACAGGAATTGAAGCTACCATATTTCCTGACTTTGTAGGATCATCAATAAACATTTCTATTGCGCCTTCGTTAGTATTGGACTTGATCTCAGCAGTAAACTTAACAGCTCCGCCTTTTCCGAAATCAACGCCCTGTATCTTGGTCCAGTCGCCCGTATCTATCTCGTCAAGCACCATAGGCGAACCGTTCTTCGTACCTGTTACCATGTCATCATCTCTCGTAGACTTAACGCCTGCGCTGTATGATGTTGTGGTAGCATTGATATACTTTTCATTACCTGAAAAATCCTTGAAAGGATCAAAATATTCAATCTGTTTTGCGCCTTCATAAGACGGCTCTATAGTTATCTCGTCTGTTTCTTCATTCACATCTATCTCATCTACGTGGAGATTACGGTAACTTTTACTCCATCTGTGAAGCGAATTGTTAAGTACCGTTGAATGATAGAATATATACTTATGTCCTTTAAACTCCTGCATATGATGATGGTTATTATAAGACTGTCCATATATTGTACTTGGATTTTCAAGCACTGTTCCAAGATAGTGATGTTCTACCCCGTTTTCATCAGTGTATTTATCTCCATTTTCTCCGTCAGGAGCAAATGCTATATTCATTGGGTCCGTTGACACATAAGCTGCTATCTGTCCTGAACCAATCCACTGATTTCCGCCCGGTACATTAAAGTTGGTACAATATGAATAATAATATTTGCCGTTGAACTGGTTAATCTCACTGTCCTCAAACATGTAATATGTATCCATCTCCTGTGGTTCTCCGTCCATAAGCACTGTTCCTGTTCCGGGTTCAAATGTGATCTTACATACACGTCCTGTCTTTCCATGCGCCTTATCATCGTTGGTACCGCCGCCAAAATAGCAGTAAGCATCACCCTTGTCGTCAACGAGCACTGCCGGGTCAAAGCACCATACTACTCCGCTGCAGTTAGGCGAGCCCTGTGTAAACAGAGTCTTTTCAAGATCGTCATGCCATGGACCTGTCGGTGAATCTCCTCTTACATATCCAACAGCTCCGCTGTTCGTATGGAAAAGATAGTATTCCATATCACCGTCTCCGTCTCCGTCAATCTTAAGACCTGACGGAGCCCAAGCTTTAGTAGCCCATTTATTTTTTACCATTGCTTCAGTATTATACGACGGTTCATTAGTAAGGTTCTGCGTATCACAAGTTCCCTCATCAGTCCAGTTTACCATATCTGATGTGGAAAGTATCGTAAGGGAATGGTTGTCATATGCATTAAGCATCATTTCACCCTTATTATATACCGTTCCATTGCTATCTCTTTCTCCATCCCTCTTAGCATAAGTAAAACCTTCCGTAGTTCCATATACATATAATTTACCATCTACATCAGAATTATCAATAGCTGTGGGATCCGCTATAAAATCAAAGTTAGTAAGCATACTCTCTATCGGATGTACTTCTCCGTCAGCAGTAGTAAACTGTACCGGCTGTGAAAGCATAAGATTCGGCTCATCCCAAGCCTGATCTGTCTGCGCTTCAAAAGGGTTATCCTCCTCTTTATTATATACTTTTACTTTTTCGTCTGTAGCATTTACTTCTTCAATAGTTTTGCCGGTCGCTCCGCCCTCATATACAGCTATATTACCATTTGCCCAGCCAAGTGTATAATCCTGTATAAAAGAATAATCTCCCGCGCTGGCTGCCGCACCTGTCTGCGCTGCAGGAATCAATGAGCACACCATTGCAAGTGAAAGCACGGCTGCCCCAATACATCTGGTTTTCCTTTTCATTTTTATCCTCCTCATTAAAATATAAATATAGTATAGCATACACATACATAATATCACACCGCAAGTCTATATTCAATTACAATTTTCTGAAAATGTATAAGGGGATTGCGCATAAGCGCAATCCCCTGAAATCAATATAATTTATAAGCAATCTAACAGTTAATTAGCTACCCTTCTTGCCTTGCACGGCGTTCTGTAATTCATGTTGGATACCTTGATACCATCACGTCTGTTGCTTGCATGTACTACTTTGCCGCCTCCGATATATATAGCCACATGGTTAATGCTTCCGCCTGATGAATAGAAGATCAGGTCTCCGGTCTGGACATCCGAAAGGCTTACACTGCTTCCTGCGCCCGACTGTGAAGAGGATGTTCTCGGCAGCGACACTCCGTATTTTGAATATACGGACTGTACAAATCCCGAACAGTCGGTACCATTCGTAAGGCTTGTTCCTCCGTACGAATACGGGTTTCCTATAAAGTTCTGCGCATATGAAGCCGCAGCGCTTCCCGTTCCTTTTGACGTTGAAGATGAGCTTCCCGACGAACTTCCTCCTGATGAGGAGCTTCCTGACGATGAACTGCTGTGTCCCGACGACGAACTGCCCGAAGAACCGGTCCTCGATGACGTCGGCCTGCTGCTGCCTGAAGAGCTATTCTGCGCGGCTGCCCTTGCTGCTGCCTCTCTCGCCGCCTGCTCCCTGGCTGCCTGTTCCCTTGCAGCGGCTTCTCTTGCAAGACGTTCACGTTCTGCCGCTTCTTCCTGCTCGCGCTGTCTTCTGAGTTTTTCCCGCTCTGCTTTTATCGAAATAGCATGTCTGAAATCCATCTTGATCGTCACATACTCTTTTGCAACATATCCTCTTGTATTATCATCTACAAGTATCTTTACCCATTCGTCATACTCTTTTATAACTTCAAACTCTTCTTCTGCAGGAACAAGCGTAAGGATCGTACAATCTGTATTCATCTCTTCACGGACTTTAAGCGTTGTTACATTAACTATCGCTATCTTCGTTCCAAACTTGCCCGCTACCTTCTCGGCATCGGCGCCGATTGCCAGATATTCAGATTTAATATAACCGTTTACGCCTCCGGATGTAATCTCAACCCAGTCGCCGACTGTATTGACAATCCTTGCTATGCTTCCACGGTACAATTTACCAAGTATCTTGCTTTCCGTATTCGGTTTCTTCCTTATGTTCACATATTCACCGGCTATTGATATGCCTTTATTGGCATATGGTGAAACCGGCTCCGGCGTAACTTCAGGCGCAGGCTGCGCGTCAGGTACTGCCTCAGGCTGTACCGCCTGGTCTGCCGGCTGCTGTGCTCCCGCATCGGGCGCTGCTTCCGGCTGTTCTTCGGGAACTGTTTCCGGAACCTGCGCATCCTCTGTATCTTCTTCAAGCGGCGCCGGAACGCTTTCATTTTCTTCATATATATCAACCACGCTGTCCATCATCCCTGCCGCTCCCGATATTGCCACAGGCACTACTGTTTCAGGTGATTCTTCCGTTTTATCCTCACTATGAGACTCATAATACTGCTCAAGTACTACCGATATCCCCGCCATCTCAGTCTCGTTATTAACTGTCGAGGCATTCAGATGACCGCCTGTACCTGCTGCAGCAAAAACAGTACAAAGACATAATCCCGTAACTATTTTTTTTAACATTTATATCCCCTCTCAAAAGATTGCTGATCCATTTGTTAACTATATATACTACTTCGATAGTCTATCACCATATGCTTCATTTGTCAATATCTTTTATTGCTTTTTAAGATTTTTTGCGATAAAATGTTCATTATTATCGTAATAAAGGGATGTTTTCATGAAAAGTATATTCAAATTGGGAGTTTACCAAAAACTTCAGGTTATAAAACAGGTGCCTATGGGAGTATATATGTCGCTCCCCGAAACACTTCGTAATAATAATGAAACAAAAGAACTGATACTTCTGCCAAAAAAAGAAGTCCCAGAAGGCACAGAGATAAACGACCTTATAAACGTATTCGTATACAAGGATTCCGAAGACAGGCTTATCGCCACTACAAACAAGCCGTACATCACTCTCGGTGAATTTGCGTACCTTTCGGTAGCAAGCGTTACAAATATAGGCGCTTTTTTAAACTGGGGACTTATAAAAGACCTTTTCCTCCCTTTTAAAGAACAGACCTGCAAAGTTAAAAAGGGGGACAAAATCCTCGTAAGCCTGTATATAGACAAAAGCGACCGGCTGTGCGCCACAATGCGCCTTTATGAACTTTTACTAAGCGATTCGCCGTATAAAGAAAACGATACGGTTGAGGCAGTAATATATGAACTTTCTGATAACTTTGGGGCATTTGCGGCAGTAGACGACAAATATTCCGCCCTTATACCAAAAAACGAATTATATCAGAAACTTTGCGTAGGGCAAAGAGTTTCTGCGCGCGTAAAGTCCATAACCGACGACGGCAGGCTTACGTTAAGCCTGCGCAAGAAAGCGCACCTTCAGATAGAGACAAACGGAAATACCGTAATGGAACATCTCACAAGGCACGGCGGTTTCCTGCCGTTTGGCGATAAATCTTCTCCCGAAAGCATCAAACGCGAATTTCAGATGAGCAAAGCCGAATTTAAGCGCGCAATAGGACATCTTTATAAAAACGGCAGCATAATCATAAAAGAAAACGGTATATACATTAACAAAACCTGATATTTTAAAACCCCTGCCCAATACACAAGACTGCAAAGAAACTTTCAATCCCTCTGCTTTTTAAGACGCGCGCGCATGCGTCAACCGTACTTCCCGTTGTATATATATCATCTATTATAAGGGCAGTTCTTACGTTTCCGTATTTTCTCATATTATCCTCATTCAGCGCAAATGCGCCGGACAGGTTCTCGTTCCGTTTCATGTCGTCAAGTTTCTTCTGCGGTATTGTTTTTTTATTTCTTATAAGAACATCACCCATATACATTATTCCTGTTTTTTTGCTCACGCCTTTTGCGATTATTTCGGCCTGGTTGAATCCTCTCTGTCTGTATCTGCTTGTATGGAGCGGAACCGGGACTACTGCGTCAGGTTTTATCCTTTTTATAAAATCCGACATGTGATATGTAAGTTCCCAAACAAGCCAGTCCGCATAATCCCTTCTGCCGCTGTATTTGAATTCCTTAATGAGCTTTCCCGTGCAGGAATCGTAATTCCACAAAGCATATCCGCAGGTATAAGCATGTTTCCTCTTCTTACAGTCGCCGCACAGCGCTCCTTCAGCCCCGACAGGTTTGCTGCATTTTATGCACCGCGCTCCCGTTATTACCGGAAGTTTCGCCTTACATTCCCTGCACAGCGCCTGTCCGTCATCCTTAATTATCCTTCCGCAGACCGGACATTTCTGCGGAAACAATACCGACAATAATATTTCCTTAATAAAACTTCTCCTCCCGTACTTACATTCCAAGTTCACATATCCGTCTTTTTAACGTCGTATACCTTTTCTGTTCTCTCTCATTACCGATCATTTTCTGAACCGTTTCGGAAAGTCCCACGATAGTCACGCATTTTTTTGCCCTTGTCACAGCCGTATACAAAAGGTTTCGGTTAAACAAAAGCGATGTTCCCGACAACAGCGGCAGTATCACAGCCGGATACTCGCTGCCTTGTGATTTATGTATCGTAATCGCATAAGCAAGCTCCAATTCTTCAAGCATCGCATACGGATATGTTATATATTTATTATCTTCAAATTCCACAGTTATCTCCTGCGTAACCGTATTTACGAACCTGATTATTCCGCAGTCTCCGTTAAATACCCCTGTTCCCTGTTCAACCGCAACTCCATGATAACCGCGCCTTTCCCATTCTGCCTGATAATTATTCTTTATCTGCATGACCTTGTCGCCTTCCCGAAAGATGCTTTCCCTGTATTCTATCTCGGCTTTTCTTTCAGACGGAGGATTGATATATTTCTGCAGCATTATATTCAGATTTTCCACGCCGAGTTCTCCTTTTCTGGTAGGGCTTAACACCTGTATGTCAAGCATCCCCGCGCCCACGTAATTCGGAAGGTTCTTTATTATCAGCTGCAGTATCACGTTTATTATCACCTGCGGATTATCGCGTTTAAGGAAAAAGAAATCCCTGCTCTTATTATCAAGGCTTATACTTTTTCCCGCGTTTATCCTATGGGCATTCATGATTATATCGCTGTCCTGCGCCTGCCTGAATATTTCATTAAGGCATACAACGTTAAAGCGGCCCGAATCAATGATATCTTTTAACACGCTTCCCGGACCTACCGACGGAAGCTGGTTTACATCGCCCACCATTATAAGCCTTGTGCCTGTAACCATGGCTTTAAGGAGCGCATAAAAAAGCGGCATGTCCACCATTGACATCTCGTCTATTATTACCGCGTCGGTTTCCAAAGGACAGCTTTCATTTCTTTCAAACATAACGCCTTCCCTGTCGTCGTCAGGCGCTCCGTTCATTTCAAGGAGCCTGTGTATGGTCTGCGCCTCATACCCCGTCGCCTCTGACATCCTTTTTGCCGCGCGCCCGGTTGGAGCCGCAAGCAAAAAATCAAGCCCCCACGCTTCAAACGCATTGATTATCGCGTCGATCGTTGTCGTCTTTCCGGTACCGGGTCCTCCCGTCACTATCAGCACTCCGTTTTTTATCGCCTCGCGTATAGCAGTTTTCTGCATATCTGCAAGCGTGATCTTCCTATTTTTTTCAATCTGCCTTATCCGCAGGTCAATTTCGCGGTCAGATACCGAAAATTCACAATCGAGATCTAAGAGCATACGCGCGCTGTTAAGCTCCATATAGTACATATAATTGCTGTAATATCGTTTTTCCCCATCTTCTTCTTTGCATATGATCTCACCGCCATATACCATTTCCGAAAGGATATCCCCGATATCCCCGCAGGACATTCCCAGGATTTCTGACACCCCTTTTACAAGTTCTTCTTCCGGATAATATATATGCCCGTAAGAAGACGCCTGCGACAATATGTAAGATACCGCGCTTTTCTTCCTGAATTCGGAATCCATGTCTATGCCTACACGTTTTCCTATCTCATCGGCTATCTTAAATCCAACCCCTCTTATATCGGAAGCAAGCCTGTAAGGATTGGTTTTTATGACGCTGTACACTTCCTGCCTGTACTCGTTATATATTTTAACCGCCAGCTGGTTAGATATGCCGTATTGCTGCAAAAATATGACCGCTTCCCGCATCTCTCTCTTTGCATTATACTGCTCGTATATCTTCATAGCCATATTTATGCTTATGCCTTTGATCTCGGCAAGCCTTTCAGGTTCCTCCTCCATTATCCTGAAAGTATCGCCGCCAAATTTTTCAACAATACGTTTTGCCATTACATTTCCTATTCCTTTTATGGCTCCGGAAGCAAGATATCTCTCTATGGAAATGTTATCATCGCTTTTAATAACCTCAAGGCTTTTTACCGAAAACTGCAGCCCGTAAGTCCTGTGTTCCACATAGCTTCCGGTCACTTCTATATGTTCGCCTTCATTAATAAACGGAAAATTACCCACGCATGTCATATCCTCGTTTTCATCCCGGCACGACAGGTCAAACACTGTATATCCGTTCAGTTCATTCCTGAACCTTATCTTTTCAACGTATCCTTTTAACTTTTCAGACAATATAACCACTCTTTCAAAGGTACTCTAAAAATAATCATCCAATAAATAAAGGGAGCCGTCACAAAATGATCAATTGCTGATGATCCCGTAACGCTCCCCTGCGGTCATAAGTTTTATTCGTCCCGCTTTCCTGCCATGAAATCCACGAATTTTCCTGTTCCTACCGCAACGGCAGTCATCGGATCCTCAGCAGTCATTGTTGTAATACCGGTCTTTGATTCAATAAGTTCCTCAAGCCCGTAAAGCAGGCTTCCTCCTCCGGTAAGGACTATTCCCCTGTCAGCTATATCCGCCGCAAGTTCAGGCGGAGTCCTTTCAAGCACGCTGTGCACGGCGTCAACGATCTGTGATGTCGCATCTTTTAACGCCTCTTCCGTCTCATCGGACGTTACCGTGATCGTTTTCGGAAGTCCGGTAACAAGATTCCTTCCTCGTACATCCATTGACTCCGGCGCGGACCGCTTAAACGCAGATCCTATATTTATCTTAATATCTTCTGCCGTTCTCTCTCCGATAAGAAGATTGTGCTGTTTTCTCATATATCTTACGATAGCTTCATCAAAGTCATCCCCCGCTATCTTAATGGATGAGCTTACTACCGTGCCTCCAAGTGAAATAACCGCAATATCGGTAGTTCCTCCTCCGATATCGACGATCATATTTCCGCACGGCCTTGATATATCTATACCGGCTCCGATCGCGGCGGCTATCGGTTCCTCAATTATCATAACCTCGCGCGCGCCCGCCTGATAAGCGGCCTGCTCAACCGCATTTTTTTCAACTTCAGTGGCTCCGCTCGGAACACATATGCTTATCTTAGGTTTTCTTATATGTTTTTTCCCTACTGCCTTCTGTATAAAATATACAAGCATCTTTTCAGTAATAGTATAATCGGATATCACGCCCTGCCTGAGCGGCCTTATTGCTACAATATTGCCCGGAGTCCTTCCAAGCATAAGTCTTGCTTCTTCACCAATCTCTTTTATCTTTCCCGTATCTCTGTCAAATGCAACTACCGACGGCTCCCTGAGAACAACGCCTTTGCCTGTGATATATACAAGCACGCTCGCGGTTCCAAGATCAATTCCGATATCACTGCCCATCTTAACCTCTCCTTTCACATTGTATATTATTCCCATATAATCCATTAATAATCATTTACTGCTGCCTTAAGCATAAGCGCGCACTCAATCCGCTTTTTCTGAAGTACGCAGCCCGTATCATACGACTCATTAATGCTGCCGTTAAAATTATATGCATTGGCCGCGCATCCTCCGCTGCAGAAAAACTTTGCAAAACAATCCCTGCACTTTGGCTTGGAATATACATTGCACCGCTTAAAATCACTGCATATATCAGTCCTCTTAATCCCTTCGTCAAGATTGCCGAGAAGGAACTTCTCATTACCCACAAACTGGTGGCACGGATACAGGTCCCCCCACGGGGTAACTGCAAGATATTCCGTCCCGGAACCGCAGCCGGATAATCTCTTGGCAACACACGGACCTCCTTCAAGGTCGATCATGAAGTGGAAAAAGTTAAATCCGTTTCCTTCTTTTTCTCTTCTTAACATTTCCTTTGCGAGCCTGTCATAAGAATCGCATATCTTATCTATGTCCTCATCGGTGATCGCATAATCGCATGACGGATCGGCCACTACCGGTTCAACGCTTATCTGCTTAAATCCCAAGTCAGCCAGATGAAGGACATCTTTATCAAAATCAGTATTAAAATGCGTAAATGTGCCTCTTACATAGTAATCCGTCTGATTCCTTTTTTCCGCCGCGCGAATGAACTTCGGAAGTATGATATCATAACTTCCCTTTCCGTTTCTCGACGGTCTCATACGATCATGGAGTTCTCTTCGCCCGTCAATGCTCAGAACAAGATTTGACATTTCCTTATTGGCAAATTCTAACACATCATCATTTAAAAGTACACCATTTGTTGTAAGTGTAAATCGAAATTTTTTATTATATTTTTCTTCAAGGCTGCGTCCGTACGCAACGATCTCTTTTACAACCTCAAAATTCATAAGAGGTTCGCCGCCAAAAAAATCTACTTCCAGATTGCGTCTGCCGCCTGACGATCTTATAAGGAAATCTATAGCTTTTTTACCTACTTCTAAGCTCATAAGCGCGCTTTCGCCGTTATACTCTCCTTTACCCGCAAAACAATACCTGCATGCAAGATTACAGTCATGAGCTATATGCAGGCAAAGCGCCTTCACAACCGTCTGCCTGTCCGCAATATCGTCAATATATTCTTCATATATATCTTCGGAAAACAACTGTCCGGCTTCTATAAGCGATTCTATATCGCCTATAAGCTCGTCCGCTTCATCTTCCTTAATTTCCGGATATTTTTTCATGATCCCCGGTTTTGCGCTCTCAGGATCTTTCTCATATAATGCTATAGCGTCATATGCGGCGTCGCTTACAACATGCACGCATCCGCTGTTTACATCAAGGACTATATTATATCCGTTATTTTTAAACATATGTATCATTTATATTATCCCTTTACAACTAAAAGAGAGCCCATCAGCAGTCACCGGCACCGGTTTTACCAATTCAGCCCTCCGTCGCTATTCATTAAAATCTGTACTATTTCTTGTGCTCACAAGTCTGGTTTCCAACGGTACATGAAGTCTTGCACGCCGACTGGCATGATGTCTGGCACTCTCCGCATCCGCCTTTTTTCATGCTCTCTTTAAAATTTCTTGAATTTAATGTCTTAATGTGTTTCATGGTAAATAACCTCTCTATTATCAATTTATAGTCTATTAGCGTAAAGTATAGCACACTTAATTTTGGATAGCAACCTCAAATTTAGAAATTTTACATTAACGTAAAATTTCAATCATCCTAACATTCCCCCAAGCATTCCCCCTGCCGCGCACAGAAGCATTATCGTTATCACATTTCCCGACGCCTCTCCGATTATATTCCGCATAAACAGGGATATAACGAATATTACCGCAAAATACAGGAGCCCGAAAATAAGCCCCCAGAGATACTTTCTTTTGCCCATTTTTTTGCCTAAGAGCATACCCCCGGTAAAGCACGATATAAGATATGCAAAAAGTATTCCCCCGCTTATGATTCCCGAAGACGGATTCCCTTTCCACAACATAAGCGCAAGTATCAAAAGAATAATTCCCGACACAATATATGCCGCAAACAGCAGCCTGATCATGTACCACGGCAGGTTTTTTATTTCACTTTTCATATCTGTCTCTCCTTATACGATCCTTATTTCACAATATATTTCCTTTTATTAAAAATTATGATAATATATTTGGGTGATATGAAACTAATTATAAAATTGGAGAGATTATAATGGATTATATTGATATGCACGTACATTCAACAGCATCTGACGGAACTTATACCCCCACCGAAGTTGCCGCGCTCGCGCAAAACGCCGGGCTTAAGGCGTTTGCCCTTACGGATCACGACACGGTAAGCGGGATCAAAGAAGTCATGTCTATAGACACGCCTTTGGAGATAATCCCCGGCATCGAACTTTCCGCCGGGTATAAAAACGGCGATATACACATACTCGGTTACTATATAAACCCAGACTGCAAAACGCTTACCGAAGCAACTGATTTTATGGTAAACGAACGTATATGGCGCAACAAAAAAATGGCTGACAACCTTGCGGCAGCGGGAATAGATATAAGCGTAGAACAGCTTTATGCCGATAATCCGGACGCCGTACTTACACGCGCGCATTTTGCAAACCATCTTCTCAAACACGGATATGTAAAAGATAAAGCAGAAGCCTTTAAAAAATATCTGGGAGAAGATACCCCCTACTATGTTCTGAGGAAGTACCTTTCTCCCGAAGAATGTATAAATATAATACGCGATGCCGGAGGATACGCCGTACTTGCGCATCCTTTCCAGTACAAACTTCCCGCGGATGAACTTAACGCTCTTATAAAAAGACTTAAAGACGCAGGTCTTTTCGGACTCGAAGCGCTTTACTCAACATATACAAAGCAGGAAGAAGATATCGCTCTTTCACTTGCGCACAGATATTCCCTTGCAGTTACCGGGGGCTCGGACTTCCACGGAAGCAACAAACCGGATATCTGGATAGGCAAAGGATTGGGAAATCTTGCTGTGCCTTATGAGTTTTTGGAGCAGTTTAAGCTTCCCCCTCAGTAGTTACTTTTTTAAAAAGCGTTGCTTTTATGACTCCTTTGGGGTCTTTTATCAAAACAATAACCAGCCAGATAATAAGCCCAAGCGCAGCAACCGAAAGCCCTAGATAAAAATCATTGAGCATCTCCGCCGGCGCGGGAGTAAAATATCCGCTGCCAAGCTTGGCATACTCAAACAAAGCATCCACAAACCACATCAGGGAGGCTCCCCAGTACATCAGGCATAAGCTTCCCAGCTTCATTTTGCTCTTTGGAGCATTCATGTACCATATGATCGTACTTATGATTGCCGCAAAAACCGTAACCAGCAATGTCATTATTGTTCTTCCTCCCCGACGACGCAGCTTTCCGCCTTCGACGCCTTTTTCTCGGCTGCAGCCGTAACGCCAACCATGCATGCCCATACTGCTGTTACCAAAACAGCCATTGCAACTCCGACAGTTGACATCTCATTAAGCATCTCCGCCGTATCGGCAGCATTTCCTGCAGCCGTAAGGAACGGAAAATGCGGTATGATCTCTCCATGCCACAAATGCTCAAAAGCAAGCAGCGCCGAACCGCCCCAGAGCATATTGTTCAGCCATCCAAGTTTTCTTGAGAAAGGAACTTTCTCTAATGTCTCGGCTTTATTGCCGTCAAGCTTAACCTCCAAAGGTTCTTTCACACTTTCTTTTGATCTTACTATTTTTCCTGCGATCGCAGTAATGACTGCTTCAGCAGCCGGTACAATAAAACATGCCATCTCTTTTTCCTCCTTGCTAAATTAATATTTATATTTATCTGCGCATACCAAAAAATAAAAAAGGTATGCTCTTTTCCCTTCAGAGAAAACGCATACCTTCATAGTATACACTTAAAATAAATTACAAATCATCACTGCAGGCACTTCTGTACCTTTTACTCCAGTTTCAATCCGGCATTTGTATTATATCACTTACAGCCGGCAGCGTCAATAATTTACACAAATCATTTCCAGAATCAGCCGCATATCTTTTGGATTTCAGAAACAGCGCTTGAAACCAAAACTGAAGTACTGAAATTTGAAACTCCCGCTATAATATTATCACAATGATTAAATGGGATCAAAACCCGTTTTGCATTACTTTGAGCTACTGCAAGAGCCATATTTGGCGTAACTTCACCCAACATTGAATCAGCTATAATAATTCCGATCGGACCAACTATCACATCTGCTTTACGACAACCGACAACCACTGCATTTTCACCGGTTGCCGCCGAATGCGCCCCTGCTTTAAGCATAGCGGCTGTAGCTGAAGTATTTGTGCCCACGGCAATGATCTTTGCCTTTGGTATATTGTCAGCAATCTCTGAAATCAGCTGACGTCCTATACCTCCGCCCTGCGCATCAATCACCAATATTGTCATCAGACAAATCCCCTCTCCGGTTTTCAGTCATTCCGTCACTGCTTTGCCTTTTCTACTTCTACAATAGCCTCTTTTTTCATTGGTATCCTGCAATTCTTATTGCTTCCGAATTCAACGATTACGACTTCATCGGTAATATCAATGATAACTCCGTAAAATCCGCTTGTGGTAAGGATGCTGTCGCCAACTTCAATTGAAGCGATCATTGTATCCTGAGCCTTCTGCTTTTTTTTCTGCGGACGTATTGCGAAGAAATAAAATGCGCCGATTATGACTGCGTATACAACAATCAAAAACAGCCAGTTGCCGCCTCCTCCCTGGGCCTGCTGTTCCAATAATACCTGCAAATTACTCATAATAACCTCCTGATAATAATGTTTTTAATCTATTCCAAACCGGCATAAAATCCTGCCAGTTTAGCTTCTTTATATTCTGAATATCTGTGTTCGCTTATCGCATCCCTTATCTCGCTCATAAGCCTGTTATAAAAGTACAGGTTATGAAGTACCATAAGCCTTAAGCCCAGCATCTCTTTCGCTTTGAGCAGATGCCTTATATACGCCCTGCTGTAACGCCTGCAGGCAGGGCAGCCGCAGCCTTCCTCTATAGGGCGCGGATCTGTTTCATATCTTGCATTAAGAAGGTTAAGCCTTCCGTTATCCGTATATGCATGTCCATGCCGTCCGTTTCTTGTCGGATATACGCAGTCAAAAAAATCTACGCCGTACTCTACCGCATTAAGTATATTAGCCGGAGTTCCAACGCCCATAAGATATACCGGTTTATTTTCCGGAAGGTGAGGAACGGTCGCATCAAGTATCCTGTACATCTCTTCATGGCTCTCTCCAACCGCAAGCCCTCCTATGGCATATCCGTCAAGGTCAAGCTCCGCTATCTTCTCTGCATTTGCTGTCCTTATATCTTCAAACACTCCGCCCTGGTTTATCCCGAAAAGCATCTGATGTCTGTTTATCGTATCCTCGCGGCTGTTAAGCCTTGCCATTTCATCTTTGCATCTTACAAGCCATCTTTCGGTCCGTGCCACTGAATTTTCCATATATTCCCTTGAAGCCGGAAACGGCGCGCATTCATCAAACGCCATAGCTATAGTCGAACCGAGATTCGACTGGATCCTCATGCTCTCTTCCGGTCCCATAAATATCTTATGTCCGTCTATATGGGACTGAAAGTATACTCCTTCTTCACGGATCTTGCGAAGTCCCGATAAAGAGAATACCTGGAATCCTCCCGAATCCGTAAGAATAGGCCTGTCCCATGACATAAACTTGTGAAGTCCGCCCATCTGCCTTACAATATTATCCCCGGGGCGTACATGGAGATGATATGTATTGGATAACTGGACCTGCGTTCCTATCTCTTCAAGGTCTTTCGTAGATACAGCTCCTTTTATGGCTCCAATCGTTCCGACATTCATAAATACAGGGGTTTCTATTACGCCATGCACTGTAGTAAGACGGCCTCTTTTGGCCCTCATGTCTTTACATATCAGTTCATACACTTCATTTTCACCCCTCGTTATTTACAGACTTATTTACAAGTATAACCGCAAGTCGTTTGTTTTTCAATAACTTTTTCCAAAACAGATCAAACAAGCCTAAGCGTTATTTCCCCCGTACTTAATGTCCGCATCTCACCGTCTGATTCCACAACAAGTCCTCCGTTATCATCTATGTCTATAGCTTTTGCCTCATACCATATCCCGTTATCACGGTATCTTACGTTCCTTCCGATCACCATTGAAAACCTCTTATAGTCATCAAGAAATTCCCTGCTGCCAATATTATTATATATTGCCGCAAACTCATCGGTTACTGCTGCCGCAAGCTCATTTCTGTTTATCTTCCGCGCATCTTCAAGACCGTATATAGAGCCTGCGATATCTTTTACTTCGCTGCTGAATGTGTCCGGTCCGCCAAATACATTGATCCCTATCCCGAGGATTATATTCAGCTTTCCGTTTTTATCCGGCGTGCCTTCCGCAAGTATCCCGCATATTTTTCTGCCGTTAAGGTATATATCATTCACCCATTTGATAACAGGTTCTGTATCTGTAAGTTTTCTTATCGCCCTGCACACTGCCACAGCCGCAGCCGATGTAATTAAAAGAACATTGTCCATATCATCCGGAATGAGTAAAAGTGACATATATATGCCTGTCCTTTCCGGCGATTCAAATGAACGCCCAAGCCTTCCTCTTCCCATGGTCTGCTTATCTGCCGCTATAAGCCTGTATTCGGTATCACCGCTTTGTATGCGCCTTTTTAGCTCAAGATTGGTAGAATCGATAACATCATATACTAACGGCTTTATGCTTTTGTCATTTAAAAAATCCGATATCTCTTTCGTATCAAGCCTGTTATATCTTTTTTCGGTCATTTTATCATCTCACCTTATAATCCGCGTCGTTATACTGTCCTGAATATAAATAAAAGAGCCATGTTAAAAAACAGGACTCTTTTATAAGCAGGGGAAGAGGGATTCGAACCCCCGTGAACGGTTTTGGAGACCGCAATACTGCCGCTGTATGATTCCCCTTCGGCTTTGCCGTAGTCTATAATAACCTATAAGAATGGTATTGTCAAGATAAAAGATTAAATTCCCAAAAGCTCTTTTAATATCTTATTTACCGACGCCGGGTCCGCCTTGCCTTTCATTTCTTTCATAGTCTGTCCTACCAAAAATCCCATAGCTTTAAGCTTTCCGGAATTGATATCTTCGACAGACTTTGGATTGGCGGCAATAACTTTTTCAATGACCGCCCTAAGCTCGCCCTCGTCGCTTACGCTCATAAGCCCGTTTTCTTTTACGTAAGCCTCCGGATCTATATCTTCGTCAAATATTTTTTCAAATACCTCTTTTGCGACATTTCCGTTTATTACCCTTTCATCGGTAAGCTTTATGAGCTTTGCAAGGTTAGCGGGCGAAAATGTCACTTTGTCAGGCTCCATGCCCTTTTCTTTAAGCAGGTACATCGTCTCAACCATAAGCCAGTTGGAAACTTTCTTGGGACTGCTTCCAAGCGAAACCGTCTCTTCGAATATATCCGCAAGTTTTTTATTGGCTGTAATGATATCTATATCATAGTCCGGCAGCCCGTACTGTTCTTTGTAGCGCGCCATTTTTTCATCGCGCAGTTCAGGCTGTTTTGCCTTGATCTCATTAAACCACTCGTCGCTTATTATTACAGGGACCAGATCAGGTTCGGGAAAATACCTGTAGTCCTGCGCATCTTCTTTTGAACGCATCGGATAGGAATATTCTTTCGCATCGTCCCATCTTCTTGTCTCCTGCACAACTTTTTCACCTGATTCAATTATATCTATCTGCCTTTCTCGCTCATTTGCTATTGCCCTTGCTATGGCTTTAAATGAGTTAAGGTTCTTTGTTTCGGTCCTCGTTCCGAACTCACTGCTTCCTTTTTCCCTCACGGAAAGATTGACGTCCGCGCGCATTGAACCTTCGTTGAGTTTGCAGTCCGACGCTCCCAGATATTGTATTATAAGCCTTAACTTTTCAAGGTATGCGATAACTTCTTCCGCGCTCCTCATGTCCGGCTCAGATACAATCTCAATAAGCGGCACTCCCGAACGGTTAAAGTCTACCAAAGATGCTTCTCCCCATTCATCATGGACAAGCTTTCCCGCGTCTTCTTCCATATGGATCTCATGTATGCCTACCGTCTTTTTTCCGCCTTCCGGAGTCTCTATACTTATTCCGCCATTTTGGCATATGGGAAGGTATAACTGCGATATCTGATAGTTCTGCGGGTTATCGGGATAAAAATAATTCTTTCTGTCAAACCGGCAGAACCTGTTTATCGTACAGCCCGTTGCAATGCCTACTGCAGCGGCATACTCTACGACCTGCTTGTTAAGTACAGGCAGGGAACCCGGCATACCGGTACATACCGGACATGTATGGGTATTAGGCGCACCTCCGAAAGCCGTACTGCATCCGCAGAATATTTTTGTTTTGGTTGCAAGTTCAACATGAACTTCAAGTCCTATGACTGTTTCATACTCTTTACTCATGATGACGCCCCTTTCTATTTACATATACCGCATCGTGCATATTCGTGCGACTGTTCATATGCATATGCCGTCCGGATAATCTTCTTTTCCGCAAAGCAGTTGCCGAGCATCTGCAGTCCTATAGGCAGCCCTTTACTGTCCGTTCCGCACGGAACGGTGATTCCCGGCAGTCCAGCAAGATTGGCAGATATCGTATATATGTCTCCAAGATACATTTTAATAGGGTCGCTCAGACTTTCGCCGATTTTGGGAGCGGTCGAAGGCGACGCCGGCGCGATTATCACGTCATAATCCTCAAATGCTTTGTCAAATTCCTTTTTTATAAGCGCCTTGGTCTTCAGCGCCTTGATATAATAAGCGTCATAATAACCGCTGCTAAGCACAAAAGAACCAAGCATTATCCTTCTTTTTACTTCAGGTCCGAAACCTTCCGAACGGGTTCTTTTAAGCATATTGTGCAGCCCGTTATACTCGGCGCAGCGATAACCGTATTTTACCCCGTCAAATCTGGCAAGGTTAGAGCTTGCTTCTGCCGACGCGATCACATAATACGCGGGGATGGCATATTCCACAAGCCCGAGGTCAAATTCCGATACTTCCGCGCCTTTCTGCTTAAGCACGTCCACCGCCTTAAATATAGCCGCTTTTACCTCTTCGTCAAGCCCTTCGCCAAAGTACTCTTTCGGCAGCCCTATCCTCATGCCTTTTACATCATCCTTAAGCGCGGAAGTAAAATCATAATCATCCCTTTTTACCGAAGTGCTGTCCTTCGGGTCGTATGACGCGATCGTTTCAAGGACCGCCGCGCAGTCGGAAACATCTTTTGCTACCGGGCCTATCTGGTCAAGCGATGAGCCGTAAGCGATAAGTCCGTAACGCGATACCGTTCCATAGGTAGGCTTAATCCCCGTTACTCCGCAAAAAGAACTGGGCTGCCTTATCGAGCCTCCGGTATCAGAACCAAGCGCATAAGAACATTCTTCCGCTGCAACAGCCGTGCAGGAACCTCCCGAAGAACCTCCGGGCACATGTTCGGTATTCCACGGATTTTTTGTTGCTCCGTAACAGGAAGTCTCAGTCGTACTTCCCATTGCGAACTCATCCATGTTGGTTTTTCCGATGATGACTGCCCCGGCTTTAATAAGATTTATTACCGCTTCGGCAGTATATGTCGGGACAAAATTCCCAAGTATCTTTGAACTGCACGTAGTAAGTATCCCTTCCGTGCACATATTATCTTTTATTGCAACAGGAACTCCCGCGAGGGGTCCTGCGTATATTCCCGCGTCAATGCCTTCCTGGACTTCTTTTGCGCGTTTCTTTATATCTTCTTCGGAAAGAACGGTAACATAGCTGTTTATCGTACCTTCAGCATTTTTTATGCCCTCAAGCGCCGCGTCTGCGGCTTCGCTTACCGATACTTCTTTTTCTTTGATCTTCTTTCCAAGCTCTACGGCTGTTAAACTCATCAGACTCATACAGAATACTCCTCCTTAATCAAATGTCTTCGGTACTACAAACGAACCGTCTTTTTCTTCAGGCGCGTTGGCAAGTATATTTTTACTGTCGTCGCCATTAGTCACAACATCTTCCCTGAATATATTATTTACGGGAAATACATGCGACATAGGTTCCACGTCCGATGTATCCAGCTCACCGAGTTTATCTATATAATCAAGCATGCTTCCCATGTCTTTTTTTGCCTGTTCCTTCTCGGCTTCCGAAAGTTCAAGCTTGGCAAGTATGCCTACATATTCAATAGTTTCATCAGAAATAACATTTGCCATAATATAAAATCTCCCTGCTTAAAAATATTCAAAATAAGCAGCTCCACGCCTTTATGGAAGCTGCTTAAATTCACTTTGTCTTTTTATCCGGTATCAAAGATCTACCGATCCGCTGAAATCATCATTTACAACAAAATATATTTTGCTGTCTTCCGGTTTTGCATAAAGTTTAATATCTTTGATGTCTCTTACCTTGTGTCCCGACTTACGCCAAAGCTGCCTTATCTCAGGTATTGAATCTTTTACGTCTACCTGTTTTCCAAGATATTCAACATATACCGTAGTCGTAATTTCTTTTTTCTTTGCAGCTGTCTTTCTGGGAGCTGCTGTTTTCTTTGGCTCTGCTTTCTTTGCAGGTTCCGCTGCTGTCTTTGGCTCTGCCTTCTTTGCAGGCTCTGCTTCCGCTTTCTTAACTTCTGTCTTCTTAGCAGCTTCAGGTTTTGCCGCAGTCTTCTTTGCATCTGCTGCAGTTACTGTTTTTTCTTCCGTTACGTTTTTCTTTACACTTTTAGTTGCCATAAATATCAACCTCCATAATAAAAACAATGTTTACTGCTACTGACTACAATATAAATGTCGTCGAGGTGACAGGATTTGAACCTGCGACCTCTGCGTCCCGAACGCAGCGCTATACCAAACTTAGCCACACCTCGCCTTTGATGTACGTTGATATAATATATTAAATATTTAAAAATGTCAACATTTTTTATTTAGCATTTTTTATTCTGACAAAAATACTTCCTGCATATGAAGCCTGCAGGAAGTATTTTATCATGATATCAGTATATTTTATTTAACCTTTTTTACTGCTTTTACTTTACTCCATTTTCCCGTTATCTTCTTTCCGTTATTATTTTTATAAGCGCGCACGCGTATATAATAACGTTTGCCGGATTTAAGTTTTTTGATAGTTACGGAAGTCTTCTTTTTAGCATTGACGATCTTAACTTTTTTAACGTTCTTTGACGTTCCGTATGCTACCTGATATCCGTCTGCGCCGGACACTTTTTTATACTTGACTGTAATCTTTCCTTTTTTCGCGCTCTTTGCAGATGTGATCTTTACCTTGCCCGGCTTTTTCACAGAAACTGCATTATCCGGCTGTTTTGAAACGTCCGAACCGGCGTTATTGTTGCCAGCCGGCGGGTTAGGTGCAGGAGGAGCCGGCGGTTCTTTTATCGTAAATTCTTTCACGATCTGTCCGCCGTATCCGTTAATTCCCCTAACATATACCTGCGCGGTCCCGGCTTTTTTATTATTTGAATAAAATACCGAATATTCCTTGCCTTCGGTAAGGGTCTTTCCGTCCCTTACAACGGCAACTGACGGCGTAAACCTGCTTCCGTTGTATGTGTACTCGGTATTTCCAAGCGTTACTTCCGAATTGGTGATCAGAGCCTTCGATACCGCGATCCTGTCAATCTCAGGCGCGTTGGAAGATTCGGCATAAAGTTCTATCGTATTGTCGCCCGCATTAAGATCAACCTCAACAGGATTGGCATACGTACCTACTGCGTCAGTTCCTGCCACTCCGACAACATCGGAGAACGAATATATCTGTTCGCCGTTTACCCTTACCGTGAGACTCTTATTATTGTTTGCCGATACATACAGCCTTATGGGGTAGCTTCCGTCTTCAGGCACATTAACATTATTAAATTTAATTGTATTTGCTATATTGCCCGATGAATTGCCGATGCCGCCGACTGTCGCCAATCCTGACGTATATGTTTTGTTTGTATTTATCCTGGCATTTCCGGTAAGCTCCGCATCTTCTGCTTCATAATAAGTATAATTATCATATTCGGTCCATTTTTCCGGATCTTCTGCCGATAATTTAACGGCGCATCCGCCGTTGTCAAGCAGATCAAAGTTAAGGACGTCGTTCGACGTAACTTTTCTTATATCGCATTCAATATCTGTTCCGTCTTCATTGTCACGATAGATATATGCGTAATATTCTTCTCCGCTGTTAAGGAAATTAAGCGGAACGGAATAATTGTCAGCTTCAACCGTCATAGCTCCGATATACCAGTTCTCACCGTTTCTTCTTGCCCTTATACAATGTGATTTCGGATATCCGTCTATAAGTATACTCTCGTCCCATGTACTCGGCACTTCCGCTATGAGAGGGAACGCCCTGTATCCCGGATATACATAACCCGACTGCGCGAAAGTCTCTATTGCCGACTCGTACTCAATACACATAGAAAGCATGAACCCTGCAGTTGCGGGACTGTACTGGCTTCCCATTGACGAATCATGCGGCAGCGCAAATAATGACGGCGTAAATTCCATGGAGCCGATTACGTTTCTCGTAAACGGCAGCGTAACAAGCGTATCTACCGGCGACGCGTTGGACCATTTAAAATATTCCATACCCTGGACCGCTTCCATAGACAAAAGGTTAGGGAACGTCCTGCTCTCGCCGTTAGGGTCTGTAGCGCCGTGGAAATTGACTACAAGATGATGCCTTGCGGCGCTTTCAAGTATCCGATACATATTCTGCATCGCAATCTGGCTGTCGCTTTCAATATAATCGACTTTGACGCCTTTAACGCCAATGCTTTCACACCATGAAAACTGCTCTTCTATGTCCGCTTCATTATCAAGGTCAAACTGATGCTCATTATCCCATTTGTGGACGCCGTACCATAACAGCAGCCCGACATTCCTCTCATTGGCATAATCTATAAGCTCAAGCACCTTGCTTTCATAATCCTGCCAGTTCTCCCATCCAAAATCCACGAGACAGTATGTGATCCCTGCCGTCGAGCAGAAATCAATATAATCCTTCATGCTCTCATAACTGATATTGTCTCCGGTAGACCACCATGACCATACGGAAGTACCCGGAACAACCCATGAGAAATCGCCTTCTGCCGGCGGATTAAGATCAGAGATGATCGTGCTTGACGTAACGTCGTTAAGGCTCTCGCCTATTATTGCAACTCTCCATGCAGTAGAGAATTTGTCTGTAAACGTAACCATATCCGTTGCCGGAAAAGCCTGGGATTTCTTTCTTCCGGTTCCTGCTATGATCTTTTCAAGGAATTCATGATCCCTGTCATGTCTTATCTTATGGAACTGTTCTCCCGCGTCTTCATCCCACAGGTTCTGTCCGAAATAACTTCTTATCCTTGTGCTTCCCGAATCTGATACAAAAGCGGATGCGGCATACGAATCCCTGTTTGAGAACACTCCCGCCTCAGCTAAAAGGACCCATGCATTCCCGGTCGTAGCAAGTATCGGCGCGCCCATAACCGTGCCTGTTGACCTTGACCTCATCTGGTCGCTGCTGCACTCGTTATACTGTCCCGGCTCATATGTAGCCGAATAAGACGTCGTCCAGTAAGTTGTCGTATCGGGAAGAGTAAACGTGCTGTTCTCCCTCTCTACCGATACATATTCATTTGATGAACCCGTATCGGCATCAACATTATAACGGTAAGCAACTCCCTGAGGATCTGCCCTGAAACTGACCGTCACTGCCGACGAACCTTTTGACAGCGTGAAATTCAGCTGATTATATTCTTTGTTTACGTGGTTTACCGGTCCCTGGATGATATCATAATCATCCTTTCCGGTTTCCGTCTTTACCGAACTTTCATCAAGCGTAAGCCCCGACGACAGATCGTTGTCCTTAAGCACAATACCTATCGGCGAGCACTTGATCACAACATTATCGTTCAGATATGCCGAATAATAATATGTACCGTAATCGTCGTCCCATATCTGCACCCTTATCTTTCCGTCAGGCGAAGACACGCTTAATTTGTCCAGCATATTAAGCCCTTCCGAACCTTCATCCCCGATAACCTGCGCCTCTGCGGAAGGCGCTGCCGGCATTAAGGTCCCCATACACATGGATACGGCTGCAGCGCATGAAATCATTGCAGCAAAAATCCTGTTTTTAAACATAAATACCTCTCCTATCTCAAAATTTGAAATTTGTCAATATATCTCTCCGATATATTTTGTTTTATATTCAATACCTAATGGTATG
>CANQDW010000035.1 GCA_947593975.1 uncultured Lachnospiraceae bacterium
CCACCAAATGCAGGACGTGTCATAAGAAGCTGATTATGCTTCTGTTCCTGGTTAGGCGTCGGGTTGATCGGGAAATCTCCTATCTCAAGAACTGTACAGTCTGCAGTAAGTCCTGTCTTAACCCTTGCCGATACCGTAGGTCCGAGATCCCTTCCTATTGCAGTAGCTCCAACGAGCATGATGTCAGGCTTATACTCGTTAATAACTGATGCAAGCGCATGCGCATATGGTTCTGTTCTGTATACTTCAAGTTCAGGATCATCCACAACGATAACTTTGTCTGCTCCATGCTCAGCCAGACTGTCGCAAAGATTCTTTACGTTATGTCCAAGAAGCACTGCGGTAACATCCGTATCAAGATCTTTTGCAAGTTCTTTAGCTTTTCCTATCAATTCAAAAGCAATACTGCTTAATTCATTATCTACCTGCTGAGCGTAGATATATACGCCCTTATATTGTTCTAAACCCATTTTTTTCACCACTTTCCTTCATCATATTAAATAACATGTTTCTCTTTAAGTTTACTCATGATATACTCTACTGACTCAGAAGCATCAAGAGTAACTTTTTCACCGGCGCCTTTACGGACTTTGTCAGATGCCTTGGCGATCTTTGTAGGAGAACCTTTAAGTCCAAGGTCTGAATCATCTACATCCTTAAGGTCATTTCTTCCCCATACTGTTACTTCACTGTCATATGCGTCAAATATTCCGCCCGGTGTCATATAACGAGGAACATTTAATTCTGAAAGTGCTGTTATAAGGCAAGGCATCTTAGCTTTGATCTCATGATACCTGTCTTCGTACTGTCTCTTTACAATTACATAATCGCCCTCTACCCTGATATCTTCAGCGTAGGAAATAACAGGCACGTTAAGATGCTCTGCAATCTGCGGTCCAACCTGCGCGGTATCTCCGTCGATTGCCTGACGGCCTGTTATTATCAGGTCGTAATCTATATTTCTAAGCGCTCCCGCTATGGTTGTGGATGTAGCCCATGTATCAGCTCCTCCGAGTACCCTGTCGGTTACAAGGATCGCATTGTCTGCACCCATTGCCAAAGCTTCACGAAGAACATCATCAGCTTTCGGAAGTCCCATGGTAACAACTGTTACTTCAGCGCCGTGCTCTTCTTTTATCCTAAGAGCCGCCTCAAGTCCGGCTTTGTCATCCGGATTCATTATAGCAAGCATTGCTGCTCTGTCCAGCGTTCCGTCAGGATTAAACTTAACCCCGCCTTTAGTATCTGGAACCTGTTTAATACATACAACGATTTTCACGGTATTCACTCCTTATAATTTTTAATATTCACTATTTAAGCAATGCACCGGAGATTACCATACGCTGAACTTCTGATGTTCCTTCATATATCTCGGTAATCTTGGCATCACGCATCATACGCTCTACATCATACTCTCTGATATATCCATATCCGCCGAACAGCTGCACAACCTCAGTCGTAACCGCCATTGCAGTTTCAGCTGCAAAAAGTTTAGCCTTTGCTGCTTCTACTGAATATACTTTCTGTGTAGCCTTAGCTATAGCAGCTTTGTATACAAGGAACTTCGCTGCTTCTACTCTGGTAGCCATATCAGCTAACTTAAACTGCGTATTCTGCTGCTGTGCGATAGAACGTCCGAACTGCTTTCTCTCCTTGGTATATTCTATAGCGCGGTCAAGCGCTCCCTCTGCTATACCAAGCGCCTGTGCCGCAATACCGATACGTCCTCCGTCAAGCGTATGCATTGCGATAGGGAATCCTCTGCCTTCAGGTCCGAGCAGATTTTCCTTAGGGATCCTGCAGTCTTCAAATATAAGCTCATATGTAGACGAACCGCGGATACCCATTTTCTTCTCTTTAGTTCCGAATGAGAATCCCGGAGCTCCCTTATCTACTATAAATGCAGAGAAATTCTTCTTTTTGCGTCCGCGCTTATCTTCTGTTACGCTCGTAATAGCTATAACGATATATACATCAGCTTCTTTACCGTTTGTGATAAAGCACTTTGAACCGTTGAGCACCCACTCGTCACCGTCAAGAACAGCCTTTGTCTGCGCTCCCTGCGCGTCTGTTCCTGCGCCCGGCTCAGTAAGCGCAAATGCACCAAGCTTTGCGCCTGTAGCAAGATCTTTTACATATTTCTGTTTCTGCTCTTCCGTACCATATGTCATTATAGGATCGATGCAAAGCGATGTATGCGCAGATACGATAACGCCTGTTGTACCGCATACCTTTGAAAGTTCCTCAACACACATAACATATGTAAGAGGGTCGCATCCCTGTCCGCCATACTCCTTTGGCACAGGGATTCCGAGGAAACCTGCTTTAGCCATTTTCTCTACTGTTCCTCTCGGGAATACCTCTGTCTCATCAACTTCCTGAGCAAGAGGCTTTACTTCAGTCTCAGCGAATTCTTTAAATAAAGTTCTCGCCATTTCATGTTTTTTATCTAAAGAAAAATCCATGATTTATATTCCTCCATTTATTTTTTATACATTATAGGCTTATTTGCTGTAATCGTAAAAACCGATTCCTGTCTTTCTGCCAAGCTTTCCTGCGCGGACCATCTTTCTGAGAAGCGGATGAGGACGATACTTAGGATCGCCTGTTTCAGCCTGAAGGACTTCCATGATCGCAAGGCAGATATCAAGTCCCACAAGGTCGCCAAGCGCAAGAGGTCCCATCGGATGGTTAGCGCCAAGCTGCATTGCGGTATCGATTCCTTCTACCGAAGCAACTCCGTCGGCATAGATGCCTACAGCTTCGTTGATCATAGGGATAAGGATCCTGTTTACGACAAATCCTGCTGCTTCATTCACTTTAACAGGGGTCTTTCCGATCTCTTCAGCGATCTTTGTAACTTTCTCAACAATATCATCAGGCGTATTCTCACCTGCAATAACTTCGATAAGCTTCATAACGGGAGCCGGATTAAAGAAATGCATTCCTATAACAGGTTTGCTTATGCCTGCTCCGATCTCTGTAATAGAAAGAGATGATGTATTTGTTGCAAATATAACATCAGGTTTGGTACATATTGACTCAAGCTCTTTAAATGTCTGCTTCTTAACATCCATGACCTCAAGCGCAGCCTCTACGATAAGGTCGGCATCCGTACAGATATCCTTTACCCCTGTTGTGATCTTTGCAAGTATGGCATCCGCATCTTCTTTAGCCATCTTGCCTTTAGCTATACGCTTTTCAAAACCTTTAGCGATTTTATTCTTTCCGTTAGCTGCAAATTCCTCATTAATGTCGCACAGATATACTTCATATCCTTCTGTCTGCGCAAATGCCTGTGCAATACCTGAACCCATTGTTCCTGCACCGATAACTCCAACTTTCATTTTGTATCCTCCTTAAATTAATAACTTTTATTTGTTCTGGAATGGAACTACTTTAAGTTTCTTTGACTTATCCTTCTCAAGGAAATTACCCATTCCTGCTTTCTGGTCTTCTGTTTCAAAACAATCTCCAAAAAGTTTCTCTTCAATAACGATAGCCGCGTCCATATCAACCTGAAGTCCTTCATTCATTGCCTTCTTGCAGTTGCGTACAGCGATTGGCGCCTGATTTGCAATTCCTGCCGCCATCTTTTCTGCGGCTGCCATAAGCTCCTCTGTATTCTCATATACTGCATTTACAAGACCGATCCTGTAAGCTTCGTCAGATTTGATATTTCTTCCGCCGTATATCATCTCTTTTGCCTTTCCTACGCCTACTATACGCGCAAGCCTCTGGGTTCCGCCGAATCCCGGAGTGATTCCAAGACCTACTTCAGGCTGTCCGAACATTGCGTTTGCCGAACATAACCTTATATCGCAGCTCATTGCAAGCTCATTGCCGCCGCCAAGCGCAAAACCGTTAACTGCAGCGATCACCGGGATTGGGAAAGTTTCAATCTTACGGAAAATATCATTACCGTATTTACCGAATTTCTCTCCTTCTTCCTTAGTCATCGTACTCATTGCTCCAATATCCGCGCCTGCAACAAATGATTTCTCGCCTGCACCCGTAACGATCACGCAGCGTACTGCGTCCGTATCAATCTTATCAAATGTATCGCTCAGATCTTTAAGGACCTCTTCGTTAAGCGCGTTAAGCGCTTCCGGCCTATTGATCGTTACCTTTGCAACATATCCGTTTACTTCATAATTAACATATCCCATGAATCCAATACTCTCCTTTATCAATACTTCTCAACAACTGTAGCGCATCCCATGCCGCCGCCGATACAAAGAGTTGCAAGGCCTCTCTTGTAGTTATCGTTCTTTGCCATCTCATGAAGCAGCGTAACAAGGATACGGCATCCTGAAGCTCCAACCGGATGTCCGAGCGCGATAGCGCCGCCGTTAGGATTGAGTTTTGCAAGATCAAATCCAAGCTCTTTTCCTACTGCAACCGACTGAGCTGCGAATGCTTCATTTGCTTCATATACATCAAAATCATCAATTGTAAGGCCGGTCTTTTCCATAACCTTCTTAGTAGCTGCAACAGGTCCGATACCCATGATCTTAGGATCTACTCCGCCAAGAGCTCCCGCTACCCATGTTGCCATAGGAGTTACTCCAAGCTCCTTAGCTTTCTCTTCTGACATTACGATAACTGCAGCCGCTCCGTCGTTAATACCTGATGAGTTGCCTGCCGTAACCATCTTGCCTGCCGAACCGTCTGCCGACTTAAATGCAGGACGGAGTTTTGCAAGTCCCTCCATGCTTGAGTTAGGACGAGGGCCTTCATCCGTATCAAATACGATCGTCTGCTTCTTCTGCTTAACTTCAACAGGAACTATCTCATCTTTAAATGCTCCGGTCTCGATTGCCTTACATGCTTTCTGCTGGCTTGCAAGTGAAAACTCATCGAGTTCCTCACGGGTAAGTCCCCACTGCCCGCATATATTCTCTGCCGTCGTTCCCATATGATACCCGTTAAATGCATCCCATAATGCGTCGTTAACCATTGTGTCAACCAATGTTCCGTTGTTCATTCTGTATCCGAAACGTGCCTGAGGAAGCGCAAACGGAGCCATTGACATATTTTCCATACCGCCGGCAACTACAACGTCCGCATCGCCTGCCATGATCATCTGCGCTGCCATATTAACGCAATTAAGTCCGGAACCGCATACTACGTTAGCTGTTACAGCCGGCACTTCTACAGGAAGTCCTGCTTTGATCGACGCCTGACGCGCAACATTCTGTCCAAGTCCCGCCTGGATAACGCAGCCCATATATACATGATCTACATCTTCCGGCTTAACGCCCGCCCTGTTCAGAGCTTCTTTGATAACTATAGCTCCAAGCTCTGTTGCGGGAGTAGTGCTTAAAGCGCCTCCCATTGTTCCGATAGCTGTACGACAAGCTCCGGCTAAAACTATTTTTTTTGACATAAAATGTTCCTCCTTAATAAAATATAAAATTAAATTTATTTGTTACTATAAAATTTCTGTTTAAGTTTTGCCGCAACATTCTCCGGCACGAGTTTATCTATATCCGAACCATAATACGCAATCTCTTTAACTATAGTAGAACTTAAAAACGCATACTCAAGGCTGGTTGTAAGAAACAGCGTATCTATATCGCTGTCGATGCTGTGGTTCGTCTGCGCCAGCTGCATCTCGTTCTCAAAATCCGTAACGGCGCGAAGCCCCCTTACGATAACCGAAGCGCCGTGCTTCTTTGCGAAATTGACCGTAAGCCCTTCAAATGCTTCAACCTTCACGTTAGATATGTCCCCTACAGCTTCAGAAAGCATGCTGCAGCGTTCCTCCATTGAAAACATGGGATTCTTCTCGCTGTTTACAAGAACCCCTATAATAAGTTCGTCAACGATCTTGGCAGCCCTTCTGATAATATCCACATGCCCGTATGTAACAGGGTCAAAACTTCCCGGATACACAGCTTTAACCATAGTAAACCTCCTGATAACCTCTTCACAATGACATAATACAACATTGTCAAAATTTTATCAATCTTTTTTTTAATAAAAAGCCAATACTGCTTATGTTACATGCTAAAACAGCTTGACCATCATACTAAGCAATGCTAAAATAACAACCAGTTATATGTATTATATTACAATTCGGTTTAAATAACAATAGCAAATCTTGACTTTATACCGACTTTACAAAGATTATGCATGTTACCGAATTATTAATCAGGAGGTTATATGGATTATCAGAAAATTTATAAAGACAAACTTGTTACTGCAGAAACAGCCGCTATGGCGGTAAAAGACGGCGACTGGGTCGATTACGGCTGGACCGCGGCCACACCCGTTGCCATTGATAAGGCGCTTGCGAAACGCATGCCGTCGCTTACCGGCGTCCATTTAAGAGGTGGGATCCTTATGTGGGTTCCGGAAATATTCAAGATTGACAACCCTGCCGAACATTTTGAATGGAATTCCTGGCATATGGGCGGAATCGAAAGAAAGGCCGCCGCGCAGGGATTTGCATACTATGCCCCGATCAGATATTCAGAGCTTCCGAGATATTACCGCGACTCTGCCACTCCCGGCGACGTTGCTTACTTCCAGGTCGCTCCGATGGATGAACACGGCTACTTTAATTTCGGCCCGAGCGCATCGCATATGACGGCAGTATGCGAAACTACAAAGACTGTTGTCGTTGAAGTCAATCAGAATATGCCGAGATGCCTTGGCGGCATGGAGCATTGTGTACATATATCACAGGTTGATATGATAGTAGAGGGAGATAACCCTGATATCGCCGAGCTTTCTTCCGGCGGTCCCGCTACCGAAGTTGACAAGACTGTCGCAAAGCTTATCGTGAATGAAATCCCGGACGGCGCATGTCTGCAGCTTGGAATCGGAGGTATGCCTAACGCCGTCGGTTCGCTTATAGCGGAATCAGACCTTAAAGACCTCGGAGTGCATACCGAAATGTATGTGGATGCTTTTGTGGATATATCAAACGCCGGAAAGATCACCGGCGCAAGGAAGAACATCGACCGTTTCAGGCAGACTTACGCATTTGCCGCCGGTACCAAAAAGCTCTACGATTTCCTTGACAATAACCCGGAATGCATGAGCGCTTCCGTAAGTTATACCAACGATATACGCCAGATATCGGCGCTTGACAATTTTATCTCCATAAACAATACGGTAGATATAGACCTTTTCGGTCAGGTCAATGCGGAATCTGCCGGCACAAGAAACATAAGCGGCGCAGGCGGACAGCTCGACTTCGTTTTGGGAGCGTATCTTTCAAACGGCGGAAAAAGTTTTATATGCTGTTCATCCACATTTACCTCAAAGGACGGCGCTGTACACTCCAGGATCAGGCCGACGCTTGCCGAAGGTTCTATCGTAACCGACACAAGGGCCAATATACACTACTTTGTTACGGAATACGGCCTTGTGAACTTAAAAGGCCTTTCATCCTGGCAGAAATGCGAAGCGATCATATCTGTTGCGCATCCTGATTTCAGGGACGAACTTATAAAATCAGCCGAAAAGATGAATATATGGAGACGAAGCAACAAGAAATAAATTTTCTATATATTCATTATTGATTTTTAATTATTCAGGAATTATAATTAATAACATGATATATAATGATAAAAGAAGGGAGTACGGGATATATGAAAAAATTTATGAAGTTTTTTGTAGGCCTTGCATCTATCGGCGCAACTGTTGCAGGCGCATACTATGTAGTAAAGAAGTTCCTGCTGAAAGATGCTAACGAAGATTTCGACGACGATTTTGACGATGACTTTGACGAAGATTTTGACGACGATATTTTTAATGATTCCGATGAAGATGAAGAAAAGGATGTCGTACCTGTCAAGATGGAGGAATCAGGCGCAGACGGATCAGCGGATGATAAACCTGACGAATCCGAAGAAACAGAACCGGCTGAATAAAGTTTCCGGGTTCAAAAATAAGTTTAAATTTAAAATGCAGGCCTTCCATCATATGGATTGCCTGCATTTTATTTTACCTTGAAAGTTTATGTATCAGCCTGTCAAGATTAGGATCTATGGTTTTTTGCATTGCCATTGCTTCCGATATTGAATAGTCGGTAAACTGTCCGTGCCTGTATGCCACAACGCGGCTTGTCTGTCCCTGGTCAAGAAGGTCCACTGCCCTGGAGCCAAGCGCCGATGCATATACCCTGTCGCGGCATGTAGGGCTTCCGCCTCTCTGTATATGGCCTATAACCGTTGCCCTTGTTTCAATACCTGTCTCTCTTTCAATTGTCTTTGCTATTTCAAATGAATCTCCTATGCCTTCGGCATTTACGATAATATGATGCTTCTTCCCTATTTTGTGCTTGCTCTTTACCTTCTCAATAAGCTTATCAAGCTCGCCTTCATTATAGGTTTCAGGAAGCAGCACATATTCGGAACCGTTTGCGATCGCGCACCACAATGCAATATGACCTGCCGTGCGTCCCATTACTTCTATGACGTTGCAGCGTTCGTGCGAGCCTGCGGTATCCCTTAGTTTATCAGCGGCCTCCATTGCCGTATTTACTGCCGTGTCAAATCCTACCGTATATTCGGTACAGGCTATATCAAGGTCGATCGTACCCGGAACCGCTATCGTCCTTATACCCTGTTCGGCAAGTTTTTCCGCACCTCTGAAAGAACCGTCGCCTCCGATCACGACTACGCCGTCAATCCCATACTTTCTGCAAATCTCAGCGCCCTTGATCTGTCCTTCTTCGGTCTTGAATTCTTCGCACCTTGATGTATATAATATAGTTCCGCCTCTTGAAATGATATCGGATACGCTCATTGCATCCATATCAATAAATTCTTCCTCAAGAAGCCCCGTAAAGCCTCTCATTATTCCCTTTACTTTATGTCCGAGATCTGCAGCGGTCCTGACAACTGCCCTTATTGCCGCATTCATTCCCGGCGCATCGCCGCCGCTTGTAAGTACTCCGATAGTTTGTTGTTTGTGACTCATATACATTACCTCCTGATTTTTATTCTATTTTCTTTTCTACCACCTGAATATTGTCCGTACCAAAACGTGCCTTAAGCGCGCTTACCAGCCCACCGTCAGCGCATACGCTCATACTCATAGGCAGATGTTTTACCTGTTTTTCCTGCTCAAGATATATGCTTATCCTGTCTGTTCCGTCGCTTTCATTCGTTATCGCCTTTATATCGGGCTCGCTCTTAAAATAATCATCCTTATTCTTAAACCTTATCCACAAATGCCTTGGGAGCATATCAAACGGTATTATCCTGCTGCATATTACCTTGCCCGCCCGATCTTCTTCTACTGCTGCGCGTCCGGAAACAAATACTTTTGCATCCAGATCGATATATTTTTTATATTTCTCAAAATCTTTCGGAAATACAATAACCTCTGCGCTGCCATACAGATCCTCGATCGTTATGAAAGCCATAAGGCTGTTGGTTTTGGTGGTCTTTACCGTCTTATCCGTGATCATCCCGCCAATCACTACATCCGCCTGGTCTTTTATAACCGTTTCCCCGGTTTCTTCATCTATGAGGAAATCGGCTGTGGTATTCGTTATATTCTGCTGCCATGTACTTTCATATTTTTCAAGAGGATGGCCGCTTATATATATTCCCAGCACCTCTTTTTCATAAGCTAAAAGTTCCTCTTTGTCAAACTCCTCAACATCGGGATACTTTATTTCAAACGCCGCCGCTTCGGAAGGCGCCGCAAATTCAAAAAGGTTCATCTGCCCTACGGTATTGCTCTTCCTGGCATTATTGGCGTCATCAATGATCTGCGCATATATCATCATTTTCTGACGCCTGTTTCCGTAAAGGTCATCCATTGCCCCGGCCTTTATCAGGTTCTCAACCGCCCTCTTATTTACTTCCGTTCCCGAAAGCCTCTTTATGAAATCAGCCAGATCTTTATACCTTCCGTTTTTTCTTTCCCTTATCACTGTATCTATTACAGGCTTTCCTATGCTCTTTATGGCTGACATGCCGTAGCGTATTCCTTTTTCACCGGTCGAAAAATCCCCGAATCCTTCATTGATGCTCGGAGGAAGTATGTCAATTCCAAGCTGTCTCAGGTGCAGCGTATACTCTGCGATCTTATCCGCCCTTCCCATAACCGAAGTCATGAGCGCCGCCATGAATTCTATCGGGAAATAACATTTAAGATATGCCGTTCTGTACGACACGACCGCATATGCCGCCGCATGGGATTTATTAAAAGCATAACTTGCAAAGTCTGTCATCTCATCAAATATGTGCATTGCAACTTTTTCATCTATTCCGTTCGCAACACATCCCTTTACGTCTTCTTCTTTATTGCCGTAGACGAAATTCTTTCTCTCCTTTTCCATAACAGAAGCTTTTTTCTTCGACATCGCGCGCCTCACCAGGTCGCTTCTGCCATAACTGTATCCCGCAAGTTCGCGCACTATCTGCATTACCTGCTCCTGATATACTATACACCCATATGTCGGCGAAAGTATAGGCTTTAGTTCTTCACATTCATACACGATCGGCGAACCGCTGTTTTTTCCTTTTACATACTGCGGTATGAAATCCATCGGTCCCGGCCTGTAAAGCGATATACCGGCAATTATATCTTCAAGGTCCTTCGGCTGAAGCTCTTTCATAAAGTTCTTCATGCCGGCGCTTTCAAGCTGGAATATCCCCTCGCAATGGCCGGAGCCTATAAGTTCGTATACTTCGCTGTCATCATAATCTATGTCGGATACCGAAAATGAATGACCGCATTTTTCCATGATTTCCCCGGCTTTTTTCGTCCTTATGTGTTCGTATCCCTGTTTCCATCCATAATTGATAAGGTCAATGGCCGACTGTATGACCGTAAGCGTCCGAAGCCCCAGAAAATCCATTTTTAAAAGTCCGAGTTCTTCAAGCGTCGTCATTGTATACTGGGTAGTTATCGTTCCGTCCGCCGCCTTAAGGAGCGGCACATATTCTATTACCGGCGCATTACTGATAACTACTCCCGCCGCATGCATTGACGTGTGCCTCGGAAGCCCCTCAAGCCTCTTTGACATGTCTATAAGATATCTGCACTGCTCGTCCGACGCATACGCCTGCGAAAGTTCAGGATTCTTTTTCAGCGCGGAATCTATCGTCACTCCAAGTTCGTTCGGTATCATCTTTGCTATCGTATCAACATAAGAATAGCTAAGGTCAAGCGCACGTCCGACGTCCCTTATCGCATTTCTTGCCTTCAGCGTACCGAACGTTACTATCTGCACCACCCTGTCTTTTCCGTATTTCTCAACAACATAATCTATGACCTCCTGCCTTCTTTCAAAGCAGAAATCTATATCAATATCGGGCATGGTCACGCGTTCCGGGTTAAGGAACCTCTCAAACAGGAGATTATACCTTATCGGATCGATATCTGTGATATTAAGCGAATATGCGACTATGCTCCCTGCGGCCGAACCTCTTCCGGGTCCTACAGATATGCCGTGGTCTTTCGCATATTTTATAAAATCCCACACGATAAGGAAATAGTCTACAAAGCCCATATCCTTTATCACGGACAGTTCATACCTTAACCTGTCCATATGCATATCCGCTTCTTTGCCGTATCTGTCTTTTATCCCTTCCATACAAAGCTTTTCAAGATAACCATAAGCCTCATATCCCTCCGGGACATCATATCTCGGAAGTTTGTAATTGCCGAATTCAATAGTCACATTGCATCTGTCCGCGATCGATGCCGTATTGTCTATGGCCTCTTTTGCATATGGAAAAAGCGCCCTCATTTCCTCTTCAGATTTGAGATAATATTGTCCGCCTTCATACCTCATACGGTTTTCGTCATTTACTTTTTTCTGCGTCTGGATACACAAAAGTATATCGTGCGCTTCCGCGTCGCTTGCATTGATATAATGGATATCGTTGGTCGCAACAAGCGGGATGCCCGTCTCCTCATGCAGCTTCATGATCCCCTGGTTTACATTGGCCTGTTCCGCAAGCCCATGATCCTGAAGTTCCAGAAAGAAATTGTCCTCACCAAATATATCCCTTAGCCTGTATGCTTCCTTTTTTGCTTCTTCATAAAAACCAAGCCTCAGATTAACAGCCACAACTCCCGCAAGGCATGCGCTTAACGCGATTATCCCTTCATGGTACTCTTTTAGCACCTCATAATCTATACGGGGTTTATAATAAAAGCCCTCTACAAAACCTTTGGATACGATCTTTATAAGATTGCTGTACCCTGTATTGTTTTCCGCAAGGAGTACAAGATGGTGGTATCTTTCATCATGCCCTGCTCCTTCTCTGTCAAAGCGCGAACCCGGCGCAACATATACCTCGCATCCTATTATCGGCTTTATCCCCGCTTCACGCGCGGCTTTATAAAAATCTATAACGCCGTACATAACGCCGTGATCGGTTATGGCAATACTGTCCATTCCAAGTTCTTTTGCTCTGTATACAAGTTCTCCTATCTTGCTTGAACCGTCCAACAGACTGTATTCCGTATGTACATGCAGATGCACAAATCCCATCTTTTCCACCTCCTACTGCATAGTATACCACAAAAAAGAGGAAGCTGTCTAAACCTTACGTAGTTTTTACAGCTTCTCTGCCATTTTAATATTTACTTAATATCGTTATTTACTGCTCAGATATTTTTCAATATCATTTACAGCCGTAGTTTCATCTACGCCATCTGCGTAGACCGTAACCATTTCTCCAGGGAAAATCCCAAGTGACATCATACCAATAATGCTTTTTGCATTTACTTTCTTATTATCATATTCAACATCAATATGACATTCATACTTGCTTGCCACTTGTACAAGTACTGCTTCAGGTCTCACGTTGCGGCTTTCCTCAATGCTTACATTGATTGTCCTTGATATCATTTTTTTCCTCCTTTTGTCTTCGCAGATTATCAGCTATCTCACTCAGCTTTCTTAATCTGTGGTTGACTCCCGATTTGCCGAGAGGCGGATGGAGCATTTCCCCCAATTCTTTTAATGATACATCCGCATACTCTATACGCATCCGGGCAACTTCCTGCAGATGTTCAGGAAGATTCTCGAAATTCATATTATCCCTGATATACATTATATCGTGTATCTGCCTGTGAGCCGCTCCCGCAGTCTTACTTATATTTGCAGCTTCACAATTCACCTTCCGGTTTACAGAATTACGCATCTCCTTATATATTCTGATATTTTCAAAGCTCATAAGCGCTACATGAGCTTCCATTACGCTTAATACATCTGCAATCTGCGCTCCCTCCTTAATATATACCACAAAATTTTTCTTACGCATGGTATATCTGCATGCGATATTAAACGTATTTAAAATATCTTTAAGCTTTCCTGCTTTCTTTTCATCTCCCGCCGCTATTTCAAAATGGTATGCTTTTACCGGATCGGTAATCGAACCCGCCGCCATAAACGCTCCCCTTATGAACGCGCGCTTACAGCAGGTATTCTGCACAACAAGACCGTTTACCGTGCCCTGCGCGTCAAGCTTAACGGCCTGCAGTATATATTTTACCATATCATTATCAATAACGGCTACCTGATAGTATGTAGTGTTATGGCTTTTTCTAACCATAACTTCCGCCTGAACTTTAAATGTTTTCTTTAATAAGATAAAATATTTAGATGCTACTGTCAAGTTTTCGGTAATTATATTGATAAATCCCCCTCGATCTTCAGAATACCGGTAATTGCCGCAAAAAGATATTATTGCCGCAATTTCAGCTATCCTGCAATGCCTTGCCGGACTTATCTGCTTTAATAATTCCTCTTTGACCTGTCTTGAGAATGACATATGCTGCTCCCAACTACTTATCTATATCTCTATGTTTTAAATTTACTGTATATTCCTCTTTTAAAAGACTATCCTTTAACGCCCTTGCTATCGTTACGGAACGGTGTCTTCCGCCCGTGCAGCCGATTCCGACAATGGGCAGCCTTTTCTCTTTTTTTACATATTCCAAAATATCTTCCTTGATCTTCTTTATACATTCTTCCGCTTCTTTTGACGACATAACATAATCGTATACATCATCGTCGTTTCCCGTTTTATCCTTAAGCTCATCCACATAATAAGGATTAGGCAGAGACCTTACATCGATCATCATATCGCATACCGGCGGTTTTTCGTACTTATAACCGAAAGTAATGATATTTAATGTATTTTCTTTGCCCACGATCTTTACTTCCGTTTCAAGCATGACCCCCGTATTCTTATACACTGTATCCTTAACGTGCGCGATCACATCAAGTATATCCTTTGCCGACGCATCTTTCTTATTTATCACAAAACCGGCATGTTTTTCAGACACCATCGCGCCGCCTGATGTATATCCTTTGAGTCCGCACTGTTCAATAAGCTGTCCCGCAAAATATCCCGCGGGCCTTTTAAACGTGCTTCCCGCGCTTGGGTATGAAAGCGGCTGTTTTTCCCTTCTGCGGTTATTGTAATCGCTCATTTTCTCTCTTATGGTTTTTATATCCCCCGCATTTAACTTAAAACACGCAGAACATACGATATAATCTTTCTTCTGTATTATACTGCTTCTGTAGCCAAGTTCAAGTTCATCCGCGCAAAGCCTTGATATATTGCCGTAAATGTCACACACTTCGGCGTATACTATGACATCTTTTATCTCGCCGCCATAAGCCCCCGCATTCATTGCGACCGCTCCGCCCGTGCTTCCCGGTATCCCCGATGCAAATTCAAGTCCCGACAGGCCTTTTGATGCGGCATAGCTCGAAAGCGACGGAAGGGACGCTCCCGCTCCCGCGGTTATAATATCGCCGTCTGCCGTCATATCTGCCATGTCCGCGCCTATGTGTATTATAAGTCCGTCATAACCGTCGTCGGCAAACAGTACGTTGCTTCCATTGCCAAGCACATAATAATCAATATCCTTTTCGCGGCACAATTTTACTATATCCGAAAGAGAGGCTGCGTCATACGGCTCCACAAGACACGCCGCCCGGCCTCCGGCTTTAAACGTAGTATATTCTTTCATGCTTACGTCAGTTTTGATATTAAGTCTGCCGTTAAGTTTTTTCAGCTCATCACAAATATGCTCCATACCGCCCACCTGCAATCATGCATTATCCATTACCATTTTAATACAGCCGTAAAAACCTGCATCGTTTCCAAGTCCGGCTATTTTAAATTCCTTATTCTTTAATGTATTCATTGAATACATATTATAATACTTTTCAATTTTTTTGATCAAAAATTCCCCGGCTGCCGACACGCCGCCTCCGATGATAAATACCTGCGGATCCGTAACGCATGCTATATTTGAAAGCGCCATGCCAAGATATTCCATTGCTTTATCTACAGCCCTGTCTGCAGATTCATCTCCCGCTTTTGCCATATCTATTACCGTCTTCGCGTCTAACTCTTCTCCGGAAATATCCATCATTTGTTTTGCCAGCCTTACAATCCCGGTTGCGGAAGAATACTGTTCAAGACAGCCCCTGCTTTTACAGTTGCACATTTCGGTTTCATAAGGGTTCACTGTTATATGCCCTATTTCGCCTGCCGCGCCCGTACTTCCCGGATGGATCCTGCCGTCTATGATCACGCCGCCGCCTACTCCGGTTCCTAAAGTTACCATGACAAGATTGTCAAAACCGCATCCGCTGCCCTTCCACATTTCTCCCAGCGCGGCTACATTTGCGTCATTTCCTGCCATAACAACCGGTATGCCTGATATCTTTCTGAATTCGCCGCGCACATCTACATTTTTCCAGCCGAGATTCACGCACTCTTTCACCACTCCGCAGCTGTCTGCCGGTCCCGGAACCCCGATTCCGATTCCCGCTATCAGACTGTAGTCTATATTCCTGTCTGCGCATACTTTCTTTAAAGATACTGCTATATCTCCTAATATATGGCTTCCGCTGTCGCTTATATCTGTAGGTATATCCCATTTTGCTTCAAGTCCTTCACTGCAAACGCCTTTTTTATACAATCCGAACTTAATTTTTGTGCCGCCGATATCCGCGCCGGCATAATACAATACCTCATCCATTATCAGTCTTCCCTGTTTGTGTTCATCATATTATCCATTACCCTGTTATACATTTCCTTCGCCGCATTATAACCCATCTGCTTCTGTCTGAAGTTTACTGCCGCGGCTTCACATATAATGGCTACATTACGTCCCGGTCTTATAGGTATTGAATGGCACACTACCTTATTGCCGAGAAATTCCGTATACTGTTCTTCAAGTCCCATCCTGTCATAATCTGAATTTTTATTCCACTCTTCAAGTTTTATAACAAGATCGATCGAGCACCTGTCTTTAACGCCTTCCACACCGAACAGCGCTTTGGCATCTACTATTCCGATTCCCCTTAATTCAATAAAATGCCTTGTTATGTCAGGCGCGGTACCCATAAGAAGTTCGTCGCTTTCTTTTATTATCTCCACAACGTCATCCGATACAAGCCTGTGTCCCCTGTGGATGAGTTCCAGCGCAACCTCACTCTTACCTATTCCGCTCTCGCCCATTATAAGGACGCCCTCGCCATATATATCCACGAGCACTCCGTGGATGGACATCCTCGGCGCAAGCTCAACCCTAAGCCACCTTATCACCTCAGCCATGAATGCTGATGTTGTTTCCTGCGTCCTAAGAACAGGAACGCCCATCTGGTATCCAAGCTTTATGATATCATCCGAAACCGTCATCCCGCGGCAGTATATGATGCACGGAACGCCGTGGTCCATGAGGTTCTTGATCATTTCGGTGCCATGGTCGCCTGTCGTCTGTTCCATATAAGTATGTTCAACATGACCTATTATCTGTATCCTGTGGTTATCAAAATGCTCAAAAAATCCTGCGAGCTGAAGCGCCGGCCTGTTAAGGTCATACTGTATTATCCTTATTTTATCGCAATTAATATTGACAGTAAGATTCTCAAGTTTCATCTTCGTGATCAATTTACTTAATTTTACCGAGTTCATAAAATACCCCCTTCAAATATCCAAAACACTTTCTGTGTAATTTTCATAATAGCACACGCCGCGCACCTTGACAAATACTTTCATAAATTATACAGTTATAAATATGTTTATATTTGCGGAGGTATTATTATGAGCGGTGAATGTTCAAACGACTGTTCTTCGTGCTCTTCTGCATGCGACGGCAAAAATGCTCCAAACAGCTTCCTTGCAGAACCAAACCCGAAAAGCAGCATCAAAAAAATCATAGGGATCGTAAGCGGAAAAGGCGGCGTAGGGAAATCTCTCGTCACGGAACTTCTTGCATCAGGATATCAGAAACGCGGACACAAAACGGCAATACTGGATGCAGACATTACCGGTCCTTCTATCCCAAAAGCGTTCGGAATAGATAAAAAAACGTCCGGGAATGCAGACGGGATCCTTCCGGTAACTACAAAGACAGGAATTGACATAATGTCCATTAACCTTCTTTTAGACAATGCAAACGATCCCGTAATATGGCGCGGTCCGATAATCGCAGGCGCGGTAAAGCAGTTTTATACCGATGTTATATGGTCTGACATTGACACTATGTTCGTGGATATGCCTCCCGGAACGGGCGACGTGCCGCTTACTGTTTTCCAGTCGCTTCCGATCAATGCCATAATCATCGTAACTTCACCTCAGGAAGTCGTTTCCATGATAGTTGAAAAAGCGGTAGGCATGGCAAAAATGATGAACATACCTATACTCGGTATCATCGAAAACATGAGCTATGTACTCTGTCCGGACTGCGGCAGGCGCATTAATCTGTTCGGAGAAAGCCATTTGTATGACACAGCCTTAAAATGCGGTCTTTCGGTACTCGGAAACATCCCGGTGGACACAGGGCTTGCGCGGGCAGTCGATACCGGATGTATAGAAGACTTTGAACAGGACTGGCTTAGGCCTGCGCTTGACATGATAGAGGCTATATAAGCCGAACAAACACGGAGGACATGAATATGGGAATATGCTATTTATACGGCGCGGGCGATTATTATTCGGATGATGTAAAGACGCCTGCAGATACGGATTATGTGATCGCCGTTGACGGAGGGTATGATTTTCTTAAAGGGCATGATATCGTACCTGACATTATCGTTGGCGATTTTGATTCCATAGAAGGAAAAAATGCCAAAACCGTTATTTCGGCCGCAGATATTCCCATAATCTCCTTTCCGCCAAAAAAGGATCATACTGACATGTATCTTGCCGCAAAAGAAGGGATCAGGCTTGGATATACCGATTTTTTCATATATGGAGGATGCGGGGGACGGATAGACCATACTATGGCAAACATATCTCTTCTGGCTCATCTTGCCGCAGAAAACTGCAGGGCGTATCTTGCCGCAGACGGTTATATAATAACGGCAGCAAAAGATTCTTCATTTTCAATTTCTGCGGAAGGGATGTTCGGGCAGACTCTTTCGCTTAAAGCAAAAGAAAACGGTTATATATCCGTATTCTCACACAGCGACATCTCAGAAGGCGTGACAATTCTGGGATTAAAATATGAAGCAGAAAATATAACTCTTACCAATACAATGGTCCTTGGGACGAGCAACGAATTCCTAGGCAAGAAAGCTTTGATAAGCGTAAAGCGCGGCACCCTTATCATTATATGCGAAGTCTTATAAAGGCTCAGATATTTCCTTCCCTGAATCTGTGTTTCCACTCTCCAAGTCTTGCCTCTGCAAAACTAAGCGCTTCTTCTTTTGTCGAATACTTTCTCATTTTTTCAACTTCCGCATATTCATCTGTACTGCCTGCGAGCGCATATGCGTCCGAAACCTGTTTTTTCAGATCTTTTACATACTCGTCAGTCAGCATAAGCGCCTGCGCTTCCCTGTCAAACTCAACCGACTGATTGTTGATCAGCAGCGCCAGAAGATAATGCCTGAGCGATTCTTTGTTGCCGTTTCGGCTGTATGCGTCCTTAAATCCCATAAGCGCTTCCCTGTATGCGCCGGTATAAAAGCAGGCTATGGATCTGTTGTGAAGTATATTTCCATATTCTTCGGGAGTAAGTTTAAGCGAATTGCCCCCTGTAAGTATCTTGTCATATTCTTTTCTCGCCTGCGCATATTTACCGTACTTTAAGTTCATATCGGCCTTCTGCTTCCTGCGCCCATGATACGGAAGGTTTTCTATATCGTTTATTATAGCCAAAAGCGACTTTATCTCCGTCTCCGTATAATAATCGCAGCTGCACATAATGCTTATAACGATATCCTTTAAGCTGCTTCCTATGGATATCATAGTCTCAAGCTTATTTGCTATAACAGTCATGTCCGCCTCATCCCTAAGCCATGACACCAGCGTTTCATCAAACATATCCGATGTGATCTCGTATATGTTATTGTATATATAACAGCAGAGTTCCTCTATTGAATATACTTTCGTTCCCGATAAAGGAAATACAAAAGGATTGTCTGCCGTTTTCCCTGCACACAATATCATTTTACCCAACTCTGCCACCTCTTTCGTTTTTATTTTATATACTTATGATCCTCTCGCTTATCTTATGGGACGACTTTATCATATCCCCGAAACCGTTATCTTTTATAGTGACAATGCACCTGTCCACACTCTGAAACCTTACGCGCAGGCTGATCCTCGACATCCTGTCGGGTCTCTTGTCCGAAATGACGTCTACAGGTATAAAATGCTTTACGACCTCTCTTGTCATTATGTTAAGCACGCTTATCTCTATTTCAGTTTCCTCATCCGGTATTATATCTATCGTACTGTCCACTTCATACCATACCGAACCGGCTTTTGCCATGATAATATCCTGAAAGCCGGCATTTATATATACATTTGCAGACACGTGCGATGCTATCATATCATCATCGATAAAGACAAAATCATCCATCTTTCCGAGGCCGGCAAGCTTTCTTGCCGCATAGCACGCGCCCCTTACATAAAGATTCCTGCCCTTAAATACCCTTCTGCCGTTACACATTTTTTTCATTGACTCGTCCGCCCAGCCGCCGTCAAAGCCTTCGCCGATCATATACAGCGCCGACAAGATCTGTCTGTGTATCGCATTCTGCACTATATTTTCAAATATCCTGCTTACGCTGTCTTTAAGATTTTCATCGCGCAGCATAGCCATATCAAGGCTGTCCGAATAATCTTTTTCAGTTATACCCGCAATATAAGGGCTTCTGTGCCTGTCCACGCTTATCTGGTAATATTTGAGGCCCTTATAATCAAAATCAAACATGCCGACGTCATTTATCCACAACTCGCTGTTGTGGCTTAACACATAATACAGATAGCTTTGTTTGTGGTTAAGTATGACCGTGCAGTCCCGTGTAATTCCCATTGCCTCCATTGCAAGGTATATATATTCGGATATCCTTTTTCCGAGTTTTTCTATTGTAATGACTATCTTTTTAATGGATTTGTCCGGCTCGTACTGTTTGAGCTTAAAAAGGGTTTTTCTGAAAAAAGTTACAAATAAAAGTTCGGGCATTACTTCTTTTTCATCTATATATATCGGCTTTCCGTCAGCAATACTGTTTACAAAATCATTTATAAGCCTGCATCTGCCTATGTCGCAGTATGCCAATGCTTCTTTTCCGCACAGCCATTCCCCTGTGTCTTTAAGTCCCATGACAGTCGGTATATACATATCGCTTTCATCTTTGCCGATGCATACCGGCTCCATCCTGGTTTCGTCAAAATAACATATCTGGGAATATTTATCTCCCAGATCAAAACCAACTATCAGCGACTTTTCCACCATTAACATACACCTTCTTCCTACAGCATCTTAAAGAGCTTTTCCGCTGCCTCATCAAGCCTTATATACTGCTCCATCTGGCCGTAGAGCTTATCAACATCTTTCTTTCGGCTGTATTTTATCATCGTATTTAACATGCCAAACCTTGTAACATCCGCCGCGCCGCTTCTTTCATATCCTGCGCGTCCCTTCTTCAAAATGATTCCCGGCTGGCTCTTCTTATCAAAAAATTCATATTCGACTTCTTCATCTGAGAATACCGAAAGTTCTTTTACATATATGCCGTGATATACCTCTGTCGCCGCAGATACGTTTTTTTCATCGCCGCCAAAAGAATATCTTATCATTATTTCAGCCCCGGGTCTTGCCGTACACTGAAGGATCACCTTATCATCCAATCCTCCCGACAGGTTTATCCTTCCCGAAAACCTCTTGTAAAAATCCATCACTATGCCTTTGCTTATCATTTCATTTAACTTAACGTCGCAAAAACTTTTTGCCCTATCGCTAAGACTGTCGGAATATGACAAACGCTTAAGCATGGCAAGGATACGGCATGTATTGTTTTCGGATACCATATTTTCCCACAGCCATTCCCATATCCTGTCGTCAATCCTGCATTCATCCGTAAGATATCTGTGCGATATAAGACATACATATGCTTTTACGATAGTCTTATTTTCACCGTGCTCAAGGTATGACAAAAGTACTTTTTGACCTGATTCATCCGTATTTTCCGTGAATACAAGCTGCGCAAGTATCTTCTCCTCAATCTCTGTCCTATCAAGCCCAAAAGCCTTTATAGTATCCCATAACCTGATCATGTTATCCGCCGGGCCGATATAATATTTCGCAAGATATTTGAGTATATTATCCGAATACGAGCCTTCCCTAAATATCGCATATGCAATATCAACAAGCACTTCGTTTCCCGTTTTATATCCCGATTCTTCTATCTCGTCGTCGCATAATTTACTTAATTTCTTTATATCAACGCCTTTGTAGCCGTATTTTTTTACCGCCTCTAAAGCCTTATCCCGCATACCCCGTACAATATAAAGTTCAAGCCATTTCTGCCTTGTTGCGCGGTCCGCTATGTCAAGATCCAGCAAAAGAAGCATCTCGTCAAGGAATTCCCCTTCCGCGTGTTCATAATAATATGTAACAAGCACGGACAGATTCCTTCTTTGGTAATATCTGCTTAGTTTAAGATATTGTCCCGCATAACGCCTTATCGTTATCATCTTATCGTCGATATGGTAATCCTTTTCGCATATCGAAAACATATATGCAAGGAGTTTATTATTGTGCGGGCAGAGTTCAAAGCACCTGTCCGCATACCCCTCAAGCCTTAAAAACTTATGTATAGTATAATAATTATTTCCAAGATACCTGTTTCCTTTATCATCTATAAGATATATCGTGGTATCCGCCGTACATATATCTATCAGGGCTTTTCCGCCCGAAAGCGGGGTTATTGTTTCTTCTTCAAGCTCCTTTGATACCACGCAGACTTCTTTCATGTCAGGGTTGTTACATACGATCTCATGCTTAAACATCACTTCCGGAAGAGCCTCCGCGATCGTTTCATCTATAGCCGTATGCTGCATAAAATCCGTATATATAACCGCAAGGTTCCTGTTTATTTTTCCTTCTTCAAGCTGTTTTTTTGCAAAGCTCCTTATCATAAGCGAATATGCCTTATATGCAGCCGGATTAGTCTCGCGTCCCCTTATGACCGATGTAAAGAGTATCGCTTTTTCACGCTCTCCAAGATGGTTGTCATACATAAAATACATGATCACCTGATGCGGCAGCGCAGTTTCATCATTTTCCCTAAGGGACTGCATGTAATATTCATATATTTTCGTGATCCTGAGCTGTTTTTCTATTGCAAGCCTGTACCATTTGCTGCTTTCTTCCGAAACTATATCCGATCTTATGAGCATACTGCATATTACCTGCAGCGTGTCAGGAAGCCCAAACTGTCCGTATAAGCTGCACAGACTCCTTATAACAAACGGCTTATATGTCTTTATCCTTCCCGCATGGTATGTAAAGACCATTGCGGTATCTTTAGTGAGCAGATGCCTTTTTGCGCCCCATGCAAGCGGTACCGTTATCTCATCCGCCCACTCATGTATAAGCTGCGGATCTTCGTTTGCAATGCGGCAGAATTCATAATATATCAGCGGACTTGCCTGCCCCGCTTTAAGAAATTTTACTATATCTTCAAACGCCGTCC
>CANQDW010000036.1 GCA_947593975.1 uncultured Lachnospiraceae bacterium
TTAATTTTCTAAACTCATATACATCATACGGGGAGATTTTATTTTTTTCAAATTTCATTCTTTATAGGAATGCTGTTCAATAAGATTTTTACTAACCCTGCAAAGTCAGTAATCTTATTTTACTCTGAGGTATTTTTTTCTCAACCTTCTTTCTTGGAATTCCCTATACTTGAATTATACAGGAAGCTCCTTCTTTAATATACTCTGTATACTCCCATTTCTTTCCTTTTCATTAATAATTTTACAATTTCAGTATAAATGTTAATGCGGACATTTTATGTACCAGTTAAAAATCTTTTCCAAAATACAAAGAGCTTTTGCCAAACAAACTTCTTATATGTTTGGTAAAAGCTCTTTAACCCGATCATGCATTTTACAACAGAGATATTTATTCTATCATTTCATCATATGTATTGCAGACAGGAAGCCACTCATCGGAATCAAATCCAAATGTTTTATATACTGTATTTACATCATCAAAACATTCTATACCACAGGAAGAATATTTAAAACTATAATACAAAAGCCCTTCTCTTTTTTCTTCACATAATATAAGATATTCATTATTATGATATTCTTTAATATAGTGACCCTGCATTATTTTTTTATCTTCAGACATCTTGCAAAAATCAATATAGTCATCTCCGCCATATAGATCAACATCAAGCGCCTCGTCAGAGACTTTAAAAAGAGTTGCCTCTGAACCGAGAAGGACAAACAGGCAATAATCTTGTGGAAGTTTTTTAAAATGACCATCTATATTGCCACCAAATGTTTCGCCGATTTCAAGATCTGAAAAACTATCATTCCATATAAAATCTGATATAAATCCAAAAATACGCTCAGGTACATGCAGCATAAAAACAGCTGCTGCCAATACAACGATTATTGCTTTAAAAGTATTACTCCTGCTTGTTATAATATCACATCCTTAAACTTGGATTTAGCGCAGAAATATTTTTCTTGCAACAACTAAATGCATACAATTCCTCATTTTTGCGTGCTGATATTTTTCAAACGCAGGGGAACCTAAAGCCATATGGTTCTAACAAATTATACAACTGCGTTTTTTCATCTTCCTTAAGCCTAATATATTTATTTTTTTCTTTCCAATATACTACTGGGCAGGTATCACAAGCAATACAGAAGGTTTGTTCATCATTAAATTTAATAGCTGCGTCTTCGCCAAAACCACAAGAGGGATTATCCCTATACAATATTTTCCCTGAAAAAATATCACATATAATATGCATGTCTTGATCCGAAAGAGAAACCTGAATATCTAATCCATAATTTTTATATATAGCTTCTCCTCTTTCTGCAAAATCCATATTAACCATATTTTTTTTCAGAATAATTACCACTAAAATAATAATTAATAGAAAAACCGGTATAAATATCTTCATTTTTTTTCTCTTCACAATAAACTCCTTCTAGCAATCTCCTACAACACTTTTTGCAACAATTTTTCCAAACCAAACAAATCGTCTTTGATTAAAAAAAGTAAGATTTTGATTAACTCTTATTTATTCGAGCCTCAATTTCTGCACCAACTTCCATGCACTTGGATAAGTCTTCTTGAAAAGCTTCGCCAAAACTATGGTTAAATATATCATATATAATCTTGCCCAACGATTCTTGCTTTTGAATGAATGCATCAAATATCAAGTTGCACTCATCATCATACTCATCTGGGGGTGCATGTCCCATCAACTCAATCGGATCCCATTTAACTATAACTTCTTTTATGATTTCAAACATGGATTTTACTCCTTATATATAGATATCTACTCCACAATATAATGTTTTAAACCTTCTATATCTATTTTCTTTTTTATATCCGTTGCTCTATATCTTTTTTCTTTACAAATTCCTCAATATAAATATACGCCGCTATAAATATCAATCCCGGTATCACAAGCGAACATACTTTAAACGCAATACTTAGATTCAATTTGCTGCAAAGTTTCCAATATGTTATGCGGGTCATTATAAAAACTATAAACACACAAATGCCAAGGATAATAACACAGGTAAGCATTAGCGGTATATCAATATCTGCATCAAAGTGTCCCGTCTGAAAATAATTTTTAATACTATAAAATAAACTACCTACAACATGTTTTCTGATAATGCTTCTCATTCTTCCCTGAACAAGTTCAAAAATAATCTGAATCATAAAAAGCCATTTTGCCTTTTTATATACATTTTTATATAACAGATATGTACCATAAATAGGAATCAGGCTTTTCCACCATTTTTCACCCAACTCATAAAACATCAAACACAATCCGGCGCTTAACGATAAATCAATAATTATACCAATAATATTTTCCGGAGTAAAATAAAATCTTATAAATAAATTCCACAACATATGATATCTCCGCTATTTTATATTTCTATATCTCCTTCATAAGGAGTTCTTTCTGGATTCAAATAATATTTGGCAATATTTTCACGAACTATTCTAATATATAAATAATTGTAGCCTTCGGAGAAAAAAACACATTCCTCTAAATCTGCATACTCCGTTTTTTTCTGTAATCCTACCATAAAACCCTGCCTGCTCCATGAGGCGCCGACATATTCCAATCGGGATTTCCCTTACCTGTCCCAATAATACACCCGGTTCCTGTATGGACATCCGGCATTATACTTTGCAGTCTGCAAATGCAGGCTGTTCAATTAACGTATGTATCTGATTTAAAGTTTCTTCTGCTATATTCTCTGTAAATATTTTTAAATCACTCATTTTTTCAATCCCTTCAACTAAAGCATTGCTTAGCTTTTCATATGCTGTATTAGCAAATGATCTCTTTTAGCATCACACACTTCAAATATTTCTTCATGAGATATAGTCAGAAACCTGCGTTTTCCCTCTGAGAAGAAACAAGGGTCTTCAGGCAATACATTCCACCATAACCAATCATATAAATGATGCTTTTTAAATTTACCAATCAGTTCCGGATAAATCTTTGTACGAATTATCTTTGTATAATACCCTAATCTAATTCCCTGATAAACATTTGATTTTTCCTGCTTGGCTCCATGGTAAAAAAGCTCATTTAAAAATATTTGTTTTTCATCCATGTATTTTTTATATTCTGACGCAAATTCGCTATTTACATATTTGTATTCTTCAAGGATAGGAAAATGAAACGTAACCTCATCACATTCCCTGAAAATATAATCTAACAGATAATTATACTTGCTTTTATCACTCAAATCCAAATGAGCATAATTCATATTAAACTTTCCTAAATAAGAATAATTCATACCAATCCTCCTCCAAAGCTTTATGCAGCTCTTCTTTATAATCACGTTCTACAGAACCGCTTTTACGAAATCTTTGCTTTTATATTAGTTAGACTTTTTGTATATTGTTATTGACAGTCTGATCAGATTGTGCTAGAGGAGTACCATCTCCTCGGAAAACAGAATAATATTTTCTTATACCATTGTCAATATAATACACAGCATAATTTCTCAGTGTAATCATTCATATTAATTTACCGGCTTTTAGTTTCTTTCTTACTCTTTTTCGGAATTTGTCCATGCTGTCATTATATTTCCGCGATTTTTATCTTTTTATTTTTTGCATATCCTATAAATGCATGAACACATACTTTTCGCCCATCAGGTTTTTCAACATTCCAATGATTTCCATACTCATTTTTCTTCCTTCTTTAATATACTCTGTATACTCCCATTTCTTTCCTTTTTATTAATGATTTTACAATTTCAGTATAAATATTAATGCGGACATTTTATGTACCAGTTAAAAAGTTTTTCCAAAATACAAAGAGCTTTCACCAAACAAACTTCTTATATGTTTGGTAAAAGCTCTTTAACCCGATCATGCATTTTACAACAGAGATATTTATTATATCAATATCTGATCAAGTTTGCTCGTCTCCGGTAAAAGCTCGTATAAAAACCAACTCGTCATATTTACCATTAAAAAGCCTATCGCTATCTTTATCAACCTTAATCACTAATTTTTCAGGTGAAAATGTACAGTGCCCTAAAAGCGCTTCATTATATCCGTTAGCTCCTTCGCCAACGTGATAATCAAGAAAATCAATATAAACATCATCGAGTCCACGAATGAAACGAAAGTCAACCCTGATTTTCTGACCATCTAAAATAACTTCACCGTTAAGACGAGGTGGTACTTCATTATCAGGACTCACTGCAAACCATGCTGGAGGATCTTCACAAATCCATGTGGCAAAGCCATAATCATAGGGACGTTTCCCATAGTATTGATCAGAGCAACCGCTTAGAATAAAAATCAGTACAAATGATATACCCGTTAATAATAATCTTCTCAGTATTACCACCATCCTCTCTTTGCTGCAACTATAAATATAGATATCTACTCCACAATATAATGTTTTAAACCTTCTATATCTATTTTCTTTTTAGAATGTGCTTTAACCCAGTCACGTATTTTACGATAAAGTTCTATTGCATCATCATATTCATCAGGAAGAGGATATGACACCTGAAATCTGCATGTATATGTTTTTTCTAAATCATCTTTTTCTCTAGTATAATTTATTTTCGGAGGCAATACGTTTTTGGGCACATAAAAAATTACTTCAATACCATCCAGATTTTCTTTTTCATATCTCAAATCAAGCCTATACGATTTTGGAGTTATATAAAAATTTTCTTCGATCAAACAGAAAAAATACCTGCTGTCCTTTAGAGAATCAATATCTTTAATTGCCTCCCTGTTATTTACCCAATCTGCACGATAAACACGTCCATTGCATTCATTCTCAATATAGTTCATCATCTCTAACTCTTTATCTTTTCCTATTATAAATGAAATCTGCATTATTATACTCTCCTATCAATATTTGAAATTCATTTTGCAATTATTTACAACTGCTCTTAGTATAATATTTATATTGTGTTTTATCAATATCATTATTCTATGCAGGCAGCATAATATAACTTATACAAATCTCATTATTACGATAAGATCATTCCCGGTATACACAACTTATATCCGCGTCCAACTCCCCGCATATGCTTTAAATATTTTCTTTTTGAGCCCTATCTTTGTAAACTTTTTAGAAATAAGCGCATCAAAAATATTCCAATACTATAAATAATAGGTTTTCTCATACAATTACCGGCCTTTCTTAGCTCTAAAACCTAATTTGCAATAATGGATAATAAAAATGAAGATCCTATTTTTCACTATCGCATCCGTCAAACACTTTCTGCACCACCGATTATTGCTCCGGGAATTCTTCCGACATCAATTTTATAAGCCTGACAATACTTTCCCGGACACTCGGGCGGATCTGCCTGTAGTAATTGACAAGCATACTTTCATCCTGAGTCATACCATCTATAGTTATTTCAAAGAAATAATTAACAGGAATATTAAATTCCCGCGCAATATTCTCTATGACTTCATTTGGTATAGGAGTTCTTCCATTTTCGTATCTGCTAAGCGTCTGCTGCGTTAAATGCACCTTGCGGGCAAATACAACTTGTGTCATTCTGTTCATTTTCCTGATCTCACAGATCTTATGCCCGATTTTTTCATTGTTTATGATCATGTATCATTACCCCTCAATTACGTAATAAATACCTCTTTGTTAATTATAATAGCTATGTATATAACTATTATTCGTTGTAAGAGTATTATTACTCATATTAGAAGTAATTGGTATTGCAATAATTCCCCCATCAGTTGAAAACCTTAATGAAATATGTTAGAATTTTTTTGTATATTTTTATAAGGAGGGTATAGAAATTGAGAAACCATTTTATCAAAAAAACTTTTTCTTTTATCTTGTGCGCAGCGCTCGTTTCCGGTTCAATCAATGTTCCGGCAAAAACGTATGCGAAAGACGCTGCCGACACCACAGGATGGAGGGATACGATCGCGCTTGATTTTGGTATGACCGGCGACGGCTCCGACCTTGATTCGACAATGAAATTCAACGAAGTTGAGTATATACCGGAAATAAGCGCCGAAGATTGCGCCGAGATACTTAAAGAGGGCCATGGAAATTATCTTTATGACACAACCACGGTGAAAGATATTTATGGTTCCGATGCGGCGGACACACAGCATATCGGTTTTAACAAAGCGCTTCCCGCCGCAAAAACAACTGAAGGCGGCAATTATTTTAAAGACTGGGTATTTTCTCCCAATGGTGAGGAATACAGTTTTAGCGCGGATTTGCCTGTCGGACAATATTACGTATACGTATATACGGGCAACAAAACAAGGGCATACGGCAATACCACAATAGTCAATTTCGACAATGAGGTTATTGACGAAACCCCTTTGCGATATGACCAGACTTCCAGTGATTCAAGGCAGTTCTATGGAAATGATGACAACAAAGCCGATCCTTACTGCGTATATGTCGTAGATGTAGAAGACAACGGAGCCGGATACGGAACTCTTACGGCTCATTTTTCAGATGATACGATAGGAAATGAAAACTACGCCGCTTCACACTTAATAAGCATTGGCGCGGCTCTCGACGACATTGCCGCTGACGTGCCTGCGGAAGACGGTACTTCTCCGGGCAAGGCTCTCGGCATTGAGGCTTTTGATTTTTATGACGGAACCGATAACGCTATTGATCCATCTGCCATAAAAGATTCGATCGTAACAGCGCGCCTTAACGGTATTGAGATCATACCTGTATCAGATCCGGTACACGCTTCCGAAATCAAAACTCCCGAAAGCTTACTGCTTGATAAGGGAGGAACAGCAGAACTTGAAGTAACGGGCGGCGTTTCTTCCTTTACCGACAGAATCGCTTATATGAGCAGCGATCCTAATATTGCTTATATAGATATGTATTCCGGCAAGATCACGGCAAATGAGATCGGTACCGCAAAACTGTATGCATACAATGCTTACCTTAACCGGTTCTCAGTTACCGACGTTTCGGTAATACCTGAAAGGGTCGTTTCCCTTGATAAAACTAACATCGATTTTACACTGGGCGATAACAGTACTACAACAGCAGAACTTACTGCTTCTTTCAACGCCGCATCAGAAGATGTCATAGAATGGTCGAGCAGTGATGAAAATGTTGTTTCTATCGGCGAGGCTTCATTTACCGCCGGCGACACAGCTTCATCAAAAGTAACACTTACCGTAAAAGGTGAAGGAACAGCTACCGTTACGGCAAGGCGTAAGGACGTCGATAAGACTGCCGTATGTACGGTTAATGCAAGGATTCCTGTAAGCGGCATCAGTATAACAGATACAAACAACGCGCCTATAGACAGCCTTACATTAAATGCCGGCGATACATCGGACATAAAAGTTGTGATCGCTCCTGAAAATGCAACTGTAAAAGATGTAAGCTTTTCATCTTCAGATTATAATATCGTTTCAGTAGCATCTCAGGGAGACACTGCCTCAGTAACAGGTATAGCAGCCGGTGAAGCTGTTATTACGGCAACATCAGACGACAACCCCGACATCTCAGTTTCACTGAAAGTAACCGTGACCAAGGCGGCAGATAATCCTGCAAATCCGCCTGATACATCAAATCCGGGCGGCAGCGCACAGGATAACAACAATAATAATAATATCACTAATCCGTCTTACCAAGAAGAGACGCCCGCAATCACGCTTTCAGGCAAGAAGTCCTCTTCGTTAAAAGTAAAGAAGAGCGTTACATTCAAAGCAAAAGCTCCGGGTTCAAAAGTCAAATCCGTAAAAGTTAAGATCAAATCCGGAAAGAAACTGATCAAGGTTAAGAAATCTGCTAAGAAAGTTAAGATCACTGCGCTTAAGAAAGGAACTGCAAAACTTGTAATTACTGTTAAAGCAGCTTCCGGCGCATCAAAAAAATTCAAGCGTACTATTAAGATAAAATAATAATCAGATACTCTATCTGAAATGGGCTTCCGCATTGAAAGCGGAAGCCCTCTTTTTAAATCAATTTTTCTTCCCGGCTGCCTGAACGATATGCGAAATAAGTACCGACGTCGTCATGCTTCCGACGCCGCCCGGCACCGGAGTAATAGCGGAAACTATTGGTTCTACACTTGTATAATCCACATCTCCGCACAGCTTTCCGTCACTGTCTGTATTAATTCCCACATCAATAACGATCTGCCCTTCTCTCACATAATCTTTATTTATAATGCCTGCGCGCCCTGCCGCAACAATAAGTATATCGGCAGATTTTGCAATGGTTTTCATATCTTTTGTTCTTGTATGGCATATCGTTACTGTTGCATTTTTCTTAAGAAGCATCATTGATACAGGTTTTCCGATAACAAGGGAACGGCCTATCACAACAACATTTTTCCCTTCGCACGATATATCGTAATGCTCAAGTATCTTCATGCACGCTTCCGCCGTACATGGCGGATAACCTATGTCTTTTCCCGTAAATACCCCGCACAGCGACATGTCCGTCATACAGTCTACGTCTTTTTTCGGATCAAGCGCATTTTCTGCGGCAGCGCTGTCGATATGGGACGGCAGCGGCCTGAACAGGAGTACTCCGTGTATTTTATCGTCATTATTTACTTCGTCTATAACTTCTAACAGCTCGTTTTGCGATACATCTTCCGGCAGAATATATTTTTTATATTCAACTCCGAGCGCTTCCGCACGTTTTACTGCTCCCCGCTCATACGACAGGTCGCTTTCGTTTTCTCCCACGCGGATTATCCCAAGCGTCGGGATTATCCCCTCTTTTCTCAGTCTGCGCGCGTCATCTTTAATACGTTCGTTCATTGCGCGCGCCGCATCTTTTCCTGATAATATTTCTGACATATCCCAATCTCCTTTTGCTTTTTATTATCTTACCCTCGCGGCTACTTCCTCGTACACCCTATCGGCGCGGCTTCCGTACTCTTTTATCATGCCGTCTGCCTTTTTGTTTACCGCATCCGCATATTCCCTGTTTTTCATGGATTTTGCGTTAATGTATATATTAAGCGCCGCTCCCGTAAGAGCTGCCTTTGCGCATGCGGCGGCAACTCCCGCGTCGGACAGGGCTATCACGCTTCCGTACTTTGCGAAGCCTTCTATTATTTCTATGGCTTCACAGCATTTTTCCATTATGATAAGAGGCACCTCGCTTGCGCGCTTTAAGGCGTCTTCCATTACTTTATCCCTTTCTTCGCCTTTTTTTAGCCCGTAAGCCTTCGACAACGGTTCGAACGCTTCCGCGTCTTTATCAATGAGCGACATGAGTTCACTGATAACGGCCTCTGCTTTTTCCATAAGCATTTCTATCTTGTCCGATACGTCCTGATACTTCTTTTTGCCGTAAGTCAAACTCCCTACCATATTTCCGAGCGACATGCCTATCGCGCCTACAAGAGCGGAAGCCCCTCCGCCTCCCGGTACAGGCGCAGAACCTTTAAGTTCCGCAACAAATTCCGTGCATTTCATATCTGCCAGTTTCATTCTATCTTCCTTCTTTCTATATATTCTACAGTTGTGTAACTATATTGCTTATCCATATCCCTTTCTTTAACATAACCAGCCCTATGATCAGTTTGATGCAGTCTGCAAGCTGGCATATAAGATATACCGTTACTATAAATAACGCCGTATAATGGCTTAGTACGTATGCAAGCGGTATTGAAATTATCCACACATATGTACTGTCAAAAAGAAACGTAATAAATGTTTTTCCGCCTGACCTTATAGTAAAATATGTTGAGTGCAGCACGGCCTGTATCGGCATCATGCACGCTATGACACGTATAAAACCGGCTGAAAGCTCTTTTACTTCTTCCGTGGTATTATATATCTTCGGGAACAGCGGCGCCAAAAAGAACAGGACAATACCTATAACAACATTTCCTATAAATGTCATCACGATAATCTTTGCCGCTGCATCTTTAGCCTGTTCAAAATGTCCCGCTCCCAGGTGCTGCCCTACAATGATCGCAACTGCGCTTCCCACTGCTATAAACATTATATTAAAAAGATTACCTATCGTAGATGCTATATTAAGCCCGGCAACGACTGACAATCCCCTTACCGAATAACACTGCGTAAGAACCGCCATGCCCGCCGCCCACAGACATTCATTTAAAAGTAACGGCGTCCCTTTGATAATTATATTTTTGGATAATTCAGCCGGTATCGCAAAATTCCTGTACGCCCCTTTGATAAATTCATTTCTCTGCGTATGCCTATGCGTCCATACTACTATGATAGTACACTCTGCAATACGCGCCGTTACCGTTGCTATTGCCGCTCCGTTTACTCCAAGCGCGGGAGCTCCAAATTTACCATATATAAGTATGTAATTAAGGATGAGGTTTACGAACACAGATACTATCCCGGCTTTCATAGGGACGACTGTCTCTCCCGTCTCCCTTAGCGTGCCCGAATAGCACTGTTCAAACGCAAACGGTACAAGCCCTATAAGCATTATTCTCATATAACTTGCCGCATAGCCAAGCGTGGCGTCAATATCGCCTGTATTTCCGCCTTCATGCAGATACAGCGAGGCAAGCGGCTTTCCCGCAAGGATGAATATGCTTATTCCTATCACGGTAATAACCGCGCATATCACGATTTTAAACCTGAAAGAATTCCTGACTCCTTCATGGTTGCCCTGTCCGTAAAACTGCGCGCTGAATATCCCCGCTCCGGATATCGCCCCGAATATGCACAGGTTAAATACGAATATAAGCTGATTCACTATCGATACTCCCGACATCTGGTCAGTGCCTACCGCGCCTATCATTATGTTATCCAAGAGCGCGACAAAATTGGTTATGCCGTTCTGTATCATAATCGGAATCGTTATCTTAATTACCATAGAATAGAATTTCTTATCCCCAAAATATTTCATGATATTATATCAATACTCCTTCTAATCCTGTCTGAACTGTTCATAATACAATCTCTTATACAATCCGTCATGCCCTATAAGTTCTTCGTGGCTGCCCTGCTCCAGAATATTGCCGTCCGCGATCACGGCTATCTCGTCAGCATTTTTTATCGTGGACAACCTATGCGCTACTACAAGAGTAGTCCTGCCTTTGCACAGCTCATCAAGCGCTTCCTGTATAATTATTTCAGTACTGTTGTCAAGCGCGCTCGTTGCTTCATCAAGGATAAGTATGGATGGGTTTTTAAGAAATACCCTTGCAATGCTTATCCTCTGTTTCTGCCCGCCGGACAGACGCACACCGCGCTCTCCTATTTCGGTGTCGTAACCGTTTTTAAGGCTCATTATATAATCATGTATGCTTGCTTTCTTTGCAGCTTCTATTACTTCCTCGTCCGTAGCCGAAAGTTTTCCGTACAGGATATTTTCTTTTATGCTCGCGTTAAACAGATATATATCCTGCTGCACTATTCCTATATTGCGCCTAAGCGATTCCAAAGTCATCGTCCTTATATCCCTGCCGTCGATAAGGATGCTTCCCCCTGTAATATCATAAAAATGCGGTATCAGGTGGCATATGGTGGTCTTGCCTCCGCCGCTCGGCCCTACAAGGGCGAATTTGGTCCCTTTATCTATATTAAGGCTTATATTATTAAGCACATCCTTGTCTCCCTCGTATCCGCACGACACATTTTTAAATTCAATATGACCTTCAAGCTTTCCTGCGTCGGTTACTCCTTCTTCATCTTTCTCCGGTTCTTCTTTCATTATTTCCAAAAATCTTTCAAATCCCGTAACTCCGTTCTGGTACTGCTCCATAAAATTGATCAGCGTAGTAACGGGATTAAGGAATATATTTACCGATACTACAAAAGCAGAATAATCTCCGAACTCAATCCGCCCGTTATATAAAAACAATCCGCCCGCAATGAGGACGATCACGTTAAATACATCCGTTATAAATGAAGTGCCGGAATGGAACTGCCCCATAGCCTTATAAGCATCCCTTCTTGCTTCTACAAATTCCATATTGCCTTTTTCAAATTTTTCTTTTTCTTTCTCGGCGTTTGTAAATGCTTTCGTAACCCGTATTCCGGATATACTGCTTTCAAGCGCCGCATTGATCTTCGCTATGGAAAGCCTGCTGTCCATAAATGCCTTTCTCATTTTCTTGCGTATTATCATCGTAACCACGATCATAAACGGGACGCATACAAATATAATAAGCGTCAGATACCAGTCGATGCTCCCCAGGTACAGAAACGACACTATGATAGCGATCGAAGATATAATGATATTCTCCGGACCGTGGTGCGCAAGCTCGCTTATATCCATCAGGTCATTTGTCATTCTGGACATGATCTTGCCCGTTTCGTGATTATCATAAAAACTATAGGACAATTTTTCAAGATGGCAGAACATCTCGCGCCTCATCTGCGCCTGTATCTTCACTCCCATCATGTGCCCCTGGTATTGTATAAAGTACTGCAAAAGCATACGCACGAAATAAAGCGTAAGGAGCGTAAGCCCTGAAATAACTATCATCTTATACTTATTGTTCGGGATAAAATCATTAAGCATATCTCTTGTTACAACAGGATATACGATCCCGATAAGCGCAACAAAAAAAGAGGCTGTCATATCAAGTGTAAACAACAGCCTGTGTGGTCTGTAATAGCTTATGAATTTTCTTAACATTTTTTCAACCTCTCATTATATACCTGGTTTTCTCCCCGTCTAGTCCTCTTCTATATGCTCTCTTCCCTGGGCAATAATCAGACGTACATGATCGTCCGCAAGTGAATAAAAAATCGATTTTCCTACCCTTCTGTTCTTTACAAGCTTATTCTGCTTAAGGATCCTAAGCTGGTGTGATATCGCTGACTGCGTCATATTAAGCACATGCGCCAGATCACACACGCATACCTCTGCTTCAAACAGCACAAACAGTATCCTTATCCTCGTCGAATCGCCAAACACTTTGAAAAGTTCCGCAAGGTCATAAAGCTCTGTCTCTTCCGGCATAGTTTCATTAACAATCTTTAAAAGCTCTTCATGGATCTCAACCTGTTCGCAGCATTCCGCTTCATTTTTACCACACATTATACCACATCCTTCATTTCTTTACAAATAATGCCCTGATCGCATTAAGTACCGCTATGACCATAACTCCTACGTCCGCAAATATCGCAAGCCACATATTGGCGATTCCCAATGCTCCAAGCACAAGGCATATGAACTTAATGCCTATTGCAAAATATATATTTTCATATACTATTCTCATGCATTTCTTAGCTATCTTTATCGCCTTTGCCACTTTAAGCGGATCGTCGTCCATAAGCACTACGTCCGCGGCTTCTATCGCGGCGTCCGAACCTGCCATTCCCATTGCGATTCCGATATCCGCCCTTGAAAGCACCGGCGCGTCATTTATTCCGTCGCCAACAAATACAAGCTTTCCTTTTTTCGATTTTAAATTAAGCATCTGTTCAACTTTATCTACCTTATCCGCCGGAAGCAGATCGCTGTACACTTCATCTATAGGAAGGTCTTTAGCCACGCTAAGCGCGGTATTTTTCATATCTCCGGTAAGCATCACGAGTTTTTTTATCCCATTCTTTTTCAGCAGTAAAAGAGCTTCTTTTGCGGTAGGTTTTACAACGTCGGCTATAAGAATATGCCCCTGGTACACGCCGTCTATTGCGATATGCACTATCGTGCCTTCTTCGTGACAGCTGATATAATCTATGCCTTCCCTTTCCATAAGTCCCGCGTTCCCCGCAGCAACCGGTACGCCGTCCACTTTTGCCAAAACCCCGCCGCCGCTTATCTCAGATACATCCGTAACCCTTTTTATGTCGGGTTCTTTTCCGTATGCTTCTTTTATGCTCCTGCTTATCGGGTGTGATGAAAACGCTTCGGCGTGCGCGGCGTATTCAAGGATCTTTTCATCGCTCATCTCATTATGATGTATTCCGACTACTTTAAATATCCCGCGCGTTATCGTTCCGGTCTTGTCAAATAAAATATATTCGGATCTTGACAACGCTTCAAGATAATTTGAACCTTTTATAAGAATCCCGTCTCTTCCCGCGCCGCCTATCCCTGCAAAGAAACTAAGCGGTATGCTTATCACGAGCGCGCACGGACAGCTTATAACAAGAAACGTAAGCGCCCTGTATATCCAGTCTGCGAATTCAGGCGAAAGCCCCATAAAAACCATTCTTACAAGCGGCGGGATAACCGCAAGCGCGAGCGCGCCGCCGCACACTGCGGGAGTGTAATATTTCGCGAACCTGGATATGAAATTTTCCGAACGCGATTTCCTCGCGCCGGCATTTTCCACCATTTCTAATATCTTAGATACCGTGGAATCACCAAACTCTTTTGTCGTCTTTACTTTAAGGACTCCCGTCATATTGATGCAGCCGCTTATTATCTCTTCTCCTGCCTTTATGCTCCTTGGCAGGCTCTCTCCCGTAAGCGCGCCGGTATTTAACGTTGATTCCCCTTCATACACTATCCCGTCTATAGGGTTCTTTTCGCCCGGCTGCACAATTATTATGCTGCCCGGCTCTACTTCATCCGGGTCAACTTTCGTTATAACCCCGTCTTTGATTATATTAGCATAATCAGGCCTGATATCCATAAGCTCGCTGATATTTTTCCTGCTCTTTCCGACAGCATAGCTCTGAAAAAATTCTCCGATCTGATAAAACAGCATTACGGCGGCTCCCTCGGTATATTCGCCAAGAAGCATCGCTCCCACTGTCGCTATAGCCATAAGAAAATTTTCATCAAAAACCTGCCTGTTAATGATCCCTTTAAACGCTTTCTTTAATATATCATAGCCTATTATAAGATAAGGCACAAGATACAGCGCCGCCCTAATATAACCTTCTGCTGGGACAAAGGACAGTACTGCCATCACAATTATGGTAACGATAATACGTACAAGCACTTTTTTCTGTTTTTTATTCATAGCAAAAGCTCCTTTTACCGCTTAATGTTCTTATATGTATATCTCGCAGTCATCTTCTACTTTCTTACAGTTTTTAAGCACTTGTTTCATTACGTCCTTATGTTCATAGCCTTCCTTAAACGAAACTGTCATCTTAAGCATCATAAAATTGACCGATGCATCTTCAACGCCCTCTGTTTTCTTTGCTGCTTCTTCCATTTTATTTGCGCAGTTTGCGCAATCTACTTCGATTTTATAAGTTTTCTTCATTATTATACCCTCCTGACATTTTCATATGAGCATATGTTCATATGTTTGTTATTATTATATGTCAGAAGGGTATGTATGTCAACTGTTTTTTTATATAATTCTGTTACAGCATAAAAGCATGATTGAGCGGTCCGTTTCCGTGTCCTATATCAAGCCCGTAAAGGAGCGCGCCGGTAAGATATTCCTTTGCGTTACCTACAGCCGTTATCATGTCCTCTCCTTTTGCAAGACCGGATGCGATCGCAGACGACAGCGTACAGCCTGTGCCGTGCGTATTGTCGTTATCTACAGCCTTTTTGCAAAACCACGTAAGTCTGCCGTCTGAGTATAAAACATCATCTGCCGGGCTGTCGGTATGTCCGCCTTTGCAAAGCGCAGCGCAGCCATATCTGCCGCCCAAAAATGCTGCGGCTTTTTCCATATCATCTTTATTCCTTATATCAAATCCGCACAAAACTTCCGCTTCCATGATATTCGGTGTTATGATGTCCGCGCACGAAAAAAGTTCTTCTTTTAACGCTTCCGCCGCTTCGCCGGATATAAGCTTCGAGCCGCTTGTAGAAACCATGACGGGATCTATCACTACATTTTCCGCGTTATACCTGCGGAGCGTATCCGCTATTACTCGGATGATCTCCTTTGACGGAACCATTCCTATCTTCACGGCATCCGGCCGTATATCGGTAAAAATGCAGTCGAGCTGCTTTTTTAGAAATCCGGGGTCCGTCTCCTGTATCCCCTTAACTCCCATGGTATTCTGCGCTGTAAGAGCGGTTATCGCGCTCATCGCATATACGCCGTTCATCGTCATAGTCTTTATGTCCGCCTGTATCCCTGCGCCGCCGCTGCAGTCGCTTCCTGCAATTGTAAGTGCCGTTTTGATCGCAACCACCTCATTCTACTACTGTATTAAGTATGCTTTTTAGTTCTTTACACTCCGCTTCGATATCTTCTGCCGCAAATATGCCGGAGACGATCGCTGCTCCCGCAATCCCCGTCTTTGAAAGTTTTGCTATATTCGATCTGTTCACTCCGCCGATAGCAACTGCGGGTATTGATACCGCATTCGTAATATCCCTTAATATATCAGGCGATATCGTAAGCGCATCCGACTTCGTACTTGTTCCGAATACGGCACCGCATCCGATATAATCCGCGCCGTCCGCCTCCGCTTTTTGCGCCATGGATACATTTCTTGCAGACGCTCCGATAATCTTACCGCCGCCAAGTATTTTTCTCGCGGTCTTTATGTCCGTATCGTTCATGCCGACATGGACTCCGTCCGCCCCGCTTTTTAACGCGATATCAACATTATCATTGATTATAAGCGGTATACCATATCTTACGCAAAGCGCTTTCATTTCTATAGCTTCTTTTAGGAATTCGTCATAACCAAGATCCTTTTCCCTAAGCTGCACGCATGTCGCCCCGCCCTTTACCGCAAGTTCAACCTGCGATATAAGACTTTTGCCGTTTAAAAACGAACGGTCGGTAACTGCATACAGCAAAAGTGTATTTTCTGCAATTTTCAAATATCTCACCTCATTGCCGCGGCATTAATCTTCCATGATATCTACATTTTCACCGCGGAGGATCTTATTGATATTACGAACGGCGCACATTTTGCCGCACATCGTACATGTATCCTCCCTTTCGGGCGTGCTTTCGCTTCTGTATCTTCTTGCCTTTTCGGGGTCAATCGCAAGTTCAAACTGCTTCTCCCAGTCAAGATTCCTCCTTGCCTCGCTCATCTGATAATCCCAGTCTTTCGCTCCCGGAAGTCCTTTAGCTATATCTGCCGCATGGGCTGCGATCTTGGATGCTATGATACCTTCCTTTACGTCCTCGACTGTCGGAAGCCTGAGATGTTCCGCAGGCGTAACATAACAGAGGAAAGACGCTCCGTATGTAGCCGCAATAGCGCCTCCGATCGCGCTTGTGATATGGTCATATCCGGGCGCCACATCCGTCACAAGAGGGCCGAGCACATAAAACGGCGCGCCCTTGCATATCGTTTTCTGTATCTCCATATTGGCTCTTATCTGGTCAAGCGGCATATGTCCCGGTCCTTCTATCATTACCTGTACATTTTCCCTCCACGCTCTCATAGTGAGTTCGCCAAGCATTACAAGTTCTGATATCTGTGAAATATCCCCCGCGTCTTCTATGCTTCCCGGGCGGCACGCATCGCCAAGGCTTAGCGTAACGTCATACTGTTTGCATATTTCAAGTATCTCGTCAAATCTTTCATAGAACGGATTTTCATTGCCCGTAAGCTCCATCCATGCGAATATGATCGAGCCTCCTCTGGATACGATGTTGGTATGGCGGAGGTTCTGTTTGAACCTTCTTGCAGTCTCACGGTTGATGCCGCAGTGTATCGTCATGAAATCCACTCCGTCTTCGGCGTGCATCCTTACGATATCTATCCATTCATCCGACGTAATCTTTTTAAGCGCTTTGTTATAATACACCACTGCGTCATATATAGGCACCGTGCCAAGTACCGCGCTGCACTCATTCGTAAGCTTACGCCTGAATACCTGTGTGTCTCCGTATGAACTAAGGTCCATGATTGCCTCGGCGCCCATATCAACCGCCGCCTGCACTTTTTCCATCTCAACATCAAGATCAAGGCAGTCCCTGCTCGTTCCGAGATTGACATTGATCTTCGTCTTAAGCCTGCTTCCGATGCCATACGGCTTAAGGCATTTGTGGTTTTTGTTTGCAGGTATTACCACATGTCCGCATGCAACAAGCTTACGAATCTCTTCCGCGTCAATGTTTTCATACTCTGCGACCTTTTTCATCTGCTCCGTTATAATGCCGCGCCTTGCAGCATCCATCTGTGTCGTATACTCCATAATCTACCTCCATTTATTATTCCGTTATTATTACATTCCTAACCTTTTATCATATAGTCCGACATACGGCACGCGCCTTTTGCGCCGGACATCTTTATAAGATCCTCATTTTCATCATTTATCCCGCCGATACCGTACACCGGGACCGGTACCGCTTCACATATCTCTTTAAGGAAATCAACGCCTCTCGGCGCGGCTCCCTTTTTACAGTCTGTCGCAAAAACATGCCCTGCCGTAAGATAATCCGCTTTTAACCTTACCGCTTCAAGCGCTTCCTCTTTCGAGTGCACGGAAACCCCTATCAGGTCAAAATCAGATAACGTATCTTCATATCTTTTAAGGAGATGAAGCGGCAGATGTATCTTTTTATGGCCAAGCCTTACCGCCGCATCCGTAAATGAATGGAGCACGCACTCTTTTTTGTATGCGCCGCACAAGCTTATAACTTCCCTTGCAAGCATTTCATACTCGGCTTCTTCCATATCTTTTTCCCTTAGGATTACCATGTCTGCATAAGGCAGCGCTTTTTTCAGCTGTTTTGTAAGCGGTATTTTACATATATGCCTGTTTGTTATGATTATCTTTTTAAACGTACACATATTCATTCATTACCGGGCAGAGTCCCTGTTCTCTTATAGCTTCCACAACTTCATCCACATTTCTTCCGTCCGCTATCTCAAACTGCTCGTCGCCCTGTTCCTCCTCGTTTCCATGGCCGCCGATACCGGTGCTTACTCCCGCGGATATCTTGGTCGCCGCAAGATCTATTACCCTGTCCCTGAATCCCGCGCGTTCCCTTGTCGATATCGTCATTCCGGCAAACGGCATAAACAGCCTGTATGCAAGCATCACCTGCAAAAGTTCCCTCTCATGCACATCTTTCGGGTTAATCTTATCATTATTGATGATCGGCCTTAACCTCGGGCATGAAAATGATATTTCCGCATAAGGATACTTCCTCTGCAAAAGATAAGCGTGCATTCCTGTTGCAAACGCATCTTTCCTGAAATCGCTAAGTCCCAAAAGCGCGGCAAACGCAACTCCTCTCATGCCGCCCCTAAGCGCTCTCTCCTGCGCGTTCAGCCTGTACGGGAATACCCTTTTATGTCCGGCAAGGTGAAGCCTTTCATACACATCCGAATCATAAGTTTCCTGAAATACCGTTACATAATCCACGCCGCATTCATGCAGATACGCATATTCCGAAGAGTTCATCGGATACACTTCAATACCTACCATTTTAAAATATTTAGACGCAAGCTTACATGCCTCGCCTATATATTTTACATCCGACATCTTCCTGCTCTCTCCGGTAAGTATAAGTATCTCTTCAAGGCCCGTACTGCCTATCGCCTTCATCTCCTGCTCCATCTGCTCGGTATTCAGTTTTGCCCGGCGGATACTGTTGTGGCAGTTAAATCCGCAGTATATACAGTAGTTTTCGCAATAATTGGCTATATAAAGCGGCGTAAAAAGATACACGTTATCCCCAAAATGTTTCCTTTTTTCATCTCTTGCGCGCTCCGCCATCTGTTCAAGGTAAGGCACGGCTGCCGGAGATAAAAACGCCCCGAATTCCCATGGACCGCACACGTCTTTTTTTAGCGCGCGCTTTACATCTTCCGCCGTATATGAATCATAGTCATATTCATTCATGGCTTTTATGACATCTTCCATGACAGCAGAATCTTCGAGTATCTCCATTCCTTCCATGTATTTCATGTGGTCTGTACGTTTTTCTTCATTTATATTTTCCATAGCTTTTTAATCCTCCAGAAATCCCGTAAGAGGTGATGAAGCCGAACCGCCTTTTTCAAGCACTCTTCCAAGTCCCGAAAGATATGCGCTTCTTCCTGCCTCTATTGCCTTTTTAAATGCCTCTGCCATAACCGGTATATCGCCCGCAGTAGCTATCGCCGTATTTGCCATAACCGCATCGACGCCCATTTCCATCGCTTCGCACGCCTGCGACGGGCGTCCTATACCGGCGTCGACAATGACCGGAAGGTCTATCTCGTCTACAAGGATGCTTATAAATTCCTTCGTGCACAACCCCTTATTGGAACCTATCGGCGCTCCAAGCGGCATGATCGCCGCGGCTCCTGCGTTTGCCATGTCCCTTGCGGCGTTGAGGTCCGGATACATATACGGGAGCACTACAAATCCTTCTTTTGCAAGTATCTCGGTTGCCTTTATCGTCTCATAATTATCCGGAAGAAGGTATTTGGAATCCCTTATTACCTCTATTTTTACAAAGTCACCGATACGTACCGCTTCGTCCGCATTTCTTGCTCCCGAAGTATTCGGAAGCAGCGTCACTCCTTTTGGTATGTAATCAAGGATATTCTCGCTTCCCGCCGTATTTGCGCGTCTTAGCGCAAGCGTAATGATCTGCGCTCCCGCATGTTCTACCGCGGCTTTTATCAGTTCAAGGTTATATTTTCCCGAACCGAGAATAAATCGTGAAGTAAATTCATGTCCCCCTATTATAAGACTGTCTTTTTGTTTCATAATACAATCCCTTCCTTTTCTAATATGATACGTATAACCTGATTGGCCTGATGTCCTGCGCATACGCTGACTCTCGGAGCCATAAGGCCTACGCCTTCGCCAATGTCCGTACTTTCATCTCCGCATATGTACAGCCTGCGTCCTGCCATTCTCGTCTTTATCCCATTTGCATCTCCCAGCCCCGCCATGCCGTTTCCGGATACAATGACCGTATCCCTACATTCGGAAAGCAGCGCGCTTATAAGCATTGCTTTTTCTTCGGCTTTGTCAAACGCCTCGCATACTATAGGATAACCCGAAAAAATATATGCTGCGTTTGCCGGCGTTATTCTGATATCATCTGAAGTTATATCCACATATGGATTGATTTCCTTTAACCTGTCTGTCAGCGCTTCTGTCTTTTTTATCCCAAGATGCCGCACGTCGTATTCCTGACGGTTAAGATTGCTTATATCGACCACATCAAAATCAACCAGATGAAGCCTTCCTATCCCGCTTCTTGCAAGCATGACCGCTATATGCGAGCCAAGCCCTCCAAGCCCTGCTATAGCAACCTCTGCTCTATTTAATATATCATACCATTCTATGGGGAAACGTCCGTCAAGGCTTTTTTTCATATCTTCTTTCGTTATCAAGATCAACCGCCTCCTACAAAATGTACTATCTCTATCGTATCTTCCTGATAAAGAAGTTCTTCCTGATATTTATTCTTAGGGACAATATCCCCGTTGTGTTCTACTGCAACCCTCTCCGGGTTATACCCTTCGTTTTTCAGATAATCAAGCAAAGTTATACTATCCTGTATATCTTTTTTTTCTCCGTTTACAAGCATTTTATGTCACCTCCTTCTTGTCCGGATTCCTGTAACCGCATACCAAAAAGAGAGCCTGTATGCGGCTCTCCTAAAATCAATTAATATGACTTCCTACGACGGCATTATCCGCATCAGGTTAAGGGTCGAAGCTATAACTTCCTCTCAGCCGGATACACCAGCTCCCCTGTTTTTCTCAATGATAGCATAGATGTTTTGGTGTGTCAAATGGTAGTTGGGGTACTATTTTTTTCTTTGTGCCTACAAAGAAATATAGCAAAATGATTGCGGTGCACAAGATACCCCAATTTCTTCTAATGTAAGCGGTTTCTCATACATAACTACATTTTTTAAATGATATGCAACTGCTTTTTTCTTTCCTTTGTAATATTTTCTGTAAAATGTATATGTAATGCCAGAATAATCTTTGGTTTTCCGCCAAACATTCAGCACATCATCTTCAATGATGTCAGCTATTTCTGCTTCTGCAACAACTCGCTTCTTAGGGGCTGTTGAATAAATAATAATCTTATCAACATCATCTCGACAACGGCATTTTCGATATTCATACATTTTCTCTCCTTGTAGTATGCTTTCCACATACTCCGGATTAATTGACAATAACATTTGACACATTGACATTTCCCTCCATTAAAATATTTTTAAACTGGTTTGCTGTTAAATGAACTTGTGTTGGATATTGACCTTGACTTGCCCAGTATCCATTATTGTCAAGCCAATCCATATTTACATTGTTTCCTGCACCAAAATAACCATAATAAAGCAGTTCAACTATAGATACATTTTTATAATTTTGATATTGCCCAAACAGTTCATTTTCATTAAACACTGACTTATTCCCAATTCGCTCACGACTCTTTATAAGAACATTTTCTCCATTCAAATTTACACCACATTTTTGAAATCCAAATTTTTCAAACTGTGAAATTAATGTTGTATGCTTATCAAATACCGTCACATAGATCTCTGTACAATCCAACTGCTGCCACTTCCACAAAATCAACCCAATTGCGCCTTCTCCAATACGTTGTCTGCGATATCTCTCTGCAATTCTAAATGTACTAATTTTAATTCTTTTCTTTTTTGATAGAACAACATTCTGCAATTTAATTTCTTCATCTTCAAGTTTCAACACAACAAAAGCCCCAACGCCTTTTCCATCTTCAAAAACAAGTGCTGTCGCTCCATCTTTTGCTTTCTTATTAAACCAAGCAACAAATCCTGTACTATTTACTGTCCCAGGATAATCAGCTTTAAGTGAATCAAAAAATTCGTCATCAAGATTAATATCCCCAAATTTTTTTAACGAAAATCTTCCTGCCATACCAATGCCCTCCATTTTTTATAACTTCCATTATCCCTTTCACCACATGGAATTTACAGTGGTATGTTGAGCTTCTTTACTACTTTCCACAAACAAAACATATGTTCTATTTTATCACATATTGATTATTTTTCCAAGCGTTATTAACAAAAATTATTAAAAATTTTTGTATAGGTGTCAATGATTGGTAACACTTTCACCTTTAATTATGTCAAGGGTAAGGTGGAGATTCTCGCAGA
>CANQDW010000037.1 GCA_947593975.1 uncultured Lachnospiraceae bacterium
AGATGCTAAACTTTCAGTAGTTGTCATACCACCTGGTTTTGTTACAACTACATCAGAAATACTCATAAGCTCAGGGACTTGATTTGTAAAACTTAAAACTCTAACTCTATTTTCAGCATTGTTATTTTTTACAATTTCAGGTCCCATATTTTCAAAATCGATTTTCTCCCTTTTTGCAAAAGATTTGTATATCCAGTTACTGTATTTCTTCATTAATGGAAAAATTACTAAAAATCCAATAACTGCAGCAACAACAAATCCTACTGCCTGATGCAACATCTTCTTTTTATTCATGTAAACCACCTATCTCCCTTCTTTCACCTTTTTTCTACAAAATATTTACGTATCAATTATAATCTCTATAGATATAATTGTCAATATTTATAAATGTAATAACATCTCTAAAACTTTGGTAATCTATCTTTATAGTGAGGGGGTGAAAACATGAATGAAAACAAACGAGACCAGCCACAACTTCCAATAGGTGACAAAATCAAATATTTCCGCTCACAAAAGGGCATATCAACAAATAAACTTGCTAATATGGCGGGAATAAGCCAAAGTTACTTAAGAGATATCGAGATGGGAAATAAAAATCCTACTATAGAAATATTATATTTAATCTGTCAAGCACTTGATATAACGATCCTGCAATTTTTCGACGACAGAAATTCTGAATTAATATCAGACGACCCACTAATTCAGATAATATATCAACTGTCCCCGAAACAAAAGGCTACTCTTCTTGCATTTTTAAAGACAATTTAATGTGATTTAATTGATTTTATAAAAAATGATCCGCTGCCTGTATATTTGTAAGCATAATATTATCATCCCCTAAAATTATCAAACCAGCCTTTCATTGTATTTAATATGGTCACAAGTTCTTCTTCATTGATAACATACGGCACCATAGCATACATATATTTCAGGAATGTCCTGCTGAAAACGCCGCGCTCATATGCATATTTTTTAAAACCGCAAAGCGTTTTTTCGTCATAGACTTCTATGCATACACAGCCGCCCATTATACGTACCTCTTTAATCCGCGGATCAGCAAATCCCGCCATTTCCCTGCGTGTGATCTCTTCTATCCTGCGTATTTTTGAGATGTAATCATCACGTTCAAACAGTTCAATGGACTTAAGCGCCGCGCAGCAGGCAAGCGCATTGCCCATAAAAGTCGGACCGTGCATGAATGCATGGGTCGGATCGTCGCTCATAAAACCTTCCCATACTTTTTTGTTTGCGACCGTGACGGCATGCCCGATATAGCCGCCCGTAAGCGCTTTTCCAAGCACCAGTATGTCCGGAAGCACCAGATCCGCCACAAAACGGTTTCCCGTACGTCCGAAACCTGTTGCCACCTCGTCAAATATCAGGAGCGTATCGTATTCATAGCACAGTTTTCTTGCCCTCTTTATGAAGCTCACATCATACATCCTCATCCCGCCTGCTCCCTGAAGCAGCGGTTCAATGATAAAACATGTAAGACGCTCGCCGTAACATGAAAAAGCATCCTCCAGCGCGGAAATGTCAGTGGGTATATGTATAACGCCGCGCTTTTTCTCGCTGTTTTTACCGAATGCAAAATGATAATCCTCATCATCTCCGACTTCCATGGCTTTAAAAGTATCGCCGTGATAAGCGTGTTCAAGCGCGAGTATCATATCACGGTCAGAACCCCTGTTGGTATTGAACTGAAGCGCCATTTTCAGCGCAACTTCCACGGCTACGCTTCCGGAGTCCGAAAAAAAGCAGTAGTCAAGATCAGCGGGCAGCCACTCTGCAAGCTTGTCCGACAGTCTCCGGACAGGTTCGTGCGTCAGCCCGCCCAGCATAACATGCGCAAATTTTTCAAGCTGCTCCCGTATGGCGGCATTTATCTCAGGATGATTATAGCCGTGTATAACGCTCCACCATGACGAAACCGAATCGATCAGGTCGTGGCCGTCCTCGGTATACAGATGCACGCCTTCTGCGCGCGCGATCTTTACCGGAGCATCAAGAGTTTTCATTTGCGCGTACGGATACCAGATCATATAATCCCTCCCTGTCTGCATATACCGGACAAAAGCCCGGCGTCAATATCAATATCCTTGTCGTTTTCTTTTACGCAGGCGATAACGGGAAGCCCGGTAAGTTTCTCGCACATATACCTGTTGTCTTCCTCCATCACATCGCCATCGTGAAAATTATTTAATATCAGTCCTTTCGCGGCAATACCTCGCAAGCTCATATATTCGCACGTTAATACTGCGCTGTTTATAGTCCCAAGCCCTGCATCCGCCACGATCAGGCATGGGATATCAAGCATCTTTATCACATCTTCAAGCATGATGATCTGCTCGTCAAAACGTATCGGGCACACTATACCGCCGCTGCCTTCACAGACGACAATATCATATTCGCCGCGCAGTTTTTCATACTGTTTGACAACTATGTCAGCTTCCACAGGACCGCCTTCCAGCCTTGCGGCAAGATGCGGCGAAAAAGCTTTCTCATAAACATAAGGGCACATCGTATCAAGCGGCTGCGGTATCTCAGATACAGTCTTTACAAAAAGAGGATCGCCCGGTATAAGCTTTCCGTTTTCGTCTCTTTCGTTTCCGCTCACTGCCGCTTTAAAATAAGCTGTACTGCAGCCTGCCTCATAAAGTTTTTTCACTATAAGAGCCGTCACATAGGTCTTTCCGACGTCAGTTCCCGTGCCCGTTATAAATATACCGTTATTCATCATTATCACTCCTTATCATATATCTTATCCCTTGTCTCCTACTTTGATCACAGGCGCAAGGCGTTTTGCAATAATAACCGAAAGTATACACAGCAAAATATCCCCCGGAACCACGAATACAAAACAGCATAAGAACAGCTTGCCGATGCTTATAGGATTATTCAGCCAGACAGCGCTTATCATCCAAAAATATACCATGCCGCACAGATAAACTGTGCCAAGCCCCGCAAAACATCCTGCAAGTATGCGTTTTGTTGTAAACTTTCCCCCATAAACTATACTTCCGGTAAGATAAGTCCCCGCGATAAAGCCGATAAGATAGCCAAATGTCGGCTGAAATACATAGCTGACGCCTCCGCCTTCCGTAAACACGGGCAGACCCGCAAGCCCCAATATGACATACAAGGCAGCCGCAGCCGCGCCTCTTTTTTTGCCAAGTATAATACCCGCCAGGTTAGTAAACAAAAATTGCAGAGTAAACGGACACACCGGCAGCGGTATCCGTATGTATGCGCCCGCCGTAATGAGCGCGGTAAACATTGCGGTAAACGCCATATTCTTTGTCTTATTTATACTATTTATGATGCACACTTCCTTTCCACGGATATCGTAGCATACGCGCTTTTTATTGTCAACTTGATTTGTTACGCAAGTTGACAATCTAGGGGGGAGGAAATATGGCGGACAGGAACGTGTCAATTTTTTTGAAAACAAAAAACAGCATTGACTAAAATATCTATCTTGGTATATACTAACATCAGAGATAGGAGGCGGTTCTTATATGTTAACAGCTAAAATATTTGAAAACGGCAGAAGCCAAGCGGTAAGATTACCGAAAGAATGCCGATTTGAAGCAGATGAAGTTGCAGTAAACAAAATCGGAGACATCGTTATTTTAATGCCTAAAACAAACAAGTGGACTTCTTTTATGCAAGCAATCGATATGTTCTCTTCTGATTTTTTCGAAAACGGCAGATTAGATATGGCAATCCAGGAGCGCGAAAGCTTATGAGGTATATGTTAGATACTAATATCTGTATTTATTCAATTAAACATAAACCGGAACAGGTATTTTACCGTTTGCAGCAGCATGACCCATCAGAAATCTGTATTTCTTCAATAACCTATGCTGAACTGATCTATGGCATAGAAAAAAGTAAAGCCATAGACAAAAACCGACTTGCATTGACTTTATTGCTTGCAAATATTGAAATCATAGACTTTGATACTGCTGCTGCGGAAAGCTATGGAAAAATCAGGGCAGATTTAGAAAAACATGGCACACCTATCGGTTCACTGGATATGATGATTGCCGGACACGCTCTATCCCTGGATTATACTGTAGTGACAAATAATATCAAAGAATTTGGCAGAGTTCAGAATTTGAAACTTGAGAATTGGGCGGAATAAAGATGAATGTTACTTCAATCCATATCCCGCCCCCTGTTAAAAAAATTGACACGTTTGATTTCTTACTAATATATAATAATATTCTTTAAGAGCCGTAACATTAAATAATGAATGTTACGGCTCTTTATTTTCGTAAAGTATGCTACTTAAAGATATCCCTTCAATACTCTTTGTACTGTTTAATATCGGGTCTTCGACAGTTGCAATTGAATAAAATCTTTATAAACCGCAGAAATGCGGTATTTTTTTGTCAAATTTTTTGAATTTATATGTTGTATGTCGTTGTATTATATGGTATAATAAAAGCATGAAACTTTATTATGATAAAAAATCAAAAGATCCAACTTACTTTATCCAGAAAGGATACCGTAACGGAAAGAAAACCACAACCAAAAATATAGCACGCATCGGAAAACACTCCGAACTGCTTAAAATCACCGATGATCCTCTGGCTTATGCCAAGGAGCAGGTTGCTAGGTATAATGAGGAAGAAAAGAAAAACAACAGGATATCCATGGAGGTGACAATCGATTTTAATGAGAAAATTAAAATCTGCAGTGACCCTGTTTCTTCCAGTACCAACCGCAACATCGGGTACTTTTTTCTCCAGCAGCTTTACCGCCGGCTCGACATCGGTTCCTTTTTTAAAAAAGTGACTGATGGTTCAAAAATCACTTTTGACCCTGATCTTGTGAACCGATTCCTTACATTCTCTAGGATTCTGGAGCCGGATTCCAAACTGGGAACCTTCTCACATTTGGATCATTATTATGAACAGCCCCGGTTCGGCTATGTCCATATATTGAGAACCATGGATATCATGCAGGAGCATTATGATGAGTACATCAGCCATCTGTTTGATAAAAGCTCAAGCATTGTCAGGCGGAATACTTCCGTGTGCTATTACGACTGTACGAATTATTATTTTGAGATTGAATCACCGGATGATGATTATGTTGACGAGGTTACAGGCGAGTTTATCAAGGGGCTGCGCAAGTACGGTCTCTCCAAGCAGCACCAGCCTGCCCCTTTCGTGGAAATGGGACTATTCATGGACGCGGATGGAATCCCCCTGTCTATGTGCATCGCCCCAGGCTCGGACAATGAACAGACAACCGCCATCCCATTAGAAAAAAAGCTCTCGGAAATGTTCAGGGGAAAGAAATTTATATACTGTGCGGATGCCGGGCTCGGCTCATTGAACATCCGGAACTTTAATTCCATGGGCGGACGCGCCTTTATTGTTACACAGTCCATCAAAAAACTGTCCGGTACTCTGCAGGAAGCGGTGTTCAACGACTGTGATTACAGGCTGCTGTCTTCCGATGAAGCGGTATCCATAAAAGATATGAAGAGTTTTGACAAGACAGATCCTTCCAATAAAGCGCTGTATCTGGACAAGGCTTATAAAATCATCCCTGCGGATAAGGCGGTTGACCTTGGCTTCTACGAGGAAAAACTCCTGAAAAACGGTCACAGAAGAAAGGTGAAATCGAAAGCAGTCCTGCCTCAGAAGGTGATAGTTACATTCTCAAGAAAAATGCTGGAATACCAGCGCTGTATCAGGAACCGCCAGATTGAGCGCGCAAAAAAACTCTTAAAGAACCTTGACCCGGAAACTTATAAAAAAGGACCCAATGATGTGACACGTTTCATCAAAAGGACATCTTCAACAAAATCAGGTCAGGATGTAACAGATCTTTACGAGATCGACCAGAGCGCCATTGATGAGGAAGAAAAATATGACGGCTACTATGCAGTGGCAACCAATCTTGATGACAGTGCAGAAGATATCATCCGGATCAGTTCGCAGAGATACAAGATAGAAGACTGCTTCCGCATCATGAAAACCAATTTTTCAGCGCGCCCTGTATATCACCAGAAAAGGGAACGGATCATAGCACATTTCATGATCTGCTATACCGCGCTGCTGATTTACAGGCTTCTCGAAAAGGAACTGGATCGTCAGGGAACGCATTTTTCGGTGGAGAATATAGTGGAAACCCTGAAAAACATGGAAGTAGCCAACATTGAAGACATCTGTTATATGTCAACCTATACATGCTCCCAAATTTGTACGGCACTGAATGCCATTTCCGGACTTGGATTGGATAAAAAATACTACCAGCCCAAAGAACTAAACAAAAAACTGAAAAAAATTTTGGGATAGGATTTCCATACAACATCCTGGAAAAGTCAAAAGAGGCGTTAAACCGCATAACTATGCAATTTAGCGTCTCTTGCTTTTTGTGCAACTGTCGAAAACGGGATTATATATTACCTCTGCGACTTTATCAATTTTTAGTATTTCAACGTATTACAAATACATTGAACAGAAAAAAAATCAGGAATATATTATTTCAAAACTAACTGAACAGAAATCTATAATTAATAAACAAACTGATACTATTAATTCTCTTCAGACACAGATTGAAACCGATGCAAAACATTCTGAAATAACTACTCAGAATCAGGAAAAAGATAACAATATTAATGAAATCAAAAATAATAATAAAACCCCTGCAACTTCAAATGATTCTATTGTTAAATTCAAATCATATAAAGTTGCTGCAGGTGATACCCTGATTACCATTTGCAAATCAAATGACATAGATTACTATTCAAATAAAAAAATAATTCTTGCCATAAATGGTATTAAAAACGCAAATCAAATTTATATAGGACAAACACTATTATTACCAATTGCCACAAAAGAATAATTTTAAAATAACAAAATTATAAAAGTATCTTATGTAAATATTATATCATGTTGTGATTATATTCACAAGTGTATATTTCCACAATATGCGTTTTTCCACAATATTATATAATTTTAACAAACAGACATCGAGGTGATCACGATTATCAGTTATGAACCGCTTTGGGAAACAATGAAAGCCGCAAACATTACTCAATACCGCCTTTTGCAAAGCGGTATTGATAATAAAACCCTTGATTCCTTGAAGAAAAATAAAAATATCACTTTACTTACATTAGAGAAGCTCTGCAGAATACTTAACTGCACGCCTAATGACATTATAAAATTTATAGAATGATCCTTTTACATTTTTTAATCTGTACTTTCCTGGATATGAATAGCCGTTTTTACCGAGAAATTTTTGTCTTTTTTTACATTTCGGTCTGTGTTTTCTCAATTATCCTGTCAAAGTCCGATTCTATTGGCTGGAGTTTATTATAAATGTCATATTCTCCATATGCCTTTTCTAATGCCTGCTGGCGTGAAACTCTCCCATTATCTTTTAAAATATCGTATTTTCTGAATTCAAGAAATGCATTTATACTGTCAGAAAATTCCTGCATGGTAAAAGCATTTTCACGTTCAATCAAATCCTCGATATAGTCAAAATAACCGGATACAGCCCGCTCAAGCTGTCGGACTTGTTTTTCATCTAGATAATTCTTTGCAATAGGAGTATCAGATTTTAGAATACGGCCATCTGGTGCATATTTCCAAGTAGTTAATCCCATATGTTCTTTGGTATGGTCGGCAGATTCATACACAATTTCTGCCGCAGTTTTACCAGTAATGGCATAGTGGAACTTATTCTGTACAGTGGCATAAAAATGATGGGTAACTTCAGAATCTTTGTTATAATCAATGCTGCACTCTGCAAAAATATCTGTTATCTGCTGCCAGATTCTACGTTCACTGGCACGTATTGAACGGATTCTTTCCAGTAATTCTCTAAAATAATCCTTGCCAAAAGCAGTTTTTGCAAGTTTCAGACGTTCATCATCCATTGCAAATCCCTTTATCATGTACTCTTTTAAAACATTTGTTGCCCAAATGCGAAATTGTGTTGCCTTAATAGAATTTACCCGATAACCTACCGAAATAATAGCATCCAAATTATAATAATTAATGTCTTTCGTTTGTGTTTTTCCTTCTACAGCACCATGCTGAGTGGTTGTTGCAATTTTTGCAACAACCACTTCTTCCTTTAATTCACCTGTCTCAAAAATTTTTGCAAGATGTCTGCTGATGCCGGATTTATCAATACCAAATAATTCAGCCATTGCTTTCTGTGTAATCCAAATGCTTTCATCTTTAATCAAAGCGCTTACCGTTACAGAATCGTCTTCTGTACGATAAAATATCATTTCCATTTGTTTTGTAATATCTGTACTCATACAAAATAATCCTTTCAGTCATCTATGTTAAACAAATTTTCTTTCAGAGCCTTCGCACAAATCCTTTATAATCTCTCCGTCTGTAACCATTTCAATAAATTTCTATAAAAATTATATATGATTACAGGTCAGAAATCAATTGCATATCTCCTTTTGTTGCTGTACAATAAAGTTATATAAATAACGGCAGATTAATGCAGAAGGAGGTCATTATGAATATTTACACTACGGACAAAATTAGAAATGTAGTCCTGCTCGGCCACAGCGGAGCCGGCAAGACCAGTCTTGTGGAAACAATGGCATATCTTGCAGATATGACGACGCGTATGGGTAAAGTTACGGACGGCAATACCATAAGCGATTACGACAAAGAAGAGATCAAGCGCCATTTTTCCATTAACACATCTGTGATTCCGATCATTTGGGGTGACACGAAAGTCAATATCTTAGACACGCCGGGACTGTTTGATTTTGTCGGCGAAGTCGAAGAAGCAGCTGCAGCAGCCGATGCTGCCATTATTGTTGTATCAGGCAAGAACGGAATTGAAGTCGGTACGACAAAAGCCTGGGAAATCTGTGAAAAGTACAAGCTCCCGCGCATGATATTTGTAACCAACATGGATAACGACAATGCAAGTTACAGACAGGTCGTACAGGATCTGGAGGATATATACGGCAAATGCATCGCTCCGTTCCATCTGCCTGTACGTGAGAACAAAGAGTTCGTCGGCTATGTAAATGTGCTGCAGCAGCGCGCAAAACGCTGGACACAGCACGGGACCGTGGAAAAGATGGATATACCTGATTATTCACTGGAAAATCTTGAAATATGCAGGACCGCTCTTATGGAGTCCGTCGCTGAAACGAATGAAGATTTCCTCGAACGCTATTTTAACGGCGATGAATTTTCAGAAGACGAGATCAGGCAGGCTCTGCGCTTAAACGTTGCCGACGGCAGCATCGTACCTGTACTCATGGGTTCAAATACATTGGCGCGCGGCATATATACTCTTATGGTCGATATAATAAAATACCTGCCAAGCCCTGAAAAACGCAGCTGTTCGGGAATCAACGCGAAATCTAACGAGATATTTAACGCGGACTACGATTTTTCAAAGCCAAAATCCGCATATGTATGGAAAACTATCGCGGATCCGTTTATCGGAAAATACTCTTTGATCAAAGTCAATTCCGGCGTATTAAAAACGGACGACGTCCTATACAATCACCATAAGGATACCGAAGAAAAGATCGGCAGGCTGTACGTTATGTCCGGCAGCAAATTCGAAGAGGTAAAAGAGCTCCATGCAGGCGATATCGGCGCGCTGGCAAAGCTTACTTCTGTCACTACCACAGATTCTCTTTCTACAGTAAAGAATCCTATTTTATATATACGTACCGCCATTTCCACACCATATACATATAAGAGGTACAGCGTTAAAAAGAAAGGCGATGAAGAGAAAGTATCTCAGGCGCTCCAGAAATTGATGCAGGAGGATCTGACGCTTAAGGCTGAAAACGATATCGAAAACGGTCAGACGCTTCTCTACGGCATGGGCGACCAGCATCTGGAAATCGTTGCCGCAAAACTTTTGAACAAATATAAAGTGGAAATCGAGATCAAAAAGCCAAAGATTGCTTTCCGCGAAACCATTCTCAAGAAATCTGACGTTGAGTACAAATATAAGAAACAGACCGGCGGTCACGGACAGTACGGCCATGTTAAAATGACGTTTGAGCCATCCGGAGACCTTGAATCGCCATATGTATTTGAACAATGCGTAGTAGGAGGAGCAGTTCCCAAGAATTACTTCCCCGCAGTCGAGAAAGGTATTCAGGAATCAGTGCTCAGCGGACCTTTAGCGTCATATCCCGTTGTCGGTGTCAAGGCCGTATTGTACGACGGCTCTTACCATGCGGTTGACTCTTCAGAAATGGCGTTTAAGGTTGCGGCAATACAGGCATTCAAAGACGGCTTCATGAAAGCGGGACCCATACTTCTCGAACCGATAGCGTCGCTAAAAGTAGCGGCCCCTGACAAATATACCGGCGACATAATGGGAGACCTTAACAAACGCCGCGCCCGTATACTCGGCATGAATCCGGACGAAAAAGGAAACCAGGAGATCCTTGCCGACATTCCGTATATGGAACTGTATGGCTACAATACCATTTTGCGCTCCATTACCGGCGGAAGTGGCACATACTCCTATACATTTGCAAGATATGAACAGGCTCCGCCTGACGTGCAGGAAAAAGAAGTTGCGGCGCGCGCGGCTAAGACTGACGGCGAATAATACTAATATATAATTATAACATACAAAAAGAGAGTGGGCAGACCGTTTAATAAACGGAACTGCCCATTCTCTTTTTTGTTATTTGATCTTTATCTTAATCTTCTTTTTCTTACCCTTGCAAACAGCCCGTATCGTTACTTTTCCGGATTTACCGCCTGCCTTCAGTTTTACCTTCTTGCCTTTTTTCTTGCTAAGCTTAGCGAGGGATTTTCCTTTTATGATCTTCCATTTAACTTTTCCTTTAATGTTGACTTTCTTCGCCTTAAGCCTGATCGTCTTATTCTTCTTCACAACCTTTTTGCCCTTTATCTTAAGCTTTGCTTTTACCGCACTCTGAGACGGATCCGGGGATGCGGTAACCTGCGAAGGAGAAGTAGCCTGCGGCGGCTGTATTCCGGAATCGGAATCTCCGTTCTGCGGCGGTTTAGAAACATCCGGCGCGTCTGTAGGAGCCGGCGGTTCTGTAACCTGCGGAGTATCCGTAGTCTGCGGCGGTTCGGTCGGCGCCGGAGTGTCGGTAGCCTGCGGCGGTTCGGTCGGATTATCTGCCGCGTCTTCAATAACTTTAACCGTAATCCGGGCAAAGCGTCCGTCCGATGAGCGGACCATTACAAATGTAGAACCTGCCGATACCGCGGTAATATTTCCGTCATCAACCACTGCCACGCTTGTATCGATGCTGTTCCATGTAAATGTTCCCTCTTCCGATACATTTACCCTGACGCTCTCTCCCTTTTTCAATGTTACCGAATCCTTATCTGTAGTCAGCGTAAGATCTTTATATCCTGCCTCTGCTTCTTTTCTTATTTCTTCAACTTCATCAGAAGACAGGCTGTCATTATATATGGCTGCAATAAGTTTGATCCTCTGCCTTTCAAGATAAGATATCTCCTGCGCGCTCATTCCCGACGTATCCTTAAGCGCCTCGTTTATCTCATCCAGTATATCCTCAAGACATCTCTTATCCACAGGGATATAATCGATCTCATGATAATTGTTTACTGTAGGATCGGCATTGTAAGTATCAATGATATTATTATATTCTTTTACCGTAATAGGTATCATGCCGCCATGCGTACCAACGTCTCCGCCGGTTCTTCCATAACCTGATGTAAGTTTTACAACACTGTCCGGCTTTGAAAGGTCATACGTCACATAAGGCTCATAACGTACGCTCATATTTCCGTAATAATCAATCATTATGCACCACTCGTCACGGTCTATGAACTTAAACATTGTAGCCCCTTCATATGCTCCCTGCATAGCTTCCACATTTTTTTGCGGGACTTTTACAAAATGTCCCCCGACTGTTTCATTCTCAAACCATTTATATATAACCTCAGCCTTTGCTTTCTTGCCAAGTCCGCTTATATCGGAAAGAGTACTGTAAGTTACCCCATCCTTTGTAAATGGATTGATTCTTAACGGGTCGGAACTGTCATAATCTATTTCCGGATCAAGAACGGTATCCGCGCTCATAAGCTGTATATGGTTATTGGTTTCATCCTTTACTACACGAAAAACCGTACCGTATGGATTGCCGTTTTCATCTGCAACCCAAAGCTGGGAAGTATCGATATTACTGCTGAAATCCTTTCCTTCCGCTTCTGATGCGCTCATATCCGCCCAATCCAGATAAAACGGCTCCTGCTCATACATCTTCGTCGGTCCGAATGTCACAAAATCTTCCGTCTCATTACAATAGATCCTGTTTCTTGCAAGTCCGTCAACCTTAGAACGGCATGACCAGTATACGAGATAATTATCTTTTTGCGGATTGTATATTGCCTCGGGAGCCCATGCCGCTCCTGCCTCCACTTCAGTTCCGACATCCACATATCTTCTTTCCCAGTGTATAAAATCTTCTGTTTCATATATGAACAGCGAAGTGCTTCCCGCGGAAGACATCGTACCCCAGTTTCCTACGCTGTCGTTTGTCTTGTTTCCGCCGTACTTACTGTCCATGGTATTCAAATCTGTAGCCAGAAGCCATACCTTATTTGCATCGCTTCCGTCCTTTTTGGAACCTCTTATTATGTACGGATCACGGATACCCTGATCGTCTCCCTCAAACGGGAAAAGCACGGAAGCATCGCCTGAAACAGTAGCTTTAATATCTTCATCACTGACTCCGGACGCTATCTCGTAGTTGCGCGTACTGACTTTCTCTATAAGTGAAGTATAGTCTGAACCTGCCAAAAATGCCGGATTGCATCCGTTTACCGCCGTCCAGTTCAGTCCGTCTTCACTAAGGAAAAAGTGTACCTGCTGTACATCCGCGTTATTTACTGCCGCAAAACTTGTGTAGAGATATCCCGCCATGGAATCATCTGAAAGTCCGGCGCGTATCGTAAGCGGGAAATCTTTTGTAACAGTTTTTCCGTCTGCTTCTACCGAAGCCGTAAGGGTAAAGGAATAATCTTCCTCGCCCGCATATGGTCTTGTTACCCTGAGCACATATCCGTCCACGGAAACATAATCGGGATTTGCATTTCCTACACTGTAAGTAACCTCTGCGTCCTCTGCGCCGGATACTGTTTTCGGCAGCCTCAGATCATCTGTCAGAAGCTGATTGATCTCAGACGCATGGATAACAAGTCCTGTATCCACCGCCGCTTCCAAATCCACGGCAGCTTTTACTTCAAAGTCCATAACAGGCAATTCCATTACTGCCAAAACCAACGCCATCCATACGGAAACGATCAGTTTCATTTTTCTGAACTTCATATATCCAAACCCCTTTCCATTATTTTTTGATCTTAATAGTCTTCGTGAGCGTAATTCCCGCAGCCTTTGCCGTAACAACAACCTTACCTGCCTTTTTGGCTTTCAGGCGGTTCTTCTTTATAACGGCGCGGGATTTATCGTCAACCGACCATTTTACTTTGCCTTTAACTCCTTTTACCTTAAGCTTTATGCTGCTGCCTTTCTTAACGGTCTTTTTGCATTTAATGATCCCGGTATTTGTATCGGAATTTTCATTAACGGCCGCTTCATTGTACGTATCATATACCTTTGGCAATATGATATTGCTTACGCTATTGTATACGGTACCTTCTGCCACTGTAACTATTGTTGAATATTCCATTATCCATCCGTCAGATTTTGCGGTTACAACTGCAGATACCGTTGCTTTTCCGGCTTTTACTCCGGTAATCTTACCGTCTTCATATTTAACCGTATCAGGATCGCTGGATATATATTCCACATCTATAAGCTCTTTTACGGATGCCGGAATAGTGAATATACTGTCAGAACTTCCAACGCCAACGGTTGCTTCCGGCGCCGGAGCTGCTTTCTCAATTTCAGTCCACGGATTCAGATATGTTTCGTTAAATACAAGATTTCCAAGTACTCTTCTAAGCACCGTCTGAGCCTGCCTTATATCACTCTGGCTTTCCGCGCCGTTAAGTATGCTGTCCGCGCTGCTTATCGCATTTTCCAAAGCCATTGCGGAACCTGCGGTCAGATATGCCGTATTAATAACGCCCGCCGTATCAAGCATAGTCTTAAGCTCTGTTTTGTCAAGCGCCTTTACTACAACTTCAAATTCTTTTGTAACTTTAAGTCCGCCGTTTGTAATAGTCGCTTTAAGAGTAACTGTTACATCTGTATCTTTGTTATGTACAACTCCGTTATTTGCTATAACATCAGGATCGGAAGACTCCCAGACAACATCTATTCCGTTTATGCTTGCCGGCAGATTCAGGTCATATCTTACTTCATCTTCGCTTATGTTATCAGAACCAAGGACCACATCTTCTGTAATGGCATCCGCCTTGCTCTCAAACATCTGCTCTATTACAGGATTGTTTTTCACATCATATTTGAAGATGCTTTCTACTTCCTCGTCTGTAAGCGAATCCTGATATACCCTTACCGAATCTACCATTCCGTTAAATTCATCATCCCAGAAAGTTACTCCGATATATACATCCTGATTTGCTCCGTTTAAAGAATCCGCTGCATTCTTGGCAACATCATCATCTGACTTTGATACCAATTCGCCGTTCTGATAGATGCTTACCGATTCTCCGTCGCTTATCAAAGTAAGCATTGTCCAGTCGCCGGCAAGAGCGTTTACCGTATCGATCTCTGCCCATCTTGCAGCAGATGACGAATCATAATTATGCGTCCATACCTTAGCCTCGGACGAACCGTTCTTTCCCGCAATTCCAAACCATTTTTCAGGATCGTGATGTCCAAGGAACAGCACGCTCATATTTTCAGGAAGTATGCTGTTAGGTTTTACCCACATGGAAACCGTATATTTGGCGCCAAGATCCGGTACGTCAAGCTTGATTCCGTATTTTCCAAGCGCAAGCGCGCGTCCGTCAAGTCCTTCATCGGAATATTCAACCTCTCCGCCATAGCTTGACAGACCCGTAACAAGAGCTTTCGCGCCGTCAAGTCCTTCCGAAAAATCATTTTTATAAACCGGAGCTATCCTCTGTATAGGATCGTCAGGGTCTATCACAACTTCACCGGGCGTTACCGTGACTTTCGTTACCTTTGACTGAGGAAGCGCATTTCCTACTTTAACCGTAGTAGTGATATCTGTTTCTCCCCTGCTTACTCCGGTAACAACGCCATTATCATCAACTTCTGCGATTTCACTGCTTTCTGATCTATACGAAATCTCTGCGTCATAACCTGCATACACTCCGTCAGGAAGAGTTACCTTGATACTGTCATTTCTTCCCGCCTTTATCTGAAGCGATTCAGTCACCTCAAAACCTTCCGCCTTAAATATATCCTCAGGCGTCTGAACTTCTGTTCCATAAGCATCGTCATATATCTTAAAGCTTCTTATCGTACCGTTAAACATTGAATCAGCGCTCCAGCATGAACGTCCTATATATCCAAGGACGTCATCTGCCGTACCGGGTATTACGATATCCTTCATGATACTGTACTCGGAGGATACCTCGCCCGTCCAGCCGCCAACGCTTACGGTAACCTTGCCGTGGTCAAATGTCATCTTAACCGTATATTCACTTTCATCAGCAAGTTTCGGCATGCCTTCAATAAGAAGTTCATTATTTGAATCTTTAATGCCCGCTCTTGCAGTTTCGTTAAAGAATTCCGGGCAGAAGAACATATAATTGGTTCCTGTACTCTTAGGTATCGAACCTATATTAAATAACCATGATGCCGAACTATTATCCGCCTTGGTATAGGTTGTCTCAATCGTAAATGCTTCCTTATCCGTAAGGTCTGACATGATCGATGCCGGCAGCGCGATATAACTGTCGTTTCCGGTAATCTCAATATAGCTTCCGTTGGATCTTACATTGCTTCCTATTACCTCAGCGTCATTTCCTTTTCCTGATGTATCTATAAGCTTTCCGTCCGCAATCTGCGTTACATCATAATCCGCTATTGCCACCGGTCCTTCAACAGGCTTTGCGCTTATCGTTACGTTTGTCTTTTGTGATTTTGTTACCTGGCCGACAGAAACCGTAGTGGTAACAACCGCTTCGCCTTCTTTAAGCGCGGTAACCACGCCGTCATTCACCTCAACGTAACCTTCCGGCTCTGACGTATAAGATATGTCAACGCTTTCTTTATCTGCTCCTTCCGGAAGCGCAACCTCGATCTCTGCTGTTTTGCCTTCCGGGATCTCAAGCGATCCGGTTACCGAAAAATCATTATTATACAGCGCCTGTTCTGACTTTTCTTTTGCGAACAGCTCTTTAACCTGCTTTTCGCTAAGCGCCGCGCTATATACGTTTACGTCGTCAATAAGGCCCTTATAAGTATCATCCCAATAATTTACGCCGATATATATATCCTGTCCTTCGCCGTCCAGTATATTAACCGCATAATTTATATACTCCTCAGGAATACTGTTCTCAAGATCGATCTTAGTACCGTTCTGATACAGAGCGCATTCGCTGCCATTTCCTGTGATCGTATACATATTCCATTCTTCGTCTGTTTTTGCGTATGCTAATGTAGTATGTCTGGCAGCCGCTTCGGTAACATGCGACCACAGACGCACATTTACATCACGTCCGCCCGGGGTTTCCCAGCTGTAAAGTCCTGAAAGCGCAAGCCATTTTTCATCGCCGTCCTGTCCGTGTCCCAAAACCAGCATAGGGGTATTTCCGGCTACTGTTCCGCCGTCGGGTTTTGCCCAGAATGATACCGTATAATTCTTTCCGATATTATCTTTGTTTAATTTCAGTCCGTAACCGTCAAGTTTCACAGCTTTTCCTACCCTGCCGTTTTCGTCATACGAAATACTTCCGTCATAACTTCCAAGACCCTTTATCACTGCCGACGCGTCGTCTATACTGTCTTCAAAATTATATTCCGAAGGTTCTCCCGGATCGGAAGGCTCTATAACATTGGCAAGATGAAGGGCTTTGCCGCCGTCATGTTCCTCATAACTTACCTCTCCGTTTGCCGTCGCCTTTACCCCTTCTCCGGTCAAAGGCTCCGCATCATCATCAAAAGTAAGGCTGGCAATCAGCTTTTTCCCATCATCTCCTGCATCAGTATCTCCGCCGGCGGCAAAAACGTTTGCAGGCATGTAAGCAAATGTCATTGCTGCCGAAAGTACCGCTGCCATAATACGATTCACATATTTTTTCTTACTCATAGATACTTAACTCCTTTCTACTGTCATTTTTTCTTTTTTATTTTCATGGTCTTCTTATATCCGGTCTTTGCCGTAAGCAGCTTCTTCACCGCTTTATATTTAGCTTTAGGCACATTAAATACTGCTTTCCCGTTAATCTTATAAAATGCCTTCTTGCCGATTTTCTTTATCTTTTTTCCTATAGTGACTTTCTTTAATTTCTTATTATTAAGAAACGCTTTGGCTTTTATCTTTGTTACGTTAAATTTATAACCGTTAATATTAACCGAAGCCGGGATCTTGACAGCTTTATAAGTTTTCTTTACCGGTCCCGTAACAGTAACTTTTCCCTTTACAGCCGCAGACTTTGTGATTTTGTACTTAAGTTTTCCTATCTTATAGGTCTGCCCTTCTATCGGAAGCGGCTGCGCCGTATTTTCCGTATCCTGTCCCGGACCTGCCGTCGGATTTCCTTTAGGCGGCTCGGGCGTGGAAGTAACCGAAGGCTCATCCGTCGGTCCTGCCGCAGGTTCTTTTGTAGGCTCTGCTGTCGGTTCTTCTGTAGGTTCCGCCGTCGGCTCCGCTGTTGGTTCTTCTGTCGGCTTAACCGGCTCTTTTGTCGGTTCCGGCGCATATGTCATATCCGCAACATATATTATAATGTCGTCCGTAAACACAGAGCCGTTTCTTGTATAAGAAACCGTAAGGACTTTTTCGCCTGCGGTACTCATATCGACAGAAGCTGCATTAGTCGTATATCCCGTAACTTCCATCCTGCCGCCATTCTTAAGCTCGGCAGTTACCCTTATGTCATCCGTAATAAGAGTATCTCCCACAGCATACGTACGCACCTTCTTCAGCGCCTCTATACTGACTGCATCTATACTGTTCATGTAATCTTCATCACTTTCAGTATCTACAACAAACGTTGCCTGTTCCGGCTCCGGCTGGCTGCTAAGCTCCATACCGTTCTCTAAGCTTACCAGGTAATATCCCGGCTTTGCCACGCTTTCAAATGTAACGCCATATCCTGCCATTCCTTTAAGCGTCCTGAAAGTCATATTTGCCGCCGCGTTCTCCGAAGCGTCGTAATCATGCGAAAGCACTGCTGAATTTCCTGATGCCGCAAGGAACATACCCGGTTTATTGTATGATTCAATAGAAACATACGCTTCGTTATCCTTATCAGCTTTTCCCGGATTAATTTCCCACTTTGAATCGGCATCTTCAGAACTCCAGCTGCAGCTTACCTTCTTTCCCGAGATCGGATAATCGCCGTCATTTTGTGTATTTACCCATGCTTCGTGAGAGATACGCCCATAAGAAGCGTTGGTAATCTCGCTTGCAATACCCGAAAGCCCCGTGGCAGTCTCCAAAATAGGATCGATACTTCCGTCTTCATTAAATGAAAATTCTTCAACGCATGCCACTCGCCGGTAACCGCTTCCTCCCGGAAGGCTTCCGTTATGGTACACAAAATATGTTTTCCCCTTAAAATCAAAAACTGCCATATGATTGGTATTGGCAGTAGCTGACGGCGGCATAAGAAGTCCTCCGTATTCCCATCTGCCGCTCATAGGATCGTCAGAAGTGGCATAACACATCTGTTCACGCCATCCTCCCGCATAAAACATATAATATTTTCCGTAATAATTACCGTCCGCATCCTGACGTCTGTACAGCCATGCGGCTTCCGTAAAATCCTGCCCCTGCGGATAGTTGTATATATGGCCTTCGACAATATCGTCCATGTCAATTTTGCCATCTTCATTTCTATCCGTAACAGAGACCATATCTTCGTTTAACTCACAGGTATAAAAGTAATCATTTCCCCATGCGAGATAACGATGTTCAATTCCGTTCTCATCAGTTTCAACCCATACGGTAGGATCGATGTCCTTCCAGGCGTGTCCGACTCCGCCGCCCAGATCCTGTACGGTAGTAAGTTTGGCGGGAATAAGCGGCTTACCTATATCTTCAAACGGTCCTGTCGGACTATCGGATACTCCTACGCCAACTGTCTTAAATCCCGTGCTTTTTTCTGTTGTGCAGTAGTAAAAATAATACTTGTCTCCATGCCTTACCGTCTGCGCCGCCCAAGCTTCATCCGCATTGGCCGCCCACGGCACGTCGCCGGCATTCATATGTACCCCTTCGTATGTCCAATTCACCATATCCTTAGAAGAATAACATATCCATTTGGGCATATGATATGCTTCCGAAGAAACCGGGCAATTGTCATAACCGGCATAAGCATATACCGTATCGCCATCTACCATAATAGAAGGATCTCCGGCATATCTGACACTGGTTTCATCATCAAAACCAAGCATTGGATTCCCTGTGCTCTTTCTAAGCACAACCTCCTGCAAGCCCTGCGTATCTGCCGCTGCCTTTTCTGCCGGCGGGATACTTACCATGCTGACTACCATCGCAGCTGCAAGGACGCCGGCCGTAAACCTTTTCTTCATGTAACCTCTCCTTTCTTGTATTTATTTTTTACAGGGTATATCCCTTTAAAAATCCGCTTTATACCCATCACTTTCTTTTCCCTTCAAAAACCACATTGCCAAAAGGATCATTCCCAATATTGCAATAAATCCATATGAAACCATTTTCCCCGCAGCCTGCGAAATAGCTCCGACAAGCACAGGCACGACTACCGCTCCGGATATATTTATCACAATATGCAGAATGATCGGATCGGACATCCTGTCCCTGCACATCCTTACATATCCGAGCATGATCCCAAGCGGTACCGCATAGCAGCACTGGATGATATTTCCATGGAACACACCGAAACATACCGCAGTTATTATTATAGATGCGGTCACCGAAAATCCATATCTTGAAAAATCCATAAACAGGCCCCTGAACATAAGCTCTTCGACTATCGGCGCCAAAAACAGCGTATATATAAGTATGCTTTTTGTCATGCTGCCGTCAATACTTTTTATGATCTCATTATAATTACGAAATACCTCTGTATCATGGGCAAAAATATACGCGATATTAAGCAGGCCGGTACACAGCGCCTGCAGCGATATCCCCAGTACTATAAGCCCCGGTATGGTAATCTTTCTGTCAAATATCGCTCCTTTTTTGCACGGCACAGGCTGTATTAGCAAAAACCTCTGCATGAGATAACGCAGTACCAAAACAACCGCTATGCATATAACAGAGTAAGCCATGCAATACACAATCATATTCGCTGCGGACTTTATGTCTTGTTTTGTTATAAAAGCCATGAGGCTAAGCAGGAATGTCTGCAGTATTATTACGCCAAGCAAGCCTCCGATCAGCATGGTTATGGAAAGTATTTTCCTGTATACCGTATTTTTCATCAGAGATTACCCCCATTTATCTTTAAGATATTGTATATAATAATCTATGTTAAAATCCTCCGAAGTCATTTTCTTTAAAAGCCTGTTAAGCCCGAACATTTTTCCGTATACATATATATTTTCCCTAAGATAATTCCTTATCTCGTTTATACCGGCTTTGGGCATCGTTTCCGCAATATGGTAATATATCTGCGCTGCTGCGGCGCTTCCTATAAGGTATGACGGAAAATACCCGAACTCTCCCATCGCCCAGTGTATATCCTGAAGTGCTCCCTCCGCGTCCGATTCGGGAGTGATCCCAAGATAATCCTTATACATCCTGTTCCATTCCCTATTTAATTCTCTTACTTTTATTTTACCTGATATTAGTTTTTTTTCAAGCTCATATCGTATTATTATATGGAGCGGATAAGTAAGCTCGTCCGCGTCAGTCCTTATCGGGTTTTTAGTGACCTCATTTACCGCTTCCATAAAATCGTCAAGCTCCACGCGGGCAAGCTCTTTTGGGAAAGTTTCTTTAAGTTTCGGAAACCATACTTCCCAAAAACTCCTCTGCTTTCCGATCATATTTTCAAAAAACCTGGACTGCGCTTCATGCATACCCATAGACGTTCCCTCTCCGACGACAGTCAGGCTCAGCCTATCCGCTATCCCAAGTTCATACAGGGCATGTCCCGATTCATGCAGCATTGAAAATATAGGGCTTAATATATCCCGGTTATGATAATTATTTGTCAGCCGTACATCCTTATTGTGGATATTTATCGTAAATGGGTGCTCGCTTTCCCCAACTGCGCACTTACGCTTTTCAATACCGACATACTCCCCCAGCCGCATACAGAAATCCTTAAGTTTCTCCGCGTCATATCCATTGTCCATATCCGCCCAGGAATGATCCCTATTTTCCTTATTTTTACGTTTTAACGCGCTCTTTACGAGCGGGATCACAGCCTCCTTTACCCTGCCGCATATTATATCGAGTTCCTTAGTCATAAATTCCGGCTCGTATGACCTAAGCAGCACATCGTACAGGTTTTTCTCTCCCTTCCTCTGATATGCCGCGAACTTCTTTTTATATTCAACGATCTTTTCAAGCTGGGGCGCAAATTCCTCAAACGAAGCATGTTTTTTCGCCGAAGTCCATATATTAACCGAACTTGCCGTAAGTTCCGAAAATTTCCTGTACTCTTCAGACGGTATGCAGCTAAGCATGGCGCTCTTTTTTGCCGCTTCGCGCACAAGCGCCTTTTCTACCGCTGTAAGCTCGTTGTTTTTGGCCTCTTTCTTACACTTCTTTAAGAGTTTTTCAAACCTTTTTGCGGTAAATATATCGTGATATTCATTTGCGATCATCCCCGTGATCTTCGCCGTATTTTTATCCGCGCAGGCAGGCGCGTTTACCTGGCTGTCATAATCAATAAGATTTAGCACAGACGTATATGCCGCCGCTTTTTTCAGTTCTTTGTTAAGCTCATTAAAATATTTTGACATCTCGTATTCCCCTTTTTGGTCTTAGTTTGTTATTATAATATACCTTTTTTATAAATATTACTCTAAAATGTTTGCAATTATATAATAAAAAGAGTATCATGTACTAGATACATCAGATTGTATTGCTCACGCAGCAGATAGGAGGACACATGAAACTTTGGGGAGGACGTTTTACAAAAGATACAAATGAACTTGTCGACAGCTTTAACGCTTCCATCACTTTCGATAAAAGATTCTGGAGAGAAGATATCGAGGGAAGCATCGCGCATATAACTATGCTTGCAAAGCAGGGGATAATAAGCGATGAAGAAAAAAATATCATGAAAAAAGCCCTTCTTGAAATATCGGACGATATAGAAAACGGCAGGCTTGCCATATCAGAAGACAGCGAAGATATACACAGCTTTATTGAAGCCGTACTTACAGAACGCGTCGGGGAACCCGGCAAGAAACTCCATACCGGAAGGAGCCGCAACGACCAGGTAGCGCTCGACATGAAGCTGTACGTAAGGAAGCAGA
>CANQDW010000038.1 GCA_947593975.1 uncultured Lachnospiraceae bacterium
TCGTCTTTCATAAAACCTGACAGGTACTCATCGCTTGCTGCATGTTTATAATCACCGGACATCCTATGGGAAGATGCCGCTATCTCTACCTGTTTTGCATACTGCAGCGCATCATAGACCATGTTTTTTACCGGCATGGCATAATGGATGTTTGACTGGTTCTCTATTGCCATAAGCAGGTAGGCTGCACGGTCATCCTTCATCACGACCGCTGATTTTACCACATCCCTGGTCTTCTGGATGGGCTGCTTCGCGCCCTTTTCTCCGCCGTAAGGGACGTCTATCTCACGGGTATCTAGTTCTGACAGGCTGTCCGGATCTATAACCTGCGTCCCGCCATATACAAAATAGTTAAATGTATCGGCAAAGACTTCATTTTGACGCATATATTTAGTTGTTACCGTATCTTTTGCTCCCAAAGGGTCACCTCACTACTGCAATGCCGCATTAACGGCGGGTATTTCTCTGTTACTTATAGTATAACATAAAGCCTTTTTGTTTACAAGAACTTTGTAATACTTTTTTTGTCTTTTAAACTGCAGGATATATAATGTACCTGCATAATCCTGATTACGGCCGATACGACCATGTAGTCTTACTTTGAAAGGCACTGTCATGCCTTACTTGAAAAAACTGAAACTTCAGATTGTTTATTATTGTAACACATTGCCTGCTGTAATGCAAGAAGTTTTTTAATTTATTATATTTAACCCGATAAATTATTCTAATAATATAAAATGGAAATTCTTTTCAATCCGAAAAGCAAAAACAGCAAATTTCAAGAATACTGCTTCTTGCTTAATAAGAGATATACAAATACAAACTCATAACCGCTGCATAGTCAAAAACATTTTCAGAAAACAACAAATCCCCCACAGAAATGACAGCTTTTCTGTGGGGAATTACGTCACAAAGTATCAAGTGTAAAGAATAAGTATTATAGATGTTATCATGACTATTCTGCCTGAGATGATGATAGTTTTATCCATAGCCAAGCATGAATATCTGGAAGAGTCTCGCTCTGTGTTACGTCATCAGAAGCAACCCATAAATCCGTACCATCCCAGTATATTTCACCTTGTTTTGGAAAATCGCCTTTCCATTTATTGCCATTTTCTTCCTTAACGTCTGTTTCTTTAGTAAATATTTTATCTTCATATTTAATTTCACAAAACAAATCTTTATTCTTTTCCAAAAACGTTTCAGTCGTATCTTCCGCAGTCAACATAATATATGGCGTATTTCCAATATAAACATATGCTTTCCCGTTTGTAATCCAAACAGAACCTCTCGTAACATTTAAAATTTTTCCATAATTACTCTTAATATCTTCTACTTCCTTATCCCAATCAACACCACTATCATAAACTCTTCTCTTATCTCCATTAGGCAACTTAACATCAAAATAATTATCATCTAACAAGCCATTATCCGGTGCTGGTGTCTCAGTAGCTTCCGGTTCTTCCGTCGATTCCGGTTCCTCAGATGGTTTAACTGTTGGAGTTGCCGTCGGTGTCGGATTCGGAGCAGGTGTCGGTGTTTCAGGAACCGGATTAGCAACTTCTACAATCTTATCGGTATCATTCTGAAAATTATAACAATCTATGTACCGCGTTGTTTCATATAATCCATATGCGTCACTGGCAAGCTTTAACTCCACCTTTATAATATTCCACGGATACTCATTATAATTGGGACGTGAAAATTTAAGTTTTTCAATGTGATATCCCTGATAAATATTCCTGTCAAAAGTCCAGTCCACTGGCTGACGCAGCGTCTCGCCCACGCCTGATCTGACTGCATTATAATGGATGATAAGCTGACTGCCCCAATTTGCCGGATTATCTGCCGGATAAGATTCTGCTACTTCGGCACCGTCAGAATCACGATATGTATAATTCTGCGGCGTTCCGCTGGTTATCTTTACAAGGCTGCCATCCCTATCTCGATATTCTATGGAATTAGAATCACCTTCAGGTTCCAATATACGTATTGCCGCCACAGCATCCCCGCTGTTAAGCGGTACAACCTGCGCTTCTGACAATTCGCCTATGATCTTGTTCATTATAGTATCGGACACTTGTTTTCCGTATTCTACGCTTTGTATTTTATGGTATATTCCCATTGCAGATGCTATTACCTGACCTGTAAGCACAACAAAGATACTGATCAGTGCAAATGTCACAATCAGCTCTGTCATTGTCACGCCTTTTTTGTTCTTCAATGGGTTTCGAATTTTCATATCAATTACTCCTTTGATTCCCTCGGAGGCTGTAATATTTTTTGCCAGCACCCTTCATTACCCTGTGGCAAATTATATCCATTGTCAATGTTTTGCCTTAAAAGCCAAAAATCTGTCCCGTCCCAATATAAATCCCCCTGTTTAGGAATTGGATCTTTAAAATGAATTCCATTTTCATTGATAATTTCTTTCGAAGTAAATACTCTTGTATCTTTTGTAATTTCAATAAAGTACTGACTGTATTTTTCAATAATAGTTTCCGGCGTATCATCTGCATCTATAACAATTCCCTGAAACCATGCGCTTACATATGCCTTTCCATCTATGAGCCAAACATATCCGTTTTCAAGGTGCCAATCTATTTGTTTACGATGTTCCCAATTCGGTTGATGAGATGCCTCTTCAAGCGCTTCCTGTATCTCGTTCCAGTCATTATAATCATAAATTCCTTCCCATTTTTCATCTGCCAATACTTCCAGCTTCTCACCCGTTCCGTTTGCCGGATCTGGCGTTGGCTCCGGGTCTGACGACGGCTCTGGATCCGGCGACGGATCAGGGTCTGTACCATCTCCTGGATCTGCAGAAGGGCTAGTGGGGGGGGTGACGCTTCCGTAGCCCTTAGGCGCTACCGCATACATACTGTAACCGTTATCAGCTGCCCAAAATACCATCTTGCATTCATTATTAAGATTAAGTGTACTCTCCTGCGCCGTATTATCCTGCGTTTTATCTTTATCCACCACAAGTTTAAGATTTCCCGCTTTAGCGGCGCGATTATTATAATTAACTGATTTATAATATTCTTCGTTAAATTTTTCAGTTTCGCTTATTGTCTCTGTTGCCATGCTTAACATACGCACGGATGAAGTAACCACACGGGAAAAAACCATTGTAATAAACAATACAACTACAAGCGCCACAAGTACCTCTATCATAGTAGTGCCGCGTCTGTCTTTATATGTCATAATTACTCCTCCCTCCATGTCCATATGCAGCTGCCGTCTACATTAACTACAGCATTAAGCTGATACGTGTCAGTAATCGTTGTTTCTTCCTTATTATCTTTACACGTAACTGAAACTGTAAGTATTACTCCGTCCTCAGCATCGCTTCCTTCAGCATCTGCGTTTGGCGTTTCCCAATACATAACAATCGACGTCCCGTCAATCAGAGCCTGCGCTTTTTTCGTATCATCAGAAACCGTTCCTGTCAGATCTCCGGAATTAAGCTTAAAATACCTGCAGGCATCTTCTTTTTCATGATAAGTTACTCCTGCTTTGTAATAAGGCCATTTTGACGGCGATGCCGAACGGTTGGCATCAATGCTTATATTTTCCTTAAGATATTCATACAGCTCGCTTTTTCCTGCATCCGGACTTGTAAGCTCCTCTGCGATCTGCCTGCTTACAGTCTGCGCCATTTCCCTGCTTTGGGACAGATTCTGCTGTCTTGATGCGGTAGCAGAAAGCGAAAAGGAAACCAAAAGCAGCGCAAGCCCCAACATCATGAGCACAAGCATGATCACGACTGCTACTATGAGCGCCGAACCGTCTTTTTTATTCATGATCTTATTATCAGAAATCTTTCTCACTGATGGTCTCCTTTCCGCATATTTTAACTCAATTTCCTCCCAATTTTACAGGCTCGCTTTCTGCGGACCAGTTACTGATATTTTTATTTTCCGTAATTTCTGCCCGTCTGAATCTGATCAGATTATCTTTATACTTATCGTAAATATCTTTCTTTAACGCTAACAACAATTCATTGTGATCGGATTTATTGCGGTATGCGCTTATATAGCGTTTGTCTAATATTGTTTTATCATCCGCTAATACTTCAATTTGATATATATATCTTTTATCCGTGCTGCAGACAGCCTGATAAGCTATGTCCTCAAACGCTGACGCTGTAAATGTCAGCGGTTCTGATACCTCTTCCTCAGTTTCATAATCATTAAGCGAAACTGTTTCCTCGCGCCATTTCTTATCTTTGTACTCCCTGTACCAGTTATAGATCTTACTGCTTTCATAAGCTTCTTTATCCTGCACAACAGCCTGTATCGAAACCTGCGAAGTATGATAATTAACAGGGTCTGCGTACTCGCCCGAAGCATAAGTCACATTTTCAGCGTCAGGGAGAACAAATCTGATCGCTCCGCCTTTTTCCTGCCATATAAGCAATGAAGCCAGCGCTACACTATTATTTTCAGCATTTTCATCTTTCGTAAGCTGCGCGGATTCTGTGACAGGAAGACATAACGCATCTTTTCCTTTAATGAGTTTGCCAATGAAAAATGCATTTTCATCTCCCATGCATATAGGATCCGGCTCCTTAAGTTCCTTCGTCTCTTTAGCCTCTTTTGCCTTTTTAACCTCGTTCATTTTCTCATTAAAGCCGTCTTTTGTTGAAGCCATAAATACATTATATGCGTCTTTGCCGTCTTCGGTTTTTTCCAAGTAAATCCAGTCTGCATCCTGTCTTGCATAAACTGCTCCGCTGCCAAATTCCGTTTCTTTTTCAAGGCCTACTCTTTGTATACGGAAGCTGTCCGCGTACAAAGGAATATCAAACTCAAGAGCAGTCTGTAAAATAACCGCTTCACTGCTTTCTCCCTTTTCTTTCATGCTAAAGCTTCCATCTGTCACGTCATAATACAGCTGCGTCTGCTCTTTCGTAACTTCAGGTTCTTCTGTCCTGACCCTCGGAATACGAAGCCAGCTGTAATTAACCGTCAGTCCGTCCGCATCTTTATCAGACCACCATGAGCTGATATTATTATCAGACACATTACGCATTGCTATCTTTAACCATTTGCCGGCATCTTTACTGTCAATTCCCGAAACAAGCCTGTAGGCAGAGTCCGCAGGGTTTCCGCTCATTACTGCCGCTGATTCTTTACCTATAATAGTTCTTTCGGCTCCGGCGTTCCATTCGCCCTCAACATGCGAAGCATCCGTTTTATCCTGCTCTTTCGGTTCACTGTCATATACTGCAATGGCTATTTCATACTTTCCTTCCGTTTTCGCAAGGTCAGGATCCTTAAATACAAGCATTACACCATTGTTCATTTCTTTTAGCGTCATGGACGTATCCATGCTGTATTCAGGGTCGATTGCAAGTTTACCAACCTCCGGCGTCTTCTGACGGGCCGGCAGCGTCATTTCCCTTACAGCTCCTTTATTGCCGTCTCTGTAATACTCTGAAGCCTGCTTAGCCAATGCCTTTACCGATATATTAAATCTCTGTCCCGGCTCATATCCGCCGAAATCAAATGTCGTGCTTAGCTGATTTGCGGTGTCGGGTTCAATTTCTTTTTTGACAACTTTGCTTTCATTTACGGCGCCGTCCGGATTTAACGGTTCAATTAACAGCTCGTATGCCTTAACTTCCCCTCTTTCATCCGCAGGGACAGCATCCCATTTTATATCATATATAAGTTCATCTTTATCTGCATTACCGCTTTCATCACGCCGCAATGATACGGACGGTCTTGCAATCCTTGAAAGTCTTACTTTTACATTAAACATCTTCTCGCTGCACGAAGGGAATATTTCGGTCTTGCCCGAATCATCAACCTTACCTTTTCTTTCAACATAAAGGGTAAGATTCTTATAATCCCAGCTGCCATTTTTATCAACAAACGTATATGTCCAATATGGTTCCTTTACATTATTTTGGTCAGCCGTAACGGTCTCTAAAAGAACCTCTTTAGATGTTCCCGTTTCTTCGTCTGTCGTATGCCCTATAAGCCGCAGTTCATATACTGCGGATTTATCTTCATCCGTGTATGTATCTTTCTTATCCCAACAGAATGTATATCGGTCGCCATCGTCTGAAAGTACCATTTCAGGCTCAATAACAGGTTCTTTATATATTGTCTTTGAGTATGAAGCGGATGTCACTGCGCCATCTTTTATGGTATATATCTTTTCATCAATCTGTTTGCCGTAAATATCTCTGTAATTAAGAATACTGCTGTAAACAATCGAGTAAGTGCCGTCTTTATTAAGGCGGAGCACATATCCGTCATTAAGCGCAGGTTTACCGTTTTTATCAATAAATACGGAAACCTGACCTGTCGTATATCTCTTTGTGTCATACAGGTTTTTGCCTTTTATGTAACCCAGTATGGTTTCCAAAGATACCGATTCTACTACAGGATGTCCGTACCAGCAGAAATCTGCCTGACTATGCCACGGATATGTCCTTGCTGTGATATCTCCGTAGTCCATGAAGTCTTTTGGAATCTCATTAAGCACCGTGGTAACAGCCGCGCCATATGAAGAAACGTGTGAATTACCGCTTGCTACCGATACAGGAAGCGCTGCGCCGCCGTCAAGCGCGTAGTCTTCAACAACAAGTTCTGAATCCATGTAAAAATCGGGTCTAAGATTTTCCGTTACCGCCATAACTATCCTGTTGGACATTCCGCCGATCGTATTTCCGTAAAAATCTCCAAAACCTGTATTTATATAATCATTATCGGCTAACTTTTCACCGTCGTATGTCATAGCAGTATATGAAACAACTGTTGATTCGGCATAATTATCATTTCCTGCCGCTTTAACATTTACATTTATATTGTCAGAGCTCGTGAATGTAAACGTATCTGAATAACCTTTTTTGGTATCGATTTTAACCGTACTATTATCTGGTATTCCGGTTATCTCAATCGCAGTTGCCCTGCTGCCCTCATAATCTTCAGGATTATCAAGAACTGCCGTGAATGTATATCGGTTACTTTCTGTCGGGGTCAGCTCTATATGGACTTTCGGAACTTTCTGTTCCTCTTTAACTCCATTATAGCTATTGCTTGCCCACTTGCCCGCATTTGATTCAGACGCACTCTTATCAGGGCCGTAATTCTCAAGCCAGCTGTCTCCAAAATCAGTGTTGCTGTATGCGCTGTTTACGCTTCGTATCGCTATTTTAACATCTTTTCCTGCTATTCCTGTAATCGGGATTGTATAAGTCTGTACGCCGTATCCTATTGATACAGGTCCCTGCCATGTTCCGTCTCCAATTTTATACATTAACTGGTCATGGTCATATTTTGTATCTGAATGACCCCATGTAACCAAAAGGCGGCCGCCTGAATTAAGGATCGTAATATTATTTACATCCGCTGCGCCTGACAGGGTTTTTCCGTAATATTCGATGATATGCGGATCCATTTCCAGGAAATTCTGCTGTCTGTATTTTCTATTACTATTTGCCGTACCTGAATCCGTAATGGTTACATCATATTCACTGGTAACATCACCTATAACATCGATATTTGCCGGATCCCTTGTAAAACCGCTGATAATGCGATTACCTGAATCTAATAAATAACGTTCAGATTGATCGTTTTGATTTTTCCAATGTATCAGCCTAGTTCCGACAGCGCCTGTTTCATATTTTCTTTTGTCACCAATATAATAGCAGTTATTAATATTAACCCTATCAGTCTTCTCTGCGATTCCGCAAGGATTACCAAAGTCAAAGCAGTCAGATATCGTCTGCATGCCATCGTCATATGGCGCTTCCCCGACGATACCTTTATTGACAACCTCAAATCTATCCTGTACATTTCCATAATTTCTGCATCTGTAAAAGTATGCTTTCTGGCTGCCGGTTGCAGATGCGATCCCGCCAAATGAGTTTTTATTTGTGCCTAAGCCGCGGATCGCACCGCTATTCACACAGTCGGTATACGTTACCGTGATTTTTGATTCGCCGCTTACACAGCCGGTGATCCCACCCGCATTTTGCGCAGTTTCAATATTTCCGTGATTCTGACACGATATAAATGCCGCATAATCATTTGGCTCCACATTCGTCATAAAGCTTCCCAGTATTCCTCCGGCGGTCTTGCTTTTACTTCCCGTGCTTCTAAGAGTGGCGTAATTAATACATTTATTAAATGTAGCTCCCTTGTATTTTAGTCTTCCTATGGCGCCGCCGACAATGGTACCGGTAATCTCGCCATAATTTACAAAATTATCAATTATCATGCCGTTCCTGCTGTTGTTTTCAAGACGTCCGATAAGTCCGCCTACAGCTACATTATCAGAATCATTATATGTAGAAGTTACCGTGGCAAAATTCGTACATTTCTTTATATCCATACCGGAATCGCTGTAACCTATGATACCGCCTGTACCTGCGAGATTGATATACTGGTGCACGGTTATTGTCCATTTTTTACCTGTGGTGCAGTTATTTACCGAAGCGCCTGAATTTAACTCTCCTACGATTCCTCCTGTATGACCCATGTAGTTAGCAATACTTACTTTATTACCCGCGTTGCTTGCGACATCCAATAATTCTATATGATTATCCGATAAACTTTCCGCGCTAACATTTGTTTTGATTCCGCTGTCTGTTATAGTTCCATAGCTTTTTCCTGCGATTCCTCCCACATAACCTGCTGCAGCACTTGTATTTTGATATCCTGTTGTAATGGTCGTTTCGGCATCAGTTCCGATATAGCAGGACTTAATTGTTCCAAGCGCGAACATATTCCCCGCGATTCCTCCGATAGCGACCATGTTATCTGAAGAACCGTTTGCTCTTAAGTTTCCACTGTAACTGCAGCCTGATACGGATGTTTCCGAAATTACAGGCGCATATACTCCGACTATTCCTCCGTAACCTGTTCCGCTGCTTCCCATATTGCCTGTGATATCTGCCGTTACCGAACAGCCTGTAATACTTCCCACGCTGTATCCTGCGATTCCTCCCATATTGGCATGAGAGGCATTTTGGTCTGCAAATCCTACTGCTGCGGATTCAAATGCATTACCCGTCGAAGAAGTATTATCCTTTACCGTTACGTTAACAATCTCCGCATTTTCCGTAAGACTGGTTTTATCTCCATTTTTTCCCGCGGCTCCGCCGATATTTATATTATCGCCCGATACATATGTACGGACTTTGCTGTAATTTACCGCGCCGCCTTCAATTAATTTTTTATTATTACCTACAAGTCCGCCAACGCTGCTTTCGTTTTTACCGCTGTTTTTGGTATTCTGTACTCTGGCATATTTTACGGTACAATTCTTTACTTCAGAATTATTGACACCGGCAATACCGCCTGCGCTGTCAAGGGCTTCTATTACGGTAAGATTATTATCGGCGCCGGTTACTTCGCAGCCTGTAATCACATTGTCATTTTCTGCTGCGATACCGCCTGCGTTACCATTTGCAGATGTTACTGTTCCCGAATTAACACAACTGCTGATACTATTATTATTCTTTGCAGCAATTCCCCCTGCATTTCCTGATGCAGCTGCCGATATATCTCCGCTGTTTTCACATTTTTCTATCTTTGCGCCGTTTAACCCTGCGATACCGCCTGCATTTCCGTTTGCTGCGGTTACCGAAGCCGTATTATTCCATGAGGACAATGTGCTTTCGCTTCTGTTATCGCCTATAATGCCTCCTATATTCTTAATGCCGTTTATATTTCCTTTAAGTACAAACTTTTCGCCTGAGCCGGTATAAGTTACCGCAGGTATCACTTCATTCCATTTTGCTTCATTTATACCTGCTATACCGCCAATACCATAATGTTCTTCTTTTCTGTTTTCTTTTCCTGAAGAATTTATATATATCTCGCCTGATTTTACCGTATCAAATTTTACTGAGCCATAATTTGCGGCTGTTATACCGCCTGCGCAGTTATCATAAGCTCTTACAGTTCCTCCATTAAGACTGATATTATTGATCTCGCCATAGTTTTCTGCCGCAATTCCGCCGACATAATCTTTGCCTGTGACAGCAGATTCTTTGCTAAAGTCGCAGTTTTCTATAATCCCTTCATTAAGTCCTGCTATTCCGCCGACATAACTTCTGTCTGAACTTCCTATTCCCGGAACCGAACAATTTCTTATAACTCCTTCGTTTACTTCACATATACCGCCAAGATAACGGCCGTCATATGCAGCCGCATCGCTCTCACTGCGGTTCTCGCAGTTGTCTACTACAGCGTATTTCGTTACTTTACTCATAATGCCTCCGCTGTAGGAATATGGTATGTTTTCATTCTTTACAGGATGCTCAGTATTATTTTCTGTGGCTACCAGCGCGGATACGGGCGTTCTGTTTCGCATATTCTTTATAAGCATATGTGAAGGTTCTGCATTATAACCTATAACACCACCCGCAAATATATCAGATTCAATGCTTTCTAAGCGCACATCAGACATACTTCCTTCTTTACCGCCTACGATGGTAATGCATGATTCCGACTGATTATGTTGCACCTGTTCATAAAGACTTGCAATCACATCCGCATACTTTTCCTTTAATATATCCTTACTGCCGGAAGAATCCCATTCGTCTGCTTTATTCTCCATTTCACACAAAGGCAATACGCAGTCATGCTCAACGCTGTTATGATCTTTAATTACAAGCCTGTTATATCCTATACATCCGCCTGTAAATGCCTTACCTTTAACAGTTCCAAGGAAATTATCAGCTTTAAAACTGATATATATATCAGCGCCTGTTGGTACAATATTACCGCCTATGACGCCGCCGACGCAGAAATCTCCTGACACTTCATTCGGGTTAGAAATCAACTGATTTGCAGCCGCCTCATCCGCACCGGTTTCAAATATTTCTTTTGAAGCGTTCAGTCCGATAATACCGCCAATAAATGCGCCCGTTCCTTTAATGTAACCTCCGGAAAGATTATAACCTTTTATGTCTGCGTCCACATCATTGTAACCTGCTATGCCGCCGACATAATTGTTGCCCATAACATATGCCGTTACCTGTTTTGTTCCCGATCCTGAAGTAATAATTCCGCCGTTGTAACCTGCTATGCCGCCTATATAACCGGATTCCGCAAAAAGTTCATTTGACAAAATACTTTTTGCCGCATCATCTAAATATACTTCACTTGTACAATTAACAATTTCTCCGTTTTCAGTATCACTATCTAAATTCTTTTTAACGTTATATCCGGTAATTCCTCCGGCATATGCTTCAATCGCTGCAGCAACGCCCCTGTTAGTCCAGTTTTCTATCTTTCCGATATTTATGCCTACAACGCCGCCGACATATTGCTTTCCTATAACATTCGTATCAACAACGCCGTTTAATCCATCAAGCGCGATCACACTGCCCGATGTGTCTGTAATTCCTTCGTTATAACCTACTATTCCGCCGACATATTTTTCACCGAACAGATAACTTTCTTCATTACTGATATTCAGCGCATTACATTCAGAAATCCTGCCGCCTTTATTATAACCTGCTATTCCGCCGACATATTGACCGTTCAGTTTTTCCTTAAGCGAATCTTCATTTTTAAATATCTCACTTATCTCTTCTTTAGTATAACGTGAAGAACCCGTACAATTTTCAATTTCTATAACATCCGTTTTTTTTGTATCATTAAATATATATCCTGCTATTCCGCCTATATATTTTCTATTGGCAATATCTCCCGGCGTTGATTCTATCGCGCCATAGTTGCGGCTTCCCGTTACTTTTATATTGATATCTTTATCGGAAGCAACTTCTATAGAGCCAATTATTCCACCTATATATTGTTCACCTTTAACTAACGCATAATTTTCAAGTTCGATATATTTTCTTTCAACTTTTTCTCCAACTGCCGATACCTCGGATGTAATGTCCTTTCCCGTGATACCGCCGACATACAAGGTTCCTTCTGCTTTACTCTTTAAACTTTCATCATCAGGCATTGTATTTCTTACTGAAAGCTGTATAAGATTGCCTGCGTTTTTTCCGCAGAATGTGCCGACATATTGTTCTCCCACAGCCTGCACTTTATCTAAAATTACGTTTTGGATAACCCCTTTATTTACCGTAAATAATCCTACAGGAAACTCCCACAATCCATCAATAATCTTTCCATTACCGTCGCCGTCATGATTCAGCATCAGATATATATTATCGCCTCTGCTTAATGTTAAGCCGCTTAATACTGCCGGCATTATGCTTTTACTCGTAAAAATATGCCCTTCCCTAAGCTCTTTTATTGCAGGAAACGCCGTATTTCCTGCGGGCACAGGCGATAATTTATCGGGCGTAAGCCCTGCAAGCTGTGAACCTTCTGCATCTGTATGATTACTGAAAGCCTTATCCGTGCAATACAGTCCTTTATTTACAAAATCACTCCAGTTGATATCGTTATCCAGACGGTAAGTTACTGCCGCCGCGTCAGTCACTTCCTTATAACGTACATTGTTCAGATGTCTGCCGTTTGCAATATCATATGTATTTCCGGTTCCGGTTTTAGATGCATCTTCAAAATATACACAGCTGGTATTGCTCTGTTTCTTAGTTGTCGGCGGATATACCGAACCCATTCCCTGTATGGTACAGTATATATTATCCGTATCAAGCCCAAAGCGGGTAAAACTGTATGTTCTCATATACCTGCTATATACACTGGTATCATAATCTCCTAACCACGACGGATCCCTAAGCGTTGACCAAACTGCCCTATAACTTAATTCAGACGCTGCAATATCAGCCGCATCCATTATGATCTTAATACTGTTATCGCTTTTCTGCTCAACAAGGAAAGGGCACGTAAACACCGCTTCACTGCGATTGTCGTGCGCCCACATATTCCCCGCCGCGTCCACTCTTACAATACGGCAGTCTATAACCTTTTTTGCATTGGTGCCCGCCGGTTCCAGATCGCTTCCTTCGAAAATCACATTCATGAGTTTACGTCTTGCGGCCGTATCGTACACTTCTATCGTATATGTAAGGGCATTAAACGCCTCGGGCGAACCGCCTAATTCAAAATTAAGATTGAGCGTCTCTTCATTTTTCAGCATGACATTTTCAATCACAGGCTTATCCTTCATTGCCACACCGGAAACTGCAGACAGGCTTCCTGCGCCATAATAACCGACCATCCTCTTTTCGCGGTAATCGGACATACGGCTGTGGATGCTTACCTGTCCTCTCGTGGTATCGTCATCCTCATATTTAAAATAATTTTCACTGTTTTTTCCAATATTGCTGTAAAATACAGAATATATCTGTCCCCCGTCAGGAGTAAACTCCATGCAGACAGATGCCTTAAGGATAGAAGGGTCATATAGATATGGCACAAGCATGTCATACATCATACGCACTTCAGATTTACCGTCCGTATCAAGTTGATCGGGATCATTACAATATGTCATATAATCCGCTTCTGTGCCCATGGCGTAACATACTGTCCCGATATATTGCGCGGCGTTAGTTTTTCCGATACTTGCCGGCCAGAGCGTATCAGCCTTTATCGTCTTTCCGTCTGCTCCGATAAGTTTCAGGGCATCAAAATTAATGACATTACGGTAACCGTATCCCGCAGCTGTCATTATCTTTTCCTGAACTTTTGATTCAAGCTGTCCGTGCGCGCTGTACTCGCCTATCTGGTTCTGTGCCACAGAATATAATGTACGCGCATTTTCGTTCTGCTCTTTGAAATGAACCCATTTAATCCATGAACTTATCCCAAATATGGAAATACCTGCAAGAATCAGAATTATACAGATTACCACGATCAATTCAATCATGGTAAATCCCAGGGTATTCTTTTTTCTGCCATTTTTCATAGGATTTTTCATTTACATCACTGTTCCGTTCTATTTACAATCCATACTGCTCCAGATCACGTCTGTCGTTTGTATATGCAAATGCCGTTTGTCTGTCTATCATGCCTTCCCGCATAAGGCGCATAAGATCCATATTCAGGGTGTGCATACCCATTCCTGCTCCGGACTGCATAACGCTGCCCATCTGGTGGCTTTTGTTTTCACGTATAAGATTGGTGACTGCATCCGTGCCAAGAAGTATCTCGGTTGCAGCCACACGGCCGCCTCCCCCTGCCACAGGCATAAGACACTGCGTTATTACTCCTTTCAGTACGCCTGCAAGCTGTGTGCGCACCTGATTCTGATTACCGGAAGGACAGGCGTCTATAACTCTGTCAACTGTCTGAGCCGCCCCTGTAGTATGAAGCGTTGAAAGCACAAGATGTCCTGTTTCTGCGGCTGTAAGCGCAGCCATTATCGTTTCGTAATCACGCATCTCTCCTACAAGTATGATGTCGGGGTCTTCACGCAGAGCGCTTCTTAACGCCGCCGCAAAATCCGTAACATCCCTGCCGGTTTCCCTCTGATGAATGAGGGCAAGTTTGCTGTCATATGTATATTCGATAGGATCTTCAATTGTAATTATGTGATCCTGCCTTGTTTTATTTATATGCTCGATCATGGCTGCAAGTGTCGTAGATTTACCGCTTCCGGTAGGGCCTGTTATAAGGACGAGCCCTCTCGGTTCTTCCGCAAGCTTATAAAGCAGCGCCGGCATATGGAGTTCTTCAAGCGATGGTATATAATTATTAAGGATCCTGATCGTTGCCGCTATTTTGCCTTTCTGGCGGAAAATGTTTACTCTCTGGCGGTTGCCGTCGCTGGTTTCAATTGCAAAGTCAATATCAAGCCCATTGTCAAAATCCTCTTTTTGTCTGGCGTTAAGCAGGTTATAGAGCATTTCTTCAGTCTGCTTTTCGTCCGGCTGGGCAAGGGTCTGCTCAAGTTTGCCGTGTACCCTCATCATAAGCGGAAGCCCCGCGGATATATGGATATCCGACGCTTTTTCTTCCCTGCACATTATAATCAGTTTATCTAAATCATACATAGCTAATCTTCCTTTATTATAAAATATTTTTATACATAAGCAACTTTCTTCAATTCCTCAATCGAAGAGATGCCGTCTTTTACCATTTTTATACCTGCTTCCTGCAGCGTATGCATATTCTGATTTGCCACCGCATAATCCTGGATCTCTTCGGCAGTAACGCCTTCCATGATCATTTTACGGATATTTCTGTCGATCATAAGCACCTCATGTATAGCCACACGTCCGCGGTAACCCGTGTAATTACACTGCGGACAGCCTTTCGGATGCTTGATCTTTATCGGTCCGGCATTCAATATTTTCTGTTCTTCTTCATTTGCCGTCACTTCTTCTGCGCAGTCAGGACATACTTTACGCATAAGCCGCTGCGCTATGATCCCTACGAGTGAGTTCGCAACCATATACGGCATAAGGCCCATATCTTCAAGACGGATCACAGAAGACGCCGCGTCGTTAGTATGCAGGGTTGAGAATACAAGGTGTCCGGTTATAGCGGAACGCACGGATATGTTCGCAGTCTCGACATCCCTTGTTTCTCCTACCATGATAATATCCGGATCCTGTCGCAGAAGCGCCCTTAATCCGCTTTCAAACGTAAGCCCCGCCTGGTTATTTACCTGCGACTGGTTAATCTTCGGAAGGTTCTTCTCCACGGGGTCTTCTATTGTAGAGATATTTACCGCCCTTTTTGAAAGTTCGGAAAGGATCATGTACAGCGTAGTTGTTTTACCCGAACCTGTAGGCCCGGTAAAATATATTATACCGTTTGGCGAACCAAGCATTGTTTTAAGCTTTAAGAAATCTTCTTCCTGCATACCGAAAGTATCGGGATAATCTATGGGCGCATTGTTTGCAAGGAGCCTTAGCACGGCTTTTTCACCAAATACGGTAGGGATCACGGATACCCTGAGGTTTACCGGATCTCCCGCGATCTTCATCCTGAAATGTCCGTCCTGCGGTATCCTGCGTTCCGCAATATCCATACCGCCCAGTATTTTGATACGTGCAATGAGCGATGCATGGATATTTTTCTGCAGAGTTACAAATTCCACGATCACACCGTCTATACGCATACGCACAGTAGTTTTATCCTCGAACGGCTCTATATGGATATCAGATGCATGCGTGGCATAAGCGCGTTCCACAAGACGGTTAAGCAGATTGATGACAGGGGTATCGTCGTCTCCTTCTTCATCAATATTAAATTCATCTGAATCAGCTATCTGCTCAAAGCTTTCATTTGCAATATTTGCCGCCGCTCTTGCCTGTACTTCACTATAATAAAAATTTATGGCATTTTTAAGTTCTTTTCTCTGGCATAATACTATCTCCATCTGCATTCCGGTAGTCTGATGGATATCTTCAATGCCGTAGAAATTCAGCGGATCATTTACAACTACGGTAAGGATTCCTTCCTGAGCTTTTATTGCAAGCATCTCATACTTTTCAGCAAGAGGCCTTGGTATCTTCTGCACAGCTTCCAGATCCACATCTTCATTGGATATGTCGATAACACGCTCGCTAAGCTGTTCGGCAAGCGCGCCGAGTACTTTATCTTCCGTAACAAATCCCATTTCTATGAGCGCACCGCCAAGACGCAGTCCCTTGTGTGTTTTCTGATAATCAAGGGCCTGCATGATCTGGTCGTCCGTTACGTATCCGTATTCTTTTAACACATCTCCAATACGAAGATTCCTGAAATTATTGTCCATACTGTTCACCAAATTTGTTTATACATTTATGTCTATGGCAGCGGTGAAGGCGACGCCTCAGGCGACTGACCGTCCGCTGCTTCCGTTTCGGCTTCCGCCGCAAGCGCTTTCTGTTTTTCAATATATGTCTCTATGTCTTCGCACATATACAGATTAACTGATATTGTAAGAGAACATGGATTATCGTTTATTGAGCTGTTATCATTCAGCGAAAAGCCCGTGACCTGCTGCCTCGGCTGCTCTGCCATACATGTATCGATAACCTTCTGCAGCTCTTCTCTCTTTCCGCTTAAAGTCATATCTACCTTAACGCAGTATGTTCCGTCAAAACCTGCCGCTTCCGACTGCGTGGAAGTACCTTCCGGCAGGAAAATATCAGTATATGCATCTACCGATGCATAGGTTTCCATATCAGGCATTGCAATCTGAAGGTTTTCGATATATGTGTTATTTGCAAGCGCTATTCCGGTCATAAGCCGGTCTATGTCCTGGCTTCCCATAAGCGGATAATAAGTGCTGCTTAACATTTCATACTGTTCAAATACTTCCTTCTGTCTTCCCAAAAGCCCCGGATATCCGTTAACTTTTATTTCCTTCTCCTGCTTTGCAAGCTGTTCGGCAACGATATCTTCACTAAGTTTTTTGCCTTTATTTATGAGCGGCATAAGCGCAAAAAATACTAAAAGCACTACTATCACAACTGCCGAACATATAACGATCAATTTTTTGTCTCTTTCCGTTACTTCAAGCGTCACTGTGCTTCCGCCTCCTCTCCCGGCGCCATTACGCACGATACGTTTACATTCCACGTGCCTGCGCTGTCCTGAGCATATCCGGTATAATTCACGGATGCAAATACCTGCTGTAGTGTGAGCCTGTCTATGAATTTATTTATCTGTTCGACATTTCCCGCTTTTGCCTGAAGGCTTAAGACTCCGCTTCCTGCGTCGTACCCGCTCACATTTGCCGTCACAAGACCTTCCGCGCACTGTTTTACTACACCCTCGGTAGCGCTGTTTACTGACGGATATGTGCGAAGTACTCCTGTAAGTCCCGTAAGTCCTCCCGTTATTCCCTGCGCCGCATTGATATTGTCATTCAATACGTCATACTCCGCGCAGGTCTTTATTACCATAGGATCGTTATTGTAATCGGTAAGCAATTTAAGTTTATGGGAAAGATACATGTTCCTCCCAAACAGCGCAGCCGATACGACTGCAAGCACTCCGCATAAAACCGCTGCCGGCACAATAAGTTTCTTTCTGTTTTTTCTGGCTTCAAGTTCTTCCGCGGTATATTTGATACGTGAAATAATATTTACTTCGTCTGCCGCTTTTATAAGGCCTCCGACAGCCATTGCATTTTTGGAAAACAGCTCGTCTCCATCCTGTTTTTTATCAACTGTTATCCTGTCGCCGCCCCTAAGCGGTTCGGTAATAAGTTCCGGATTGATATTTCTTATACTGTCTTCATATATCTCCATATCTTCCCCGGTAATGCCTGCGACAAATACATGTGTTATAAGCCCGTCTATATTCTGCGTCTTGGCAAACTGCGTTATGTTCGTGACCGCCCTTGCGATCTCAACCACATATGCGGGAGTACCCGGTTCGGCAAACAGCCTTTTTCTGCTTGAGGTCTCAATGCCGCCGTTGTAATAAAGTATGCTGGTAAGGTTCATGTCTTCAACGAATTGTATTATACAGGTTTTTCCCTTTATAAGGCTTAACATATCAATCATGCGGTTTATTGAGGCATTTACGCTTTCAATCCCCGAAAGGTTTATCCCCAGTTTTTTAAACATGGACATAAACCGCTCCGCATAATCCCTTGGCGTCGCCATTGCGGTCACAAGGTCCAATTTGCCTTTTGTGATCTTTTTCAGCTTAAAATAACCGAATACAAGACTGTCCATATTTTCTATGCCGGTAAATTCGCGTCTGATGTATTCCAGCTTTTTGTCTTCCCGCATCTGCGGCACCTGCATATTCCTGGTATGAAACTGCGTACTGTCAAGCACAAGGTTTACTTTCTTTTTGGGGAGCTTATAAGCGTCCCATAAACCGCTTATAAGTTCTCCAAGCGCAGCTTCATCCACTATCGCGCCGTTTATTATAGTTCCTTTATTGTCAACGGTTTCAAACGCCTGCTTTATATGCAGACGGTTTCCTGACATACTGCCTTCCACTACTCTTATATATTTGTTTCCAAGATACACTGTGAGCATATTTTCTGCTTCTCCTTTTTATTACATTCCGCCGATAGCGCTGTAGGAACCATACATCGCGCTAAGTACGGATACAAGTACAAATGCAACTATAATACCCATTATTATGAGCATAAGCGGCTCTACGTAAGAAACAAGTTTTGATATGGCTATATCCGCATCATATTCAAGTGAGTCTGCCGTTGAGCGCAGCATATTGTCAAGCTGTCCCGTTTCTTCTCCTACGCGTATCGAGTCAGTCATTTTATGCACAAATCCATCTGCCATATCAAGCCCGTCGCTGAGATTGTTTCCCGCGCGCACAAACGGTATGATCTTGTCAAACTGATCATCCATATAGTCATTTCCAATAGTTTTTCTTGCTATCTGCAGGCATGATACAACGGGTATGCCTGCTGCATAAAGCGAACTTAATGTCCTTGCAAATCTCGACGTACATATCGTTTTGTTTAATTTACCGAACATAGGCGCCTTTATCTTTGCCCTCGACCATACAACCCTTGCTTTTCTGTTCATGAGGATTGCCTTTATCAGCACTACAAGCAGCGCTGCGCCGATAATAACGCCTATCCAGTAATCCTGTATAAAATCACTGAAGCCCATAAGGATGCGCGTGGACGTCGGAAGTTCCGGCATCATGTTAAACAAGTCTGCAAACTGCGGAAGTATATATTTTGTTATTATGATAATGACTCCGAGGATCATTACTCCGAGGATCTTCGGGTAGGTCATTGAACTTGACAGCTTGGATTCAAGTCTGTGCGTTTTCTCATAATGTTCCGCCATCTGCATCGTTACCTGGTCAATATTGCCGCTGCTTTCCGCCGAACGGTACATATATATCATAAGCGTCGGAAATGCGCCGTTCTGCGCTTCCATTGCATCCGACAGAGGTATTCCCTGACGGAGCTGCTTTAGTATGTCGTTGTATATTGCCCTTTCCCTCGGTTTAACCGATTCCCCCGCCGCAATAATATTTATCGCGCGCACAAGTGTAACTCCGGCAGAAACAAGCGTGCTTAGCTGTCTTGAAAAATCTGCAAGCACTTTAGGTTTTAACTGCCGCGAAAATCTGTTTCTGCCCGTTTCCTTTGCCGATATCAGAAAGACGTCCTGTTCATGCAGACGCTGCTGAAGTTCAGTCTCGTCTGCAGCGTTCATCGTGCCTTTTATGCGTTTTCCTTTTTTATCTGTGGCTTTATATTTATATTGTGCCATTTACCTATCCCCTTTAGAACTGCCAAAATCCCATATACCATCCCACAAGCGCTTTCCCGAAAAATATCGCAAGCACCATGCCGGCGCAGAGAAACGGTCCGAATGCAAAGTGTTCTTTTCTTCCTTTTTTCTTAGCCGCCAGCAAAAATATCCCCCATACGCCTCCGGTAATTACCGCAAGCACTGCGGCTATAACCGTAAGCTTCCAGCCGAGAAGCAGCCCGCACGCCATCATTAACTTAATGTCTCCTCCGCCAAATGCTCCCGGTATCGCAAGCGCCATTACGAGCATCGGTATACTTATACATACCATTCCGATCAATCTTGAGATAAGCGTTACATCTGTTACCATATATTCATTTACTCCCGGCAGCACTGCTGCGCTTATTATAAATGATATGACTGCGAGTACTGCTATCGCTATATGGCATCCGTCCGGTATTTCCATTGTGTCTATGTCTGTAAATGCGACTACAGTCAATATGCATATAAATGCAAATACTACCGCTCCTTCTATCGGAGCGTCCCACAAACGCCATGCGCATATTACTGCTATAATTCCGCCCGCAATTTCGATAATCGTGTCTCTTATCCCTATCTTTTCTTTACAGTACCGGCACTTTCCCCTAAGTGCCAGATAACTTAATACCGGCACCAGATCCCCTGCTTTTAATTTATGTCCGCACGCAGGGCAGATTGAACGTCCTTTTATGAAGTTCATCTTTTTTGGCACTCTGTATATTATTACGTTTAAAAATGAATATATACAGCTTCCCAAAACAAACAAAAGAACCCAAATTGTGATGCCCGCTATTTTCTCCATTTGGTATTCCTCCCGTACATTTTTGTTTGGATTTCTTTGTTTATTCCGGTTTTTGACTAAAAAAGGATTCCCTTTGGCTGTATCGCCAAACGAATCCTCCTTTCCGGTTTATCCTTCATATACGTGTGTTTTCCGGTATATACTCCATTCTCCGGTTTCCGCACCTTCTTCTTTTTCATATTTTATGAGATATCTCTTTTCCGTGTACGTCATGCTCATTACGCTTCCGCTTGCCCGGTCCCATGCCGTGATCTTTATCTCTCCTTCTGCTCCGGAATAGGATTTTATCTGTTCTTCCGCTTCTTCCGACAACCCACTGGGCCTTGAGTTGTCGAGAAACGGTATTTGCTGTCCGTCCAACATGACGGATAATAATTCTGTATTCAGTTGTACGTTTTTGGCATTTCTAAATACTGTGTGCATTTCTATTGATGCCGTCCAGTACCATAGCAGCGGTGCAAGAACTGCTATGCTGATCACTATTGTTATTACTGCTGCTTTTACTACCCTTTTGAATTTATTAACCCTGGTCAGAGTTTCATAATCATGTGTTTTCATTTGATTTTATGTCTCCTTTCAGGGTATCAGATTGAATATATTGCTTATTCAACTTGCCAAATCGTCAACATCTTCCCAACCTGTTGCCTGACTCCATGATACGGTATATTTTTCATCTGAATAATTAAATTCTGTAACCGCACCTGCTTTAATCACAACATTAATTGTGTTTGCAGCAGCAGCTCCAAGAGTTGAAGCATTAACATTTACGCCGCCGGTAAGCTTTTCTGTATTTGCAGTCAATTTACCTTGTAAATCTGCTCCGGTTATATCTGTACCAGTATCAGAAGTAGCAAATGCTTCCGCCGCAAATCCTTGTATTTCCGTCAGATATCCCGATGCCTCACTCTGGAATGTTGACTTTCTTGCCTGTTCTATATACCTCATTACATTAGGTATAAGTACTGCTGCAAGGATCAGGATTATAACTATTACAACGATAAGTTCTACAAGGGTAAAACCCTTTTTGTTGTTAAGTCTCTCTCTTAACTTTCTCATAATATTACAACCTCCATTTTCTTTTTTAGAATACTAATAATGTGAAAACCGTCAACTAATACAGGCAATAAGTACATTACCGCCTGTATCCGGTTTCCCTGTGATCCGTCTGCCCATACGGATATTTTTCCGATGCCGCCGCTTGTAATTAGGGAAATCTGCACCTGATTTCCAAGCTTCAGCTTCTTATAATATATAATATAATATTTTACCGATTTTGTCAAAAGTTTTCTTAAATTTTTTATATATTTTTTCTTTTCTTAATTAAGGAAGAATGTATGAATTTTTATTATTTTACCCGACTAAAAAAAAACGAAAATACTTATATTGTCATTTAACTGCAGTATAGTAATTAACCCTCCGCATATCCGGTACACGAGTGCAAACGTGTCTTATGATTGATATGACAGAGGGTTGAACTAATTATTATTTAAGTAACTGCAAAAGCGTCTTCCGGTCACTGTCGGTTACGCTTAATGCCTCCATGGATTGTTCTATTGATAAACCCATTTT
>CANQDW010000039.1 GCA_947593975.1 uncultured Lachnospiraceae bacterium
AGGATCCAGCACAGGCAGGAGTATATAGATAAGCTGCAGTATGGGGAATATGCGGACATGCTCCCTCCCGCCGATTATTCCGTGCGGTACCACACTAAAGAAAAAAGGGCGGTATATTCGTTCTGCATGTGCCCCGGCGGGTATGTAGTCAACGCCTCTACAGAAAAAGGGCGCCTTGCTATAAACGGCATGAGCGATTATAACAGGGATTCCAAAAATGCAAACAGCGCGATAGTCGTAAATGTCACTTCAGAAGATTTCGGGGGAAACGGCGCGCTTTCGGGGATAGATTTCCAAAGAAAGCTTGAAGAACTTGCATATGAATGCGGAAAAGGCAAGATCCCATGCCAGCTTTATTCCGATTATAAAAATAACATAACAGGTGACGGGACCTTAGGAAGCATACAGCCGGTAAACAAAGGCGGGGTGCGCTTTGCAAACCTTAGGGACGTCCTTCCGGAATATATAAATGAAGCTATTATAGAAGCTATGGATCATTTTGAAAGCATAATGCCCGGATTTGGCGCTGACGACGTGCTTATGTGCGGTGTTGAGACAAGGACCTCATCCCCGGTAAGGATAGTAAGGGACGAGAGTATGCAGTCTGATATACGCGGCATAATCCCATGCGGCGAAGGCGCGGGATACGCGGGAGGCATAATGTCAGCCGCGATAGACGGAATAAAAGCTGCATTTTCAGTACTTGATTTAAGTTAAAGAATACAATATAATATCATGGTTGCATCAGATTAATGTAAAGGATATGAAAAAATGAAAAACAGCAGGGACATAATAAAGGACAAGAAGAGGATCGTAATAAAACTTGGGACAACTACTATCACACATGCCGATACGGGAAGGCTTGACCTTATGAAACTTGAAAAACTTGTAAGGGTCCTTACCAATATAAGAAATCAGGGAAAAGAAGTCGTAGTGGTATCCTCAGGCGCGATAGCGGTAGGAAGACAGGCTATAGGGCTTGTAAACAGGCCTGAAGAAAAATCGGTAAAGCAGGCATGCGCGGCTATAGGACAGGCCAGGCTTATGATGGTATACCAGAAACTTTTTTCAGAGTACAACCAGATGACTGCCCAGATACTTATGACCAGATATACGATAGATAATGAAGAGAACCGGAACAATGCATGCGCAACGCTCACGGAATTATTAAATATGGGAGTTATCCCTATAGTAAATGAAAACGACACGGTAGCAACGGACGAGCTGGATTTCGGCGATAACGATACGCTGTCGGCAATCGTTGTATCTTTGATAGGCGCCGACCTTCTCATACTTTTGTCTGATATAGACGGGCTGTATTCAGACGATCCGCACAATAACCCCGATGCCAAATTCATAAGTTACGTTGACAAACTTGACGACAAACTGTTTGAAATGGCTAAAGGGCCTGTTACGATGTCCGGTACCGGAGGTATGGAGAGCAAACTGTCCGCCGCGAAGATATCGGCTGCCGCCGGAGCGGGAATGGTGATCGCAAACGGAGAAGACGTATATATACTTGAAGACATCATTGCAGGAAAGGACATAGGAACATTTTTTGATCTAAGGGGAAAATAAGGCGGTGTATATAATATTATGAACGAAAGCGATATCAAAAGGATAAACGAATTATACCATAAACAAAAAGAACAGGGGCTTACCGAGGAAGAAAAGGCTGAACAGGCGCTTTTACGCAGGAATTATCTGGAAAGCATACGAAAAAACATGCGTGGAAACCTTGATAATGTTTCAATCGTAAATCCCGACGGAAGCATAACCAGATTGTCCGACGTAAGGAAAAAACATATGAAGTGACATGCGAGGTAAATATATGCGTGAGTTTTGCAAAAATGAACTGCGCGCTGAAATGAAAAGACGGCGCAGCGCCTTAAACAATGAAGAAGCAGCCGAAGCCGGAAAGAAAATATACGGATATATGGAGGATATCATAAAGCAGGATAAGGATATCCTTGTGCTTTTGTTCGCATCATATCAGAATGAACCCGATACTTATATAATATATGATAACTTAAGAAGGGATCATCCCGAATGCGCCGCCGCATATCCCGCGGTATCGGACGATAATATCAATATGGAATTTTACCTGGTAAACGATATATCTCAGCTGGTATGCGGTTATAAAAAAATAAAAGAACCCGATAAGCTTAAATGTGATATAATACGTATGTCTGATATGGATTTATACGATAAAGTTATTGTCATAATGCCGGGACTTGCATTTGACGGGGCGGGAAACCGGGTCGGATACGGGGGAGGCTTTTATGACAGATATATCAAAAGGCTTGAAAGCGGTACAGAACATACAGACATATTAAAAATAGGAATATGTTACGATTTTCAATATATGGATGACGGCTGCATAATTGCCGGCGGACATGATGTAAAATGCGACTGCGTAATAACCGATAAGAGGATCATATGGAGGTAAGTCATGAATCTTAAAGAAATGGGACAGACAGCAAAAGACGCTGCGGTAATACTTAACAGGCTTGGAAGCGGCAAAAAAAACGAGGGGCTGCGTCAGGTATCTTTAGCACTTAAAGATAAAGATAATATAAGCAGTATTATAGCCGCGAACAAAAAAGATATAGAAAGAGCCAAAAATAACAATATGAAAGCTTCCCTTGTGGACAGGCTTTCGCTTAACGAACAGAGGATAGGCGCCATGGCGGAAGGTATCGATCAGATCATAAGCCTTGACGATCCGGTAGGCGAAGTGCTGTATATGAAAGAACGCCCAAACGGGCTCTGTATCGGTGAAAAAAGAGTCCCTCTCGGCGTTGTGGGAATCATATATGAATCCAGGCCAAACGTCACCGCCGATGCGTTCGCCCTTTGCTTTAAGACAGGAAACGCCGTGATACTCCGCGGCGGAAGCGACGCCATAGAATCAAATAAAATGATCGTAGACATTATAAGAAACGCGCTTGATCTGGCAAACCTCCCGAAAGATGCGATACAGCTTATAACGGATACAAAAAGAAGCACGGCGGAAGAGTTCATGAAACTTAACGGATATGTAGACGTACTTATTCCGAGAGGCGGCGCGGGACTTATAAAAACAGTTGTAGAAAAAGCTTCCGTACCCGTGATCGAAACAGGAACCGGAAACTGCCATATATATGTAGATGAAAGCGCGGATATCGATATGGCGGTAAAGATCATAGAAAACGCAAAGACACAGCGCCTTGGCGTATGCAACGCCTGCGAATCGCTTGTGATACACAGCGCGGCGGCCGATAAGGCGCTTCCAAAGATAGAAAAGAGCCTTTCTGCCAAAGGAGTGGAAATTCGCGCCGATATGCGCGCGCTCTCTCTTATGGACAATGCCGTGCCCGCGTCGGAAGACGACTGGGGAACGGAATACCTTGATGCTATAATATCGGTAAAAACCGTGGATTCGATAGACGAGGCGATAGCCCATATCAATAAGTACAATACCGGACATTCAGAATCCATAATTACCAATGATTATAATAACTCAAGAAAATTCCTGGAAGAAGTTGACGCGGCAGCCGTATATGTGAACGCCTCGACAAGGTTTACGGACGGCTTTGAATTCGGCTTTGGCGCCGAGATAGGCATAAGCACGCAGAAACTTCATGCAAGAGGGCCTATGGGGCTTAAGGCGCTTACGACAACCAAATATATTATATACGGAAACGGACAAATAAGAGAATAACTGTCATATTTTTATAAACCCGGCTGTATAATTTATATGCGGAATTTTTAAGGAGGCATTATGGATTATTACAGTTATGAGGATATTCTTTATGACGCGGCAAGGCTGCAGAAAGAATATTTTGGGCTTATAGAATGTGAAACGATAGGATATTCGGTACAAAAAAGAAAGATCGTTATGCTCATGCTGGGCTGCGGGTATAAAAAGATATTTCTTACGGCAGGTATCCACGGAAGGGAAAGCATCAACCCGCGGATATTGATGAAGTTTGCCGAATATTATGCCGAAACTTATTACGAAACCGCAGAATTTTACAATTACAGTTTCTGCATAATACCGCTTTTAAACCCCGACGGATACGTAAAAGCGCTTACAGAACCGTCTATGGCTGAATATAAGTTTAACCAAAACGGAGTTGACATCAATAGGAACTTCCCGTCCGCGCATTACAGAAGCGGAGGCGTATGCGGGGAATACGCAGCCTCGGAACCTGAAACAAGGGCGCTCATAATGGCGTTTAAAAGCCATCCGTCAGTCATGTATATAGATTTCCATTCAAGAGGGGAATGTATATATTATTACAGAAAAGCGCTGGGAGACGGATATAACAAAAAACAGCTTGCCATTGCGAAAAAAATTGCTGAAGGTTCGGGTTATGTGATAAAAGACCCCGCGGAAGAGATAGAAGACGGCGATTCGGGAGGCAATTCGGTACATTATTATTCAGAGACTTTCAAAATGCCTGCATTTACAATAGAGACGGCGCCTGATAACGCATCGTTTCCGATGGATATGTCTCTTGCGGATGAGGCGTTTGACAAACTAAAAGATCTGCTTTATAAAACGGCAGTAATTGACAAAAAGGACATTTGTCCATATAATCAATAAATGTGCATTATTCAATATAAGGAGGAAGCGTCATGAAGTCATACGGGCTTAATGAATTAAGGGAAATGTTTTTAAGATTCTTTGAGGAAAAAGGACATCTCAGGCTTGGGAGTTTTTCTCTCGTGCCTCATAACGATAACAGCCTTTTGCTTATAAATTCGGGAATGGCGCCGCTTAAGCCATATTTTACGGGACAGGAGATACCGCCGAGAAGAAGGGTTACAACATGCCAGAAATGCATAAGGACAGGCGATATCGAAAATGTGGGAAAGACTGCGCGCCACGGCACATTCTTTGAAATGCTCGGCAATTTTTCGTTTGGAGATTACTTTAAGCATGAAGCGATAGCATGGTCATGGGAATTCCTTACCGAAGTAGTGGGAATACCAAAAGACAGACTGTATCCTTCGGTGTATGTGGATGACGACGAAGCGTTTAAGATATGGAATGAAGAGATAGGGATCGATAAAAGCAGGATATTTAAGTTCGGCAAAGAAGATAATTTCTGGGAGCACGGTTCAGGTCCGTGCGGACCCTGTTCAGAGATATATTACGACCGCGGCGAAAAATACGGATGCGGCAAACCGGACTGTACGGTAGGCTGCGACTGCGACCGTTATATTGAAGTATGGAATAATGTATTTTCGCAGTTTGATAACGACGGATGCGGCAATTATTCAGACCTTGCGCAGAAAAACATCGATACGGGAATGGGACTTGAAAGGCTTGCGACCGTAGTGCAGGATGTCGATTCGATATTTGATGTGGATACGATAAAAGCAATACGTGACAAAGTATGTGAGACAGCGGGCGTGACTTACAAAACAGACGCAAAGAAAGACGTTTCGATAAGGCTTATCACGGACCATATACGTTCCGTTACATTTATGATATCAGACGGGATAATGCCTTCAAATGAAGGAAGGGGCTACGTGCTGAGGAGACTTCTCAGAAGAGCCGCAAGGCACGGAAGGCTTCTCGGGATAAAAGACAAGTTCCTTACCGAAATCTGTCAGACAGTGATAAATGAATCGCGTGACGGATATCCCGAACTCGAAGAAAAGAAAGATTATATATTTAAAGTGCTCAGTACGGAAGAGGACAATTTCTATAAAACAATAGATCAGGGTCTCGTGATCCTTAACGATATGGAAGAAAAACTTATCGCCGGGGGCAAAAAGGTTCTTTCGGGCGAAGACGCCTTCAGGCTGTACGACACATACGGCTTCCCGGTTGACCTTACTAAAGAGATACTTGAGGAAAAAGGCCTTATGGTTGATGAAGAGGGCTTTAATGCTGCTATGGAAGTGCAGAGACAGACTGCAAGGAATGCAAGGGAAGAAAGCAATTTCATGGGAGCAAAGGAAACAGTATATCAGCTTATAGACGCAGACATTACTTCAACATTCGTAGGTTATGACAGGCTTTCGCATTCATCAGACATACTTGCGCTTACTACGGACGATAAGATCACCGATGTATTAAATGAAGGCGAACACGGTACGGTTATCGTATCCGAGACGCCGTTTTATGCAACCATGGGCGGACAGATGGCCGATACCGGAGTTATTACATCCGGAGACAGCATATTTATCGTAGAAGATACGATAAAACTGCAGGGCGGCAAGATAGGACATGTTGGTACCGTAAAGCGCGGCAGCTTCAAAAAATCCGAGACAGTATGCCTGTCCGTAAATGAAGAGAGAAGGCTTGCTACCGCAAAGAACCACAGCGCAACGCATCTTCTCCAGAAAGCGCTCCGCATCGTTTTGGGAACTCATGTCGAACAGGCAGGTTCAATGGTTGACGAAGAAAAACTAAGGTTTGACTTTACCCATTTTTCAGCGCTCACAGATGAAGAGCTTGAAAAGATTGAAAATATAGTTAATGAAGAGATAGAAGCAGACCTTACTGTCGATACGCAGATCATGACGCTTGATGAAGCGAAAAAGACCGGGGCAATGGCTCTGTTTGGAGAAAAATACGGCGAATCCGTAAGAGTTGTAAAGATGGGAGATTTCAGCATGGAACTCTGCGGCGGTACCCATGTGCCCGATACCGGAGTGATACGCGCATTTAAGATAATATCTGAAGGCGGAGTCGCAGCGGGCGTAAGAAGGATAGAAGCCCTTACTTCAAAAGCGGTATTTGATTATTACAGCGATATTGAAAATAAACTTTTAAGCGCAGCAAGATCAGCCAAATCGGATACGGCGGGACTTACCAAAAAAATAGAATCTTTAATGAACGAGATCAAGAGCCTTAAGTCAGAAAATGAAAAGCTTAAAAATAAGCTCGCAAAAGATTCGATCGGTGACGTGCTTGATAATGCAGTTAAGATAAATGACGTAAACCTGCTTACGGTAAAACTTGAAAATACCGATATGGACGCGCTCCGCAATCTCGGTGATTCGCTTAAAGAAAAGATCGACAATGCGGTTATAGTACTTGCTTCGGCAAACGACGGAAAAGTGAACCTTATAACTATGGCGTCTGATGGAGCGGTAAAATGCGGCGCGCATGCAGGAAACCTTATTAAGGGCATCGCTTCATTCGTAGGCGGAGGCGGCGGAGGAAGACCTAACATGGCGCAGGCCGGAGGCAAAAACCCGTCAGGAATTGACGCAGCTTTCTCCGAAGCAGCAAAGATCCTTAAGGATCAGGTCGGCTGAATATATAAAATTAGCACAAATAAGTTAAATTAAGGAATATTTTGCTTGACGAAACTAAATTATATGTTATAATAAAGTTTGTGCAAAATAAACCCAAACAGTTGTATTGGGTACAATTTACAACTGGAGGGAGGTTAGGTGTGATACTATGTCAAATGTAATTGTAAAAGAAAACGAGACATTGGATAGCGCTTTACGTCGTTTTAAAAGAAACTGTGCAAAAGCAGGTATCCAACAGGAGATTCGTAAGAGGGAGCATTACGAAAAGCCAAGCGTAAGACGTAAGAAAAAGTCTGAAGCTGCACGTAAACGTAAGTATAAATAATTGTACTGATAAAAAAAAGGTACTGCATATGCAGTACCTTTTTTGCGTTACATATTAACCTTTTCCGTTAAAACAGTAAGTACACAGCTTACACGGGGATATCCCTATCGACTGTTCCATATCGTCCAGCCTCTGGTAGCACAAGGATGTAAAATTCTGCTGTTTTCCTATTTCTTCAACCATTTCCTTATAATTGGTGCTGTCGGGATCCGCATAATCGCTAAGCACATTATCGGCATTATCGCCTTCACGTTCCGCGATGATGCGTCTTGTTATCAGATCCATATCTGATTTGGAACGCGAGAAGTTAAGATACTTGCAGCCGTATACGAGAGGCGGACAGGCAGGCCGCACATGAACTTCCTTTGCGCCGCTCTGATACAAGAATTCGGTAGTTTCCCTAAGCTGCGTGCCGCGTACTATCGAATCGTCGATCAATACAAGGCTTTTATCTTTGATCAGGCTATGCACGGGAATAAGTTTCATACGCGCTATGAGATTTCTCTGACTCTGATGCGCCGGCATAAAAGAACGCGGCCAGGTAGGAGTGTATTTGATAAACGGCCTTGCGAACGGTATTCCCGATTCATTTGCGTATCCGATAGCATGAGCCGTACCCGAATCAGGCACGCCTGCGATGTAATCGGGCGAAACATTATCGCGTTTGGCTAACATGCTCCCGCATTTATAACGCATTTCCTCTACGTTAACGCCCTCATATGATGAATTGGGATAGCCGTAATATACCCACAGGAAACTGCATATATGCATTTCATCGCCGGGTTCGCTTACGGTTTCAGCGCCGTCAGGCGTAATAAATACAATCTCAGCAGGTCCTAGTTCTTTATAATCCTGATAACCAAGATTGTAATAAGCAAAGTTTTCGAAAGCTGCGCATATTGAACCTTCTTTTTTTCCGAGGACTATCGGCATCCTTCCAAGGCGGTCCCTTGCGGCATACAATCCGTCTTTGGTAAGAAGGAGGATATTCATGCTTCCGTCTATCATCTGCTGCGCGTGGCGTATGCCCTCCACAATGGAATCGCTTTGATTGATAAGCGACGCTACAAGCTCGGTAGCGTTGATTTTTCCTCCGCTCATTTCGAGAAAATGGGTAGAACCGTTCTTATATGAATAATCTATCAGCTCTTTTGAATTATTAATACGTCCCACGGTAGTAATTGCAAAACTTCCAAGATGCGACTGTACCAGCAGAGGCTGAGGCTCGCTGTCAGAAATACATCCTATTCCCATATTTCCGCTAAGTTCTGTCACGTCGCGTTCAAATTTGGTACGAAACGGCGAATTTTCAATGTTATGTATAGCTCTGTCAAAGCCGTCTGCTCCGTAGACAGCCATACCGCCGCGCCTGGTCCCGAGATGCGAATGATAATCTATTCCGAAAAACAGGGTATTTACACAATCTTCTTTGGATACTACTCCGAAAATACCTCCCATAACTTTAGATCCTTTCATTTTATTATATGATTTTGGGGTTGTCCCCCGCTTAAATTATATAGGAAAGTTCATGTAATGACAACCAAATTTTTTCCTTGCAATAAGTTAATTATATTTTTATAATTATGATTAAGATGTCAGTTAACAGAAAGAGGGGCAAAATAAATGAGCAAAGGATATTCATTAAAAAAGAAGCTTGTCATATTTATGGCGTTTATGCTTGCATCTGTAATGGCTTTTTCAGGTATGGACATTATGCCGGCAGAAGCAGCCGGGGAAGATAAGCCGATATTTACAATAGCCGCTATAAGCGATATCCATACGGACGCCGGGATACAGGAATGGGACGATCCGCTCCGCAATGACGTATATACGACTGTGGATGCAATTTACTTTAATGAAGATGCAGACGTACTGCTTCTTGGCGGCGATCTTACAAGCGCGCATATGGGCGGAAGCTGGGGAGCTACTGATGAAGAAAAGAAGGCTAATTTTAAAAGGGCGCAGGATGCCATCATCAATGCGGCTGAATCCGCGACCGAATCGCACAGGGTATTGTATGCGACAGGAAACCATGAGTTTGCGGTAGGAACGAAAGATTTTAATTCCGGAGATTATATTGAAGCAACGGAAAGAAATCTTCCGAAACTTGTTGACGCCAAAGATATAAATGATACAGAAGCCAATGCATATTTCCAGAGGACAATGCCCGAAGGTACAGCAGCCGGCGTGCGTCACGTACTTGCATATCATTATAATATTGACGGAATAGACTTTATGGTGCTTAATACTCCTTATAAGGGTGAGGATAATCACAGCAACTATGAATATGACGAAGAATCATTACTATGGGTTGCTAACAAAATGGAAGCTATCGGCAGAGATAAAACAGTATTTTTTATTGCGCATTATCCGCTTGGCACTGATAAAAATGTTACCTCAGGCAAGAGCGTAAATGCTGCGACGCAGGCCGTGCTTAAGGAAGAGATCCTGGACAATTATCCGAATGCAATATATCTGTATGGTCATGACCACGGAGGTTATAAGATCCATTTTGATACTTATGAACGCGTAACTACTTATGATGAAAACGGACAGGCCGTAGACGACAGGGATTACGCGCCTGCCGGATTTGTAAGTTCGTTTGTCGGTTCAATGAGTTATTATGCCGACGAGATAACCCCATATTCGCTTGGAAGCGCAGATCCCAATATAGTTCAGGGACTTATGGTCTACGTATATAGCGACCGCATAGTATTCCAGATGAAAAATTACGGCGCAGAGGATCTTGGATCATATGTATTAAAAGAATATACGCTTATACGGGATATGAGTTCATATATCCCCGCGCCGGATATAGATTCGCCGGCCGAAACTCCGGCACCCGCAGCCAATCCTGACGCAAAAGATGCAGTGTCTGCGCCGGTCGTTATTGATCATGCAAAAGATGTCGCGCCGCAGGCAGGGGATATGTTTAGCGCCGACGGTATACTCCGATATAAAATCACAAAAGTTTCCGGGAAAACAGGCACAGTATCAGTTAATAAGGCGCTCAAAAGCAAAAATAAGATCGTCATTCCGGATACTGTGATAAACGACGGATATACATTCAAGGTTACAGCAATTGATAAAAATGCATTCAAGAAAGACCATAAGATAAAAAATATAGTCGTTGGCTCCAATATTAAAAAGATCGGAAACAATTGTTTTGCAGGCTGCAAGAATCTTAAAAAGATTACTTTCAAGGGCAGCAAGCCGCCTGCAGTGGGAAAGAATGCTTTTAAGGGTGTAAATAAGAAGCTTAAGATATCATATCCTGAAAAAATGAAGAAAAAATATGTCGCCATATTAAAAAACGTGTGATCAGATCATAAAAACAGAGCTGCAAAATAATCACAACCGGTTATTTTGCAGCTCATATTTTTCAAATTTCTTTAATTGCCCGAAACATACATATTATACAGAGTATCGTCGTCAACCGCAGTACGTATCTGTTCATAAAGATCTTTTGAAGCTTCACGCATCTGCGCTCGCAGTTCGTCGGAAAGCGAAATGATCTGCGCGCCGCCTTTTTGACATACATCTATACGTTCATCCGCGCGTTTAAGAGCCTGCTCTCTCGAATAATCCCTTGCGGTCGCAGCCGCTTCTTTGATGATGTCCTGTTGTTTTGTTGTGAGTCCTTCAAGGAATTCTTTATTAGTTATCAGGCTTAAAAGATGCGGGAGATGATTGGTCTGGATGACATAATCCTGCTGTTCGTAAAATTTGTTGGATACGATAACTTCATAAGGATTTTCCTGGGCGTCGATAGTATTTTGCTGAAGCCCTATATATACTTCGGAAAATGCCATCGGCGTAGGATTGCTGCCTATTGACGACCAGAAGGATATATGATAGGGATTTTCCATTGTACGTATCTTTATCCCGGAAAAATCTTTTAACTCTTTTATATTTACATTAGAAGTCATAACACGGAAATTCTGGTCGCTCATGCCAAGAAGAGTTATGCCTTTTTCTTCGTATATCGAATTGATCTTTTCCATAAATTCTTCGTTGTCAAGCACCTTATGCAGTTCAGAGATATCCGCAAATACGCACGGCAGGTCAAACAAACACAGCCGCGGCAGATAGCTGACCTGAGGCGCGGTGTTCTGGACCACAAAAGGTATGTCGCCATACATTACGCTTTCCATAAGTTCAGTATCTCCGCCAAGAGAACTGTTCGCGTATACTTCAATGGTAAGTTCGCCTCCTGACAAACGGTTTACCTCTTCGGCAAATTTGTCCGCATAAATCTGGGTTACCGTATCTTTTGGGCTTGCTGTAGCAAGGATCCATGTATGTTCTGAATCATTTTTCTTGCATCCTGACAGCATAAGTACGGACGTTATTATCATAATGAATGCAGTTATCTGTTTTTTCATCGAGAACCCTCCTTTATATAAGCAGCAGACTTATCTGCGGAATGTAAGTTATCATTAACAGGACAATGAAGAACAGCAAGATCATCGGCACAGCTTTTTTTGCGATCTCCATTACAGGTATCTTTGACATGGAACTTGCAACAAACAGGTTAATGCCTATTGGCGGCGTAACAAACCCGATAGCGAGATTTACGACCATGATAATGCCGAATTGTACCGGATCGACGCCAAATGTCTGCGCTACAGGCGCAAGTATAGGCGCGATGATAAGGATAGCGGGACTTGTATCCATGACCATTCCGACAACCAAAAGCAGGAGATTGATGACAAGCAAAATCGTAAATTTGGTAGTAAACGAGCCCGTCATCCATATTGAAACAGTCTGCGGAACGTGAAGCAGCGTAAGTATCCTTGAAAATGCAACCGATGCGGCAAGGATAAACAGGATCGGGCAAAAAGTACGTACAGCTTCCCTGAACACATCGGGAAGGTCCCTTAATTTAAGCGTTTTATATACGAATACGCTTATTATAAGCGAATAAAATACCGCAATGACCGCCGCTTCGGTAGGAGACGTTATCCCCGAATAAATGCAGCCTAGTATTATAACCGGCGTAAGAAGCGCGAAAAAGCTTGAAAACAATACATTTTTCAGGCCGCGCGAATGAAGTTCGCCAACGACAGCATTGATCTTTTCTTTATCCTCGCCATATTTTTTGCAGTGGTAGAACGCATATCCCATAAGAACTAACGCAATAAGTATACCCGGTATGATGCCGGCAATGAACATATCGCTTACGGATGCTCCAGTTGCCTGCGCGTACAATATGAACGGGATGCTCGGCGGTATGATAACGCCAAGTCCTCCCGCCACGGCAACAAGCGCCACCGCGAACTTTTTATCGTAGCCCATCTCAAGCATGAGCGGTATGGTCATGCTGCCTACCGCGGCAACGGTAGCAGGCGCCGAACCCGATATAGCCCCGAAGAAAAGGCATGTGATAACTACGGCGTACGGTATGCCGGCGGTACGTTTTCCTATGAAGAAACTGAATATTTCAAAAAGCTTCTTTGATACGCCGCCCTTTGACATAATGATTCCCGAAAGCACGAACATCGGAATGGCAAGGAGCGGATAAGAATTTACGCCTCCGAGCGCAGAGCGCAGTATGTATACCCCGCTTACCGAAAAATCATCTGAGATAAGACTCGGGATAATGCTGGTAATACCAACAGAAAGCCCTACAGGAACTGCAATGAGCAGAAGAAGTATAAATACTATCATAACAAAAAGAGTCATGCCTGTCCGCCTCCTTTCAGATTTTTAACTTCGCGTATCCATGCCTGCAGCACGCGTACGATAAGAAGAAGGAAACCGACAAGAGGAGCCGACTGTATATAATACAGGGGAATCCTTAGAGCGGCGCTCGTCGCATGTGATTCGACAGCCTGCGCCACATAAGTTACGCAGAAAGGTATCATGATCACACAGAATACCAGAACCAGCGTGTGGCGCACAAGACGCAGCGCGGTCTGGGCTCTGGGCGGGAGTATGATCAAAAATTGTTCGATCTTTATTGAAATCCTTTTTTTGACGCAGTAACTTATGCTTAAAAATACCGACCAGACGAATAAATATTGCGTAAGTTCCTCCGACCAGCTGAGTGAAGTGTTAAAACAATATCTTGCAAGTATCTGTATTCCCATTATAAATACCATACAGACAAGGAGAAAGATAAGGATCATTTCTTCCAGGTTTTCATCTAGCCATTTTAATACTTTCAATTGCATTTACCTCCGTTTGTATCAATTTACACCTAAGAAATCTTTCATATGTTCAATCGGCATGTCAAGGCCCGTCCACAATCTGAATGAAGCGGCGCCCTGAAAGAGCATCATGCCTTTGCCGTTCATCGTTTTACATCCTGCCGTCTTTGCGAGCTTTAGAAGTTCAGTCTCTTCGGGCGAGTATATGGCATCGGTAACAATAAGGTCAGGACGAAGATAACTGACGTCCGGTATGTATGTCATGCCTTCCTGGGGTTTCATGCCAAGACTTGTGGCATTGGCAAGAAGATAGCTGTCGGCAATCTCTGCTTTAAGCCTGTCCAGATCCTCAAGATCATAGAAATTAGCCTTACATCCTGTCTCTTCATTGATCATTGCCGCAGTTTCAATGCCGCGCTTGTGAAATTCATCACGTCTGTTAAAAATTGAGATCTCCTTTACGCCGTCAAGCGCCGCCTGCACCTGCATTGCTTTACCCGCGCCGCCCGCGCCTACGATAGTGATCTTTTTTCCGATAACGTCGATATTATTATCTTTAAGCGAGCGCATATAACCGACGCCGTCTGTGATATAACCTGTAAGCACGCCGTCGTCATTAACTATGGTATTTACTGCGCCGCACATCTGCGCTTCTCTTGAAATGTTATCCAGATACTGCATGACAGCAATCTTGTTAGGCATGGAAATATTGCCTCCGCGTACCTTAAGGGCGCGCATGGCTGAAATTGCTTCTTTAAGATTGTCCTTATCTACGTCAAAACACAGATATGCATAATCAAGCCCGAGATAAGCCGCGGCTTCATTATGCATTTCAGGCGATTTGGAATGGCGTATCGGATATGCCATAAGGGTAAGCAGCTGCGTATGTCCTGTAATTCGTTCCCGCATCGTTATAAATTCCTTTCATATTGATTTATATACACAGAAAATATTTTAATATATTTGAGCCATAAATTCTACTAAAAATTTACAGACTGTGTTAAGATAAAAACAGAACAGCAATGAAAGGTAAAAACAATATGAAGAAAATAATATTATCTGCCGCCGCGCTTTTTGCGGCAGCCGCAGTTACAGTCTGCGCAGCCATATATTATCTGCCCCCTTCAGATAAACGCTTGGAGGACAGATACGACGGAACAATCGAAACATATAAAAGCAGCTTCGACTGCGATAATGACGGCATAGACGATCAGACGGATATCCTTAACGGAGCTTTAGATTATATAAAGACAAGACCAAAATATAAAAGCATATATTACGACGGAGGATTCCCGGACGATAATCACGGCGTATGCACTGATGTTATCGGTTTTGCAATGCTTTCGGCAGGCTATGATCTTATGGAGCTTGTAAACCGGGATATAATAGAGCATCCTGATGATTACGATGTGGATAAGCCGGATAAAAATATAGATTTCAGACGCGTACGCAATCTTAACGTCTATTTTTCGCATACCGCCGTTACGCTTACTAACGATATAAATGACATAGACAAATGGCAGGGCGGAGATATCGTTGTATTTAAAAAGCATATAGGGCTCGTATCCGACAGACGCAATAAGAACGGAGTGCCTTATGTGATCCATCATTACGGCGTATGGCAGACCCGCTACGAAGAAGATATACTGGAAAAAAGAGACGATATAATAGGGCATTACAGGGTTTCAGAATAAATTATTAACAGACCGCAAAATGAAATTTAAAAGTTCCTTAAAAAGGTTGACAAGACCATGTATTGATAATAAAATTTGAACAGAATAGGGATAGTATGCCCTTTTTATCTGATAACGGAGGTATGTATCGTGAGAAAATGCAAAATATATTCACTTCTTAGAAAGACGCTCTCGGGACTGCTTTGCCTGAGTATGATGTTATCAATAGTCACTGTGACAGACTTTTCCGGGCTGTTTCATTTTACTGAAAAAGTGAAAGCTGAGGAGGCGACTGACCCTGACGAATATAAAGATGAAACGCTGGAGCATATGTGGGATTCTGATGGGGACGATAAGCCAGATAGCGATTATTGGAATGCTGCACGGTCATACTATACCTGCGCATTTGATGATAATAATAAAGCACATAGCGGTACTTTTGCTCAATTTGGCGGCGTAAATAAAAGGACTATTTTTCATGTGTATGCCTTTGAAGGGGAAACAATCTGTCTTGGATCGAGCGTTTTTAATTCAGGAATAGATGAGAATAATAAATTAAAGTCAGAATTAAAAGCAGTTTCTGGTTCAACTGGTTATAGTAGCACAACACATTTTGAGGATAAAGACTCTTGCGATATTGTTATGACCGATCTGAAAGGCAATAAGATTCCGATTGATATCCGTAATTCTGATGGGGACACAACCGGCTATATTGCAAGCCCAAATACCGAATTTGCAGCAGTGAAAATGAAAATGAAGACGGATGGTACTTTTAGTGCAGAATACAATGGTGAAACCTATACCCCCTATACCTACAAAGTAAAGGAATCCGGTGTGTATACTTTTGAATTTCATTCTTATGACGGAACAGGTGCGGCAAATCCGAATAAGGAAGTAGAAAAAAAGATAAGCTCCCAATGGCCGACAGCAGCAACAAACTATATTGATGATCATGATGATGCAAAAGATAGTAAAGGTAACTTGGTATATAACGACTCAGGCGGTCTGATTGCTGCGCTCAATATCACTGTATTTGATGAGAACTGCAAGAAACAGACCGGTCGTACATATGCGGACTGTTTGTCTCTACAGATGAGCAATATAACTTCATCTAAAAATGTTACAGAACGTTACTATATTTTGACAACTGACAGCTATATTTATAAAATGCAATTTAATAATGCAATGCCATATACTTATAATTTCTTTTCCAATAACAGAGGAATTTTTGATAATGCAACTGGTGAGATTATATACAAGTCAGTAAAAGACGTTTCAAATACAAATGTTTTTCCTAAAATGGGTTCCTTTTTCGTTTATCCCGGAAATAAGGAAACAGAAAAGGATAAAAGTTTCTATATATTTCTGGAATATCCCAACCTTGATTTGGAAGGAACAATCTATCAGAAAGCTGTTCAGCCTGATCCTGCAACCAATATCCGATTTGTAGGACAGGTAGAAATCAATGATGACGGGTCTATAAAGAAAGTTCCCGGAGCATATGTTGGCGTAGGAGGATATTTTGCCTTTGATGTCAAAGAAGCAACAACTGCTACGCTACGACTTGATTTCAATAATATAAAAGAAAAATTGCCAACTAGCGATTCTAGTTATGTGTATGCGCCTGTTGAGATTTCCGGCGTTGTCAAGCCAAATTCCACCAACTATTTTTACTGGGACGGCTCTGATGGCAAAGGCGTTCTAATTCCAGCCGGCGAGTACAATTTGAACGACATTGTTTATACTGTCACAGCAAAGGCAGGAGAAATACATTTTCCTATCATTGATATGGAATGCGCTCCCGGCGGCATCACATTCGAGAGAATGAGCCATATTTATGATAAAAATGGTGAAAGAATGGATTATGATAACAACATTTACGGCATGACTAAAAATGTAATATACTATGACGAAACGGCGATTTATTACGGTGAAAATGTTGGAGTAACAGGTATTTCTGAAGATCAGGTTGATGTGGCAAAAGGAAATTTTAAAACTTCAGATGGAAATGGTGGATTATATTATAATTATAATAATATGAGTAATGAAAACTCCGGTGAAAATAAAGCCAGAAAATCAGCATATATTAGCCAAAATAAAAATATTCGTGTAGGTGACCATAGCCATACAACTAATGTGATAAAGTATTTCAGTGACGCGGATGATGCCCATATACTTTCAAAATTAGAGGTTGAAAGAGATGCAAATCAAAAAAATATGATTGATTATCTTAGCACAGATAAAAGTCATTATCCAGCAGGAATGTCAACAGGGGGTAATACCACTACTGACTATGCCATTGCCAATTACTGGACATTTATTCCTGCAAAGCCTGCAACAGCGATTAACAAGGACGATCCGTTGTGGATTGTAGATTTCCCTACAGATGAAGAATTATTTAAACTGTCCGGACGTGTATTCTATGATGGCAAAAATAATGGTATATATGATGACAGTGGTGAAAATGGTGAACATCTGCTGAACGGTGTCACGCTTAAGCTCTATAAAAAAACGAAAGACAGTGAGCAAAAAGCTGATAAAGAATATTATAATTATTCTGGCAGCAAAATGGAAAAAGCCTCTACTATTGTTCCAAATGTAACATATGAGCTTGTAGATACAGGCATCACCAGAACGGACGGAAGCTATGTCTTCACAAATTTGACGTATGATCCAACAAACGGCACGGAATATTTGTATGAGGTGATAAGACCAAATTCGAGCTATACAGTTACCAGTAGTAATATAAAAGCTCAATGTCTGGTAACTTCTTCTAATTATTATGGATATTATTCCACCCATAGTTATGACGAAAATATTAAAGGCACTGAGATCCAACAATTTACAGTAGGCGGTATGGATGGTGTTAATCCGACATATCTTATGTATAATTTAAACGGTACTGCTGCTATAAACGTTGATAATAGTGTTTGTGTGGTCGATGTGGGATACAATTATGCATTGCTTGATCGTTCACTTACACTAAAAAAAGAATGGAACACGACAAAATCACATCCAGAAGCAGTTGTGTATGAAGTATCATATTTAAATCAAAACTCTACAACTGAAACTTTCGAGTACCATACGCTTTCTGCCGGTGGCTCGTGGACAAGTAAAAATCAGTTCCTGCCTACAAACATTAATGGTTCTGTTGTAGCGGATTATTTTGTATCATCAGAATATTTCATTTATGGTGATTATATATATAAATATACGTTTGATTATGACAAGACAAAAGGCAAGTATCAGAGTTTTCTTGGTCATGCTTTTAAAATATCGCTTAATAAAGTGTTTTCTGAAGCCGGTATTGCTAAGCCATCCAATTGTTCAATCAGTAATTTGCCTGATTTGAATAAAGACGGTGTGTCTGACGGAGCAGATTTGGGAAAAATTGCTGGTTGGGAAACTACTGATGATACTGCAGAAGATTGTTACAGGGCGGTACTCGATCGTAATATGCTGTCGGATAGTAATTCAATTACAATAACCAATGCTAATCAACCTGGTGCAATTGAAATCTACAAATTCCATGATGAAGATGATGCAGAAAAGAATAATGCACTGCAGGGAGCAACATTCCGTCTGTACAAAGGCGATATGAAAACTACGATGGAGAACGTCTCCAAAAATAACGAAACATGGATTTCAAATAATTATATCGGATCTGCGACCACAAGAGCAAACGGACATTTGACATTCACCGGACTTGATTCAAGCGAAACCTATACTGTTCGTGAAATGTTTGCACCGGACGGCTACCGCATTTTACAGGAGTATTATGAGGTCAGACCAGTTAGCAAGAGCATCGGGAAAGATGAAGAAAATGTTTTTAAGTTTGATGAAAATCACTACGCTTTCTTTGCAATTGGAAATGCACCGGCAGATACTTCATTGAAAATTAGGAAGCGCATTGTTGGTCGAGCATGGCAAGGCAATGATGATGGCGCTACAGAAGACGCTTTTACATTCAACATTGTATGTAATTATAATTCAGAAAGCAGTGATGATTCTGATATTAAAGCAAACAACAGTGAGTATGAAATATTGAGTCTGAATGATACTGAAGTTAAGACAAGTCTTAACAACTTTGCAAAAGGAGTAACTGAGCATGGAGATGTTGAAATAAGTAATTCTGTGAACAAATACTATTCCTATGAAGTTTATGATGAGGCAAAAAAGAAAAATATCACATATACTAGTGCAGACACAAAAATGTCTGATGATTTGCTTACAGATTCTAAAGATGACGCTTCATCTGTTCCAAAATTTCAAGGCATAGAATTCCCAATGGCGGGCGAATATACTTTTACAATTACTGAAAACAATCCGGCTAGTGATGACGCCTTGAATCTGGAACATTCCACATATACCTATAGAGTAACAGTTGCTGTTGTTCGCAAATTTAATCCGGATGTGGATAACCCTGACACAGCAACAATGGAGAAAAGCAACACGCATCTGGAAGCAGAAGTTTCCAATATCACCTATAGGGAAAGTGATACTGATGTATTCAAGACATTTTCCGGAAGCAGTCCGCTGTTCACGAACACATACAAAACTGCTCCTGCGGAACAAAAAACATCATACAATATCGTAAAAGAATTCACCGGAAGAACCGGCGATAATTGGAAAGAGAGTGATAAATTTACTGTTGAAATAAGAAGTGCAGATTCAGAAACAATAGATGCGGTCAAAAACGGAAATCTTTCGATATCGGGATTTGTTTCGGCACTTAAAGGTTTACAAGAACTTCCTGATGGAACAGGTTGGGAATATACATTTACAAGTGAAAATCATACAACTCCACTTGCATTTAACTCTTTCAAATTTGAAGATATTGAATTTCCAGTGCAGTATGTAGATGAAGCGGGCAAGGTCTGGACACCGCCTGAAGGTTCTGAACAGACGACGCCAACAGACCAAGAAATTACGGATAATAAATTAACTCCTAAAACCTTGCCTGTAACGTATAAATTTACTATTAAGGAGAATATACCGGAAGATAATAAAAAAGGTATCACTTATGATGAAAGTGAATACACTCTGACAATCGTATTGAATAATACTGAAAAGAGTACAAATACAGATGTCTTGGCAAAAGAAGAAGAGGACGGTATCATTGAGGAGATAGATGTGACACTGTCTACAAAAGATTCTGAAGGAAATGAAATAAAATCCGAGTGTAAAACAAGACAGGGCGTACTGGACAGAGAAACATGGCTTAAAGCAACGCCTTCGACTTATGGTGATGCAGATGCAGTGACATTTTGGTATGTTGATCCCACAACAGGAACATTGAAAAAACGTCCTGACACAAACCCTGATACGAATACTCCGTCAGACACAAGATTGTATTTCTGGAAGTATGAAAACCACAGTTCAACGAGCGGAACCATCTTCGGCATAGACGGTCACACCATAACAATCAAAAACAAATACCACACAAGCTATGACTGGATACCAACGATAGTTAAAACTTTGGATGGCAGAGATTGGCTTGATGATGATGAGTTTAAGTTTACAATTGAACATGATTCGGATTATTCAGAAGGTGCAGAATCAGGATATTCTCCTGATGATAAAGACGGATATAGCATGCCGGATGATAAAACTGTCATCATAAAAAAAGTTACAACTTCCCACACGGCTTCACTTGCGTCTCCGATTAAATTTATCAAGGAAGGAACGTATCACTTTATCATCACCGAAAAAGCTAAAATAGATACAACAGATATTGAGCTTGGTAAATATAAGATTACTGTTAAAGTATCAGATGATGGAGAAGGAAAGCTTATACCAACGATTACAAATGATAAGGCAGAAAATCTCAACGATAAAGTAATTGAATTTACCAATATCTACAGCGACAAAGAATTCGCTCTCAATATTGCCAAAACTATTGAGGGCAGAGAGTGGGATAGCGGTGATGAATTCACTTTCAAAATTACGCCAAATACTAATACAAAAAAAGCAATTGATGATGGTATTATCAAAATGCCGGACGGAGTAACAGCAGATAGCAGCGGTTCTTACACTGTAGAGCTCAATGGTGATGGAACAACAACAGGACCTGAACGTGTAAAGCCATTCGGCGATATTACAATCAAAAATACCGGCAAACTGACAGTGGGCACACAATATCAATTCACCATAGAAGAAGTAACAGAAAAGCTTGAGGAAATGTATTGCCGTGAACCGAGTATTGATTTGTTTGTTACAATAACAGGACTTCCAAGTTCTCACACAGGCACATCATCTGACAATAAAATTACCGCTACATTTGCGCATGTTGCAACCGGAGGAACTGTTGAGGGCGGAACAGAATATACCGGAACAGATGTCACTATTCCTTTTACAAACGTAGCAGCCGGAAAACTGACAGTAGCCAAAAAAGTTGTCAGCAGCAGCGAAACAGACAAAACACCATTTGGATTTAGTGTTGAGTTCAAATATGCTGCCGGAACTACCGAAAAGGATCGTGTAATAAAGGCAGTATCTGGGGGCGGAACAGAAATTACGCCAGTCAAAAGCAGCGATGAAAACACGTGTACATATACATTCAATCTAAAAGATGGCGAA
>CANQDW010000040.1 GCA_947593975.1 uncultured Lachnospiraceae bacterium
GCGGAGGGAGATCTGAAGCACCGCCTTACTCTCCGTACTCAGGATGAAATGGGCTATCTGGCCGCGACCATGAACTACATGGCGGAAAAGCTGGATAAAAGCGAAGAATATCAGAAAGATTTTATCGCCAATATATCTCACGACTTCCGCTCCCCTCTTACTTCCATAAGGGGTTATACCGATGCGATAATGGACGGTACTATTCCGCCCGAAATGTACGAAAAATATCTTGGCATTATCCAGTTTGAAACGGACAGGCTTACAAAACTTACCGAAAACCTCCTTGAGCTCACCCGCTTTGATAACAATGCGATAATGCTCATGCCTTCTACGTTTGATATAAATAAAGTGATCAAACAGACCGCCGCAAGCTTTGAAGGGACCTGTAAAAAGAAACATATCAAGATCTCTTTGGTATTCGACCGGCCGGACACCATTGTTTACGCCGATATGAGCAAGATCCAGCAGGTCCTCTACAACCTTTTGGATAATGCGATCAAGTTCAGCCCAAACAAATCCACAGTACGCATATCAACCTATATCAGAAACGATAAAATATTCGTTTCCGTTAAAGATAACGGTATCGGCATACCAAAAGAAAGCCTCGGAAAGATATGGAACCGCTTTTACAAAACAGACCTCTCCAGAGGAAAGGATAAAACCGGAACCGGTCTCGGACTGTCTATTGTAAAAGAAATAATAGACGCGCATGGCGAACATATAAATGTTGTCAGCACTATAGACATAGGAACCGAATTTTCATTTTCACTCCCAGCTAAGCCTATGTAACGCTCCCTTTGTCTGCATATTCTTAAAATTCTTCTGCCTGAGCGCCTCATAAAGCACTATAGCTGCCGAATTGCTCAGATTAAGCGAACGTATATCCTGCATCATCGGGATCCTTATGCAGTTCTTCCTGTTCTGCACAAGAATCTCCTCGGGAATACCCGCGCTTTCTTTTCCGAACATGATAAAACTGTCTTCTTCATAATCAACTTCGGTATATATTTTCTCAGCTTTGGTAGTCGCCATATATATCTTTGCGCCCGGGTTCTTTTCCATAAAATCCCTGTAAGATATATACGTTTTTAATTTAAGATTCGGCCAGTAATCAAGACCCGCTTTCTTTACAGCCTTTTCATTTATCTGAAATCCCAAGGGACCAATAAGATGCAGACACGTGTCTGTCGCAACACATGTCCGCCCTATATTACCCGTATTCTGCGGTATCTCCGGCTCAAGAAGTACGATATTCATACAATTCACACCCTCTTGTTTTTACAGCGACTTTATAAACTCCTCTATCCTTCCGAGCGCAACCCTCAGATCATCAATAGAATATGCGTAAGATATCCGCAGGAACCCTTCGCCGCAGGCTCCAAACGCCGTGCCCGGGACAACGGCTACTTTTTGTTCTTTTAAAAGCCTCTCCGCAAATTCATCCGACGTCATGTTAAATTTCTTGATGCTCGGAAATGCATAAAAAGCCCCGTACGGCGTAAAGCAGTCGAATCCTATCCTTTTAAGCTCATTAAGGAGGAATCTCCTTCTCTTATCATAAGATTCTTTCATTCTCTTAACATCATCGTCGCCCTTGCGCAGCGCTTCAAGCGCGGCATACTGGCTCGTGGTAGGTGCGCACATTATCGCAAACTGGTGGATCTTTATCATCTGCTCAATAATTGCGCGGGGCGCCGCAGCATATCCGAGCCTCCAGCCGGTCATCGCATACGCCTTTGAAAATCCGTTTATAAGTACCGTTCTTTCCTGCATCCCCGGAAGCGACGCTATTGAAACATGTTTGCCCGAATATGTAAGTTCAGAATATATCTCATCCGATATAACAAACAGATCTTTTTCAATTACAACCTCTGCAATTTCTTCAAGATCCTTTTTCTCCATTATTGCCCCGGTAGGGTTGTTAGGGAACGGAAGGACAAGTATCTTTGTTTTTTCGGTAACTGCGTCGAGCACTTCCTGTTTAGTAAGCCTGAAATCATTTTCTTCTTTAAGCTGTATTATTACAGGCTTACCATTTGCGAGCAGCGTACACGGCTCATACGAAACATAACTCGGCTGCGGTATAAGGACTTCATCCCCCGGATCAAGCATTGCCCTGAGCGCAATGTCTATAGCTTCACTGCCCCCGACCGTAACAAGTATATCTTCTGCAGGATAGCTTATACCCTGCGACCTTTTAAGATACCGGCATATCTCTTCTTTAAGCTCTTTAAGGCCGGCATTTGAAGTATAGAATGTCCTTCCCCTCTCAAGCGAATAGATGCCTTCTTCCCTTATGTGCCACGGCGTATCAAAATCAGGTTCGCCGACTCCCAGGGATATTGCATCCTCCATTTCACTTACTATATCGAAAAATTTTCTGATACCTGAAGGCGGTATCGTTTTGATCATCTTAGATAATGGTTCTCTCATGGCGTGATCATCATCCTCTCTGCTTTCTTTGGTCCGCTCACAAGCGTTACGCCATGTTCTTTATATTTCTTCAGGACAAAATGTGTAGACGTGCTTATTACCGATTCTAACGGCGCCAGTTTTTCATGCACAAATATCGCTACTTCCTTTATCGTCCTTCCCTCAATCGTAACGCCAAGGTCAAATCCGCCGCTCATAAGCGACACGCTCTCAACTTCGTCAAACTTATATATCCTCTCAGCTATCTTATCAAAACCAAGCCCCCTCTGCGGGGCGACTTTAACTTCGATAAACGCAGATACTCTTTCGCTTTCGGTCTTATCCCAGTTGATCATTGTAGTATAGCCGCAGATAATCCCTTCTTTCTCCATCGCCGCTATCTCGTCTTCGATCTCCTGCTTTGAGCAGCCTAACATTACAGCCATGTCGTCAGCTGATATTTTACTGTTTCCGTATAACATATCCAATATCTTTTCTCTCATAATATCCACTTTCCTTTTTATATATTCAGGGTTTTTTATACCTGAGAAGTTCGTCTTTGATACGCGGCTGTATATAGCTTCTTAGATCGCCGTTAATTATAACTTTGCCGTTGCCCTTACATGTATATCCTATAACGCGCGCTTCTATGCCTTTTTTATGAAGTTCCCTTACGATCATATTCCCCTTTTCGGAAATAATGACCAGGCTTCCTTCGCTGTTAAGCATATAAGGGTTTGCATCGAGACATTCGCAGATCTCTATTGTTTCCTGCCTGATGCTTATCTTTGAAAGATACACTTCTATCCCGGTTTTTGCCTCAGCCGATATATCCCATAACGCTTTATATATACCGCCGTCTGCGACCGGACAATACACTGCGCCAAACGACTCTGCCGTATCCTTTGCCGCCCGGACATCAATGTCTGCCGAAAGTTCTTCGGTCCTGCTTATGATAAACTCCGGAAGCCTTTCTGTAAGGCTGTCACGATACATATGTGCCAGTATGGCCGAACCCTTTAATCCCGCCCAGCCTGTCATGATTATATCCATTCTGCACACTCCCGCACCAAAGCCGTTACTGCGCCGTATCCGGCGCATCGGCCTGCGGTGCTTCCGTCTGGACCGGCGCTTCCGTTACCTGAGGCGTTTCGGCAGGCGGTTCCTGCTGCGCCGGCGCGTCGGTAGGCTTTTCAGTATTGTTTTTGTTCTTATTTTTATTTTTGTTTTTGTCCGCGGCCTTATTATCGTCCTTCTTGTCATCCTCAGCCTTTTTGGTTCCGACGATCACATGTCTCGGTTCCGCGTTATACCTGCTGTAATTAACCTTTTCCCGCGACTGTTCAACGCCGTTTTCATATATTATCTTATACAGATTGGCGACATATCCCACATGCGCCTGCTGCGTTACTTTCTCGTATCCTTCAGGCTGCGTTTTATCTTCTGTCACAATATCTTTGCCCGGCTGGATCGTTTCTGCCTTAACTGATTCAAATGAAACGGTCCTTCCTGCCGGCCTTGTTTCGTTTCCGTATATGGTAAACGTAATTACGCCTCCGCCGCAGTAGCCCTGTATATATATCGGCGTATCAGTGTTATTTGAGAATTTAAGATCCTTATAATCGCCTGCTATCGCCGCATCCATTGACGGCTGGACATATGTTACCACCATCGAATGCGGTGAACGTTCAACTATCTCAAGTTCCGCCCTAAGGACCGCATTATAAAGAGTTGTCGATACCTGGCATACGCCTCCGCCAAGGCTTTCAACCACTTCGCCGTCCGCATATGAAGGCGCTTCCTCATAACCGTTATCCTCACTAAGCGGATATATAGTATCGGCTACGGAAAAAGTATCTCCCGGATACACAATGCTTCCGTCAATAAATCCTACCGCATTTCTCAAATTGTGCGACCTCTTTGTCTCTCCTTCGCTAAACGTCGTAGAGAACTTGCCGAGCACGTCGCTGCATTTTGCCATGTCTTCCGATGTATAATCAGGCTCCGTCTCCTTAATGACCGCGCTCACATTTACCGCATATGAGGCGGCTGCGGACGTCGCTGCCGTATTCATGATAAGCTCTGCCGTTGCGGCTTCGTCAACCTGCTTTCCGGTCTTTGACTTGGTAACTTTAAATTCCCCGTCTTTGCGCTTAAGCCCTGCGTTCTTAGCCTGCACGTTAAAATCGCAGCACTTGTTTTTTACGAATTTTGCAACTTTTTCGCTGTCAAGATCAAATCTAAGCTCTATGCTTTCATTTTCTTTTGCCGAAAAAGCCTGTGTCACATACTGTTCCGTATCGCATGACAGACCGAGTTTGCCTAACGTCGTTACGGCATTATTTCCGTTTACTTCAACAATAAGCTCTTTATCGGAAAGGGTCTCGATATATTCGGATACGGCCTGCAAAGCTTCGGCGTAATTCTTGCCCCCTACGGCAACCGACTGTATAAAAACCCCGTCTTCTATCTTTTCACTTTCTTTTATCTCTGTTGTTATACCGTCCGTATTTTCCGTATCCTTACTTCCGGATTTGGAATGTATAACGCATATAACTATTATTACCGCTATTAAAAGCGCCGCGCACGCAGACAGGATGATCAGCCTGCGTTTCCTGCGGAGTTTGCGCTCCCTGCTTCTTTTCCTGTAACTATATTCAGTAGCCATATACAACTCCTTACCAATTACATTTCATTTACAATATCATATCCTTAAAGTACCGATATCATTGAAACCATAAGCGGGATAACCATTGCAAGTACAAGTATGATACATATAACGGAAGCTATTATTTTTTTTGTCTTTCTATCGAATCTCATAATCTTCCCTCCTGAAAATACTATTACTTAATATAATCCATTTTACCCGTTAGTGCAAGGCTTTTCCCCACTTTTGCACAAATCGCAGAGAAAACATTCCGAACATTTCGGTCGTCTTGCGATACATATTTTCCTTCCATGCGTAATGATCTGCATATTATATCTTATCCAGTGTTCTTTCGGAAGGATCTCCATAAGCTCATACTCTATCTTTACGGGATCGGTTTCCTTCGTAAATCCGAGTTTTCCCGATATTCTCTTTACATGCGTATCCACTACGATGCTCGGTTCCCCGAAAATATTCCCGCGTATGACGTTTGCGGTCTTTCTCCCTACTCCGGCAAGGCTGGTAAGCTCATCTGTTCCATGCGGCACCTCGCCCCCGAATACGGTGGTTATCCTTTCCGCGCACGCCTTGATATTGCGGGCTTTAACCGTATAAAAACCGACAGAATGTATACACTCTTCAAGTTCCTTTATATCGGCCTGCGCAAGTTCTTCTATTGACGTATATCTTTTAAACAGATCCTTAGTTACAATATTTACGCGGTCATCCGTACACTGCGCGGAAAGGATAGTAGCGATAAGAAGCTGCCATGCGTTGTCGTGGTTCAGATAACACCTGACTTCTTTCGTATAGTATTCATCAAGCCTCTTTAATATTTCGTCTATTCTTTCCCGCTCTTTTTTGCTTATCCTTCGTTTTTCTCCCATGAATCAATCCATCTCCCCTGCGGCATATTCACCGCATAGTATTTCATACATCTGCGTATATCCGATTCCCGTATTGTCCGACGCTTCTTTTACCGAATCAGCTTCAGGATAAACCCTGATATTGCCATTTATGTGGCATAATTTATATTTTATGGCGCCGTACCGGGTATTTTTGCATACGATCTCTCTTTTAAGCTCCGTTCTTTTGCATAAGTGCCTTCGTATGCCTATCGTAGTTGTGTTTTCAAAAACTATATTTTCAAGTTCCCTGATCTTATCCTCCCTGCAGAGTATGTTAAGCATATACGCGGGACGGTTTTTCTTCATATATACCGGCTGAAAATACACATCCAGGGCTCCGGCGGCAAAAAGCTTCTCCATAGTATATCCCATAGCTTCGCCGGTAACATCGTCTATGTTGCTTTTTAGTTCCCACACGCTTTCTTCTTCCTCTATTATCATGACCCTAAGCACATTAGGGTGTTTAAAATCCTTCGTTCCCGCGCCGACTCCCAAAGCAAGCACGTTAAAACTTTCAGGCTCTTCATCCTGCGTCTTAAGCGCTGCGGCTATCGCGGCTCCCGTAGGCGTTATCATCTCTCCGTTATTTTCGGTCCGCCTTATCTTAATGCCGTGCTCCTGCACGATATTTATAACTGCCGGCACCGGCACCGGAAGTTTTCCGTGCGCGCAATCGACGTATCCGCGCCCTTCGGAAACCGGCGATATGATAACCTCGTCTATTCCGATATTATCTATGCATACTGCCGCTGATATTATATCCACTATCGAATCGACAGCCCCTACCTCATGAAAATGCACTTTGTTGATATCCGTGCCGTGCGCTTTCGCTTCCGCCTGCGCCACGATAAGAAATATCTTATGCGCAAGTTTTTTTGCTTTATCCGTCATTACGGTTTCTTCTATTATTTTATCCACATCGCTAAGATGCCTGTGCACATGTCCTTCTTTTGCGGTCACATCAAACTTTTTTGCAGATACGCCTGCTTTTTGTGTCTGATAGATATTTATCTCAAATTCGCCCGGAGTAATGCTTGCCAGTACGTCCCGAAGCGCTTGTTCATCGGCGCCCAGGCTTAAAAGGGCGGCAACCGTCATATCGCCGCTTATTCCCGAGTCGCACATAAAATAAAGTTTTTTCATATCAGCATTTCCCCTTTTCGTTTATCAGTTTATTGATAACATCCGCCGTATAGGCGGCGCCGTAACCGTTATCTATATTTACTACCGTAACGCCGTTCGCGCATGAATTGAGCATTGTAAGAAGCGCGGAAAGCCCGCCAAAATTAGATCCGTACCCGACGGAAGTCGGTACCGCGATGACCGGCTTGTCCGTAAGCCCCGCGATGATACCCGGAAGGGCTCCTTCCATTCCTGCCACGGCAATGATGCACGACGCTTTATTGATTATATCAATATTGGCAAACAGCCTGTGTATGCCCGCTATCCCTATATCATATACCCTGGTTACCCTGCTTCCGAAAAATTCAGCCGTCTGCGCAGCTTCCTCCGCAACCGGTATATCTGCCGTTCCGGCCGCGCACACCGCAATATTTCCTATCTGCGCGATATCTTCGCCGATATATTTTATAAGACGCGCGCTCCTATCGTACACGACTTCCGGGATATGCTCTTTTACATACAGATACTGCTCCTCATCCGCCCTCGTTCCGAGTACTCTTTTATTTTCTTTTATGAGCGCCTTAAATATCTCCCTCAGATGTTCCCTGCTTTTGCCTTCGCAGTATATTACTTCCGAATGTCCCTGCCGCTCTTTGCGGTGATGATCGATCTTTGCAAATCCCATGTCCTCATAAGGCAGTTTTTTCAGCGCCTTTTGAGCTTCGTCTATACTGATCTCATTATTCTTAACTTTAACAAGCAATTCCCTAATATCCATAAAGCCTCCTATAATTCAGCCGGTCCTCCGCCCGGAAGTACTGTGTAAAAATCACATTTATATCCAACCGCTTTCTCATACTCGGATCCGATCGCCTTAGTAATGTCTGAAAGCCTGTCCGAATCAATTATGCTTACGCAGCAGCCGCCGAAACCGCCTCCGGTCATCCTGATCCCATATACTCCTTCATGTTTAAGTCCTTCAGAAACCATTATATCAAGTTCCCTGCAGGATACTTCATAATCATCCCTTAACGATTCATGCGACTGTACCATAAGACGTCCAAACTGTTTTATATCGTTTGCCGCAAGCGCATTATACGCCTGTATCGTCCTTCGGTTCTCATACACGGCATGTTTCGCCCTTTTTCTATGTACGGGATCGCTAACCAGACCTTTATACTCCTCGAACTGCTCTATGGTCATATCGCCGAGCGATTTTACCGGAAGCTTTGTCTGAAACGCCTTTAACGCCGCTTCGCTCTCGCTTCTTCTTTCATTATATTTTGACGTGCCTAAGCTGTGCTTTTTATTTGTATTCATTATAACGATCTTTTTATTTTCAAGCTTTACAGGAGCATATTCATATTCAAGCCTTGCGGTATCTAAAAATATCGCATGTCCTTTTCTTCCCATAGCCGAAGCAAACTGATCCATGATGCCGCAGTTCATGCCGTTATAGTTATTTTCCGAATATTGGCACATGAGAGCTATGTCGCAAAGTCCCATGTCAAAACCGTAAAGCTCTCTTAACATATACGCCGTAAGTACTTCTATTGACGCGGAAGACGAAAGTCCCGCGCCTGCCGGGATATCGCCGTAATATACAACCTCAAACCCGGAATCAATATATATCCCCTTCTGCTGCAAAGCCCATACCACTCCGTATGGGTAATTGCTCCAGTTATTTTTATTTATAACGGAAAAATCGCCGTATTCCCTTTCGATTATATTTCCTCTCGTAATATTTTGGGAATACATCCTTATTTTTTTATCGGCTCTTTTTCTTACCGCCGCATATGTTCCCAGCGTAAGCGCGCACGGAAAAACATGCCCGCCGTTATAGTCGGTATGTTCTCCTATAAGGTTTACCCTTCCCGGGGCAAAGAATACCCTTACTCCAGAATCATCCCCGTACACCTGCCTAAACAGTTTCAACATTTTTTCTTTCATCTCATACCTCGCATTAAGAATTATTCCTTTGATTTATTCTTTATCCCATTATACTTGCTTAAGGTTTGTTTGTAAATTAAAACAACATTTTAAGTTTAAGATGTACTCTTAAATTAAAATGCTGCTTTATGTTTTAATATTGATGTTTATTGTCCATGCTTATAAAAACTCCAGCAATTCATCCATGAATTCCTGTTCCGCCTTAATAAGCCTTTTTGTAAGATCTGTGACATTATCTTCCGCGCTGCGGTATTTGTGGAGATATCCGCTTAACGACTTGATCCCCATGACGCAGCCGTCTATAAGAAGATCCGCTATTTTATGGGTACTGCTTTCCATTTTAAGCTTGATGTCGGTCCCCATTTCCGCAAACATAGACGATATCTTAGACGGGTCTTTTTCATCTTCATTGTTCTCGTTGAGAAGCTTATGGCACTCGTCGCCAAGTTTAATGTGCTTATCATTATATTTGTCTATAAGCGCCGCAAGTTTCTCGTTTTTTACATATCCGAGCACCTGTTCCATGCTGTTCGTAGCTGATTTGCACCCGGAGTTGCATTCTTTAAGAAGGCTTATCGTATCTTCATTCATATGGCAATCTCCTCTTTTATATATATTATAAGATTTAGTATTTACCATATGAGCCTTTTTATTCATTAAAGCATATCAACCTGTTTTATGATAAGCAGTTTCTGCCCTGCGCTTACCTCTTCCGTTTCAATCTCATTCATTTCTTTTATGGAATCCATCGTTGCCCCGAATTTCTTTGCTATACTCCATAAAGTATCTCCCTTTTGCACGATATAACCGGTAAGCCCCGGAATATCCCAGAACGTTTCCATATCTTTTTCCGCGACCTGATAATCCGTAATGACCGACTGACTGAAACGGTTAAATACTATCGCATCCATTCCTATGACCGCTTTAATTTCCGTTTCGTTCCCGTCAATGACCATTACGTGTATCTGTTCAACCATCGGGTTTATCTCATATACGCAGTCTTTGTTTATCCCTCTTGCTTCGATCAGATGCGTAAACGGTATCGCCCCTGTGTATGAACCCACCGGACAGCCTTCGCCTTCCGTAAAATACATAAGCTGTACTTCTATTACCCCGGAAACTTCTATGCCCCCGCTTACGATCTCCTCGTCATCGATCCTTACCGCGCCCTGCGCGCTGCATATCTGCATTATCTGCGGATTATCCGAATCGATGGTAAGCCTGTCATTAATGCGTACCTTGCTGTTATTCCTCATAACAATATTCTCAAGCATAACATCTTTAAATACCGGCATGACTTCATCCGAAGTCGAGTACAGATCGGCAAGAAAACTTACCGGCTCTTCTTTATATACCTTAATATCCAAAGCGGCTGCGGCTTCTATATCTATTATCCGGTCCTCGCCGTCTTCGTCCGCTTTAACCTGTATATCCTTATCCTGAACAGCCATTTCCACATACGAGATCATATTTTCATCGCAGCCGCCGCACTGGACTTCATCGGCAAATGTGATCTTTGATTCAAAATCGCATATTCCATCGTCTTCGGCTCCTTTATACAGCACAAATACCTTTAACATCCCCCTTATGCTTAATTTATCCTGCATAAGCCGCATTTCCACTTCTTCGGGTATCAGCTCTTCGTATATGATCTCCCTTATGCTGTCCCTTCCCGAAGGAAGTACAACTTCATCCTTTATCCTGCATACGTCCTTATTGCTGAGCGCCAGTTCGGAAATCATCTTATCCGAATACAATTTTTCCATATAAGGCTCGTCGCTTATATCAACCGCGGCCTCCTCGTCCGTAAGCTCTTCTGCGATGGCGGTAAGCTTAAGTATAGCCTTAATATTGATCTTCCTTGAATTGATTATCTCCGCGCTAAGTCCCTCAAGTTCCCATTTTACATGTACATTATCCTCGCCGCACGCATTATCCATATTAACGGATTCATCAAATGGAATCTGTCCGTCCATATGCTGTATCCGGCTCTCGCTGTCCGTATCTTCATATAAGATATGGAACATAAGGACTCCTTTTAACATGACCCTGCCGTTCGCCGGTTTTATCTCCTGGATCTTTATCTCTCCGTTTTCACGTATGACCGTACTGATATCGGGTTTTACATCAGGAACATTAATATCATTGTCTATCGTCATCTGCATACTGCTTTTACATTTTATCATGTTCATATGTATATTTCTCTTGATCAGCTCCAAAAAAACACTCCCTTCGTGTACATATATTTATTTCTCATATTATTTATATATTACTTCATAATCAAGATATTCCATTTTTACAACAATATACGGATAAGTAATGAAATTTTGTATGTTTTCTGCCTCTTCGGGGCCTTTAAGCGTCGTTGCAAATACTATCGTGCTGTCCGTCGTATAGAGTTCGTCAACCACGATGCTGTAGCCTCCCGTAGGCTGCTCGCCGTATCCCGCCACCAGATACAGGTCATTATTGTCGGCATAACTTAATTTGAACGCTCCTTTTTTCTTCTCTTCAATCGCATTTTTCAGTGTCTCCGGTATCTCTTCATCGCCTACAACCGTAAATTCTACATCCTGCACTTTTTCTTCGGAAGTTTTCTTCATTCCGCAAGCGGATAACAAAAGTACCGCCGCAAAAATAACCGTAACGGTACATCTCCTAAAAAAACACAAAACAAAAGCACCTCCTCACTATATATAATAATTCTATGTGGGAAGATGCCTGTATTATGAATCAACATTCTCCTAATATATCTGTTAATGTTTCGGAAATCCGGCTTTTTACCAGAGCCGCTATCTCAGCCGCCTTCATATTGCAGTATTCAACATATTCTATCGGCTTTAAAAAATGTACATATGTAGTGACTGCCTTTAATGAATTGACCCCGAAAGGCTTCCACGAATCTATAAGGCAGATCGGAACAATAGGGCATTTGGCCTTGATCGCGCATCTGAAACATCCTGCCCGAAATTCCTGCAGATGATTGTGGTTATCTTTATATCCTCCTTCAGGAAATATAAGATAACGCCTTCCTTCTTTAACTTCTTCCGAAATCTCATTAAGCACTTTCATCTGCTGCTTCGGATCGTCCGTTTTGATCCTCTTGCCGCCTATCGCATCAATAAACTGCGAAGTTAAGATAACCTTCGACTTTTTATAGTCCATGAGCACCGACAGCGGCTTATCATGACCGTACATTATCCCCAGCGCGTCATATTTGCCCTGATGGTTAGAGTACATTATATATCCGCCTTTTCCGGGAAGATTATCTTCGCCCGAAATAATCGTCGATATCCTTCCTTTTTTCTTAAGGCGGCCAATTACCTTAACTGCCTCCCTATAACGCTGTTCTTCATTAAATTTATCATGTGAAGCTACGTAAGCAAGCCTTATAACCGCTATTACCGCAAGGATAAAGCCCGTAGCTATCACGTACACAAAGCGCAACAATTTAATTCCCCCGATTGCAGGTCCTTACTATTTTCTGTTATTGTCCAGAGCCTGTTTAATATATAAAAGCGCATTGACTATGAATCTTGCATGGTCAAATGCAATATTTTCACTATGGACAACTTCATATTTCCTTTCCTTTAAAATCCCATACAGATTTTCTCTTATAGATACGCACGCTTCGCATCTTTGTGAACTCTCTTTATTAAGCAGTACCACGCTATACGTGCTTTTTACGATCTCTCCGCCGTTTTCATAAACTATCTCGCTTGCAAGCTTATTGAAATCCACGTCAAACCACATTGCTTCCGATGCGTCGTCTCCGGCTACCGGTTCGTGCACGGATTCGTCAACAAGCGCGGCAAATGCCGTCGTTATGATACGGTCTCTCGGGTCACGCCATGTCTCTCCCCAGGTATGGATCTGTGTTATCGGTATTCCTGTAAGCGAAGTTTCTTCAAACAATTCTCTTTTTGCCGCCGCCAAAAGATCTTCGCCAATATTGCAAAATCCTCCCGGCAGGGCCCAGTATCCTATACACGGATGGTTCTTCCTTTTTATCATAAGCAGGGACAGATCATCATTTACCGACTGCAGCTCCTTATAATACCTGAATACGAGGACATCTGCCGTTACGCTTGGATTGCGGTATTGTCTCGGGTCATATTTCTCCAAAAATTCTTCCAGCGTCTCTCCCTTTTCATTACGGCTGCCGTCACCGATAAATGATGAATAATTCTCTAAAAACGATGGCATAACTACCTCCAAAATCAATCGTCAATTACTATTTCCCCAAGAAGCGATGACATTGATGTTGACGCTTCTTCTCCTGATACATATTCGCTCTCGCTCTTTTCGGGAGTTTCAATCTTTTCCGTCACATCCTGCAGCGCTTTCATGCTGAGGCTTATTTTGCCGTCTTTTATCTCCGTTATCTTAACGTCAACTTCCTGGCCCTGTTTTACAACTTCGCCCGGCGTTTTTATCCTTTTATTGGCAATCTGCGATATATGGACCAAACCTGAAAGCCCGTTTCCTATATCTACAAAACAGCCGTACGGCTTAATGGATTCTACGATTCCTTTTGTAACCATGCCTGCATGTACCGTCTGCAGCTTTTCGGCCAATTCTTCCGCAGCCTTTCTTTCTTCGGCTTCGCGCGCGGAAAGTATAAGTTTTTTCTTGTCGGCATCCGCTTCCGCTACTATTACGGAAATCGTGCTGCCCACCAAAGCTTCCTTCGCTTCGTTATCTAAGCGCGCTATGGATAACCTGGAAGCCGGGATGAATCCTCTTATTCCGTTTAAGTATGCAACAACTCCGCCTTTTACGCTTTCCGCAATCTTTACTTCGTATTCGGTACCTGCTTCAAGCGCTTCCCCGATCTCTTTCCATGCATTAATATAATTTGCCTGCTTCAGTGAAAGCACAAGATTGCCGTTGCTGTCGTCTTTTCTTATAACTACGGCGTCGATCTCGCCGCCGATCTTAAGATCTTCCGTCATTCTGAAATTAGGGTCGTCGCTCAGCTGATCCGGAAGTATGATTCCCTGCATATAAGTTCCGAGGTCTACATATACAACATAATTCTCAATCCCTGCAATTATGCCGTGAACCATATCTCCTTCCCTGTAATTTACCATGCTTGCATTAATCTCTGCTTCCATATCCGCCATGGTAGGCTCTTTCGTTTCTTCACTCATTTTAATGTCCTCCTGCTCTCCATCTTTTCTTTTTCTTTTCTTTTTCTGTTGTCACGCCGTCTTCGACATCGATAAGCATATCGTCAACAACGCCTTTTTCAGCATATTCTTTTACATACTCATTAATTGAAAGCATTTTTTCATCGAGAAACGCCACTATATTGGCGCATTCCTTAAGCTCTGCTCTTATACCGTGCGGCGCTTTGCCCTCAAATTTATAATATATCTTATGTTCAAGACTTGCCCAAAAATCCATCGCTATAGTCCTTATCTGAATCTCAACTTTCGTCTTTACCGTTTTTTCAGACAGAAATATAGGTATCGTTACTATCATGTGATAGCTCATGTACCCGTTTTCCTTAGGGTTTTGTATATAATCCTTAATCTTCAGTATCTCGATATCGTTCTGGCTTGATATGGCTCTCGCGATCCTGTATATATCCGATGAGAATGAACATATAACCCTTACCCCCGCAATATCGTTAACATACTGCATTGCATTGGCGATAGTAAGTTCCTTTTCCCTGCGCCTTAATTTCCTCGCGATACTGTCTGCGGATTTAAGCCTGCTGGATATATGTTCAATAGGATTATACTGGTGCGAAAGCTTAAATTCGTTATTAAGGATTTCAAGTTTGGTGCTTATTTCTTTTATTGCAGAGTCATATAACAAAAGCATATGGCTCCATTCCTCGTTATTATTAAGGTATATTGGCAAATCGCTCATCTGTTTCACCTTCTTCCTTACCCTACTTTATCACTAAATTATGAAAAATCATTGAACATTTGACAAAACATATCGCTCATCTGCGCAAATTGTGAAAGAGTAAGCGTCTCCCCGCGGACTTCCGCGTTAAGTCCCATATTTTTAAGCACTTTTTCAATATCTTCCCTTTTATAGTTAAGCTCGCCGCTGTTTTTTATCCCATTGCACAATGTCTTTCTTCTCTGCTGGAACGTTGCCCTTATAAGAGCAAACATCAATTCTTTATCTTTAACCTCAACCGGCGGCTTTTTATATTTTGTAAGCCTTATAACCGCGCTTGCGACATTAGGGCGCGGTATAAAACAATTCTGCGGCACGTTCGCCGCAAGATATGCCTGCGCGTAATACGAAACTGCAAGTGACAGAGCGCCGTACGCCTTGGTTCCCGGACCCGCCTGCATACGCTCGGCAACTTCCTTCTGCACCATTACGGTAATGCTCTCAACAGGCTCGTCCTTTTCAAGAAATCCCATTATGATCGGAGTAGTTATATAATACGGAAGGTTTGCAGCCACCTTAAAAGACCTGCCGTTATTGTATCTCTCTGCCAGTTCCTTTATATCCTGCTTAAGTATGTCTCCGCATATAACCGACACATTATCATATGCGGACAATGTATCCGAAAGGACAGGTATAAGCGACTTATCTATCTCAACCGCGATCACTTTCCCCGCAGCCTCGCATAGAAACTGCGTCATTGTTCCGATACCCGGTCCGACTTCAAGCACGCAGTCATCTTTCGTTATCTGCGCGGCCCCGATTATTTTTTTCATAACATGCTCGTCCACAAGAAAATTCTGTCCGAATTTTTTCTGAAAGCGGATGTTATATTTTCTCAGTATTTCTATCGTATTCTTCGGATTAACCAGATATCCTTCCAAGTATTATACCTCTATCCCATACATTTTTGCCGCGTTTTTTGCGGTTATATCTATTACTTCTTCTTCCGCAGCGCATTTTAATTCCGCAATCGCCTTAACCACATAAGGCAGGAGCGTTGAATCATTTCTTTCGCCCCTGTGCGGGACCGGAGCCAGATACGGACAGTCAGTTTCAATGATAATGTTTTCAAGCGAAATACCGCTAACTACTTTCCTTAACTTCTTTGCATTATCAAATGTAAGCACTCCGCCGACTCCGATATTATATCCCATGTCAATATACTGTCTCGCCATTTCCGGCGAATACGAGAAACAATGTATAACGCCCCTGTTATCCTTCCTTAACCTGCTGTCGTAGCGTTTCAGTATATCAAGAGTGTCTTCCGCAGCTTCCCTGCTGTGTATAACAACGGGCATATCGCACTCTGCGGCGATATCGAGCTGCCTTTCAAACCATTTTTTCTGTATGCTATGCTCCGGCTCCGGATAGTGGTAGTCAAGGCCAATCTCGCCTACCGCCACTATCTTTTCACAGGCGCAGGCGTTTTTAATTTCAGCAATATCATCTTCTGTAAGCCCGCCGCACTCGCTTGGATGAACTCCGGCGCTTCCGTATACATAAGGATATTTTTTAATGATCTCAAGCGTTTTATGCAAAGTATCCATACTTGAAGAAATATTTACTATATAGTCCACGCCATTATCTCTCATGCCTGACAAAAGAACTTCCCTGTCGTCATCAAATCTTGGGTCGTCATAATGCGCGTGGCTGTCAAATATATTTAACATATCTCTGCTCCTGACGGCATGTCTTTCTCCGGCGCAACAAGCGCTACACTGCCATTTTCATCTTCGGCGCATAAAAGCATTCCTTCGGACAATACTCCGGCCAGTTTCGCAGGCTTTAAGTTCACTAAGACCATAACCTTTTTGCCAACCATCTCTTCCGGCGTATAGTATTTCCTTATTCCCGAAACGATCTGCTTTACGCTGTTTCCTATCTTAACCTGCGAACAAAGCAGTTTCTTTGATTTGGGGACTTCTTTACATTCAATTATCTCTCCTACCTGAAACTGCATTTTCATAAAGTCATCGAAGGTTATCTCCGGCTTGGCCGGTATATCTATAGCGCTGTCCTCCGGTTTTTCTGCCGTATCCTCTGCGCTTCCTTCGCCAAATTTCTCCGAAACTTCTTTCATAACGTCGTCGGCATTAAGCCTTGCAAACAATATCTTAGGGCTGTCCGTAACTTTATTTCCGGATTCATACAATCCGAACTTTTGCAAAGTCTCAACAGACCTCTTTTTTGAATTGATCTGCGCAAGGATCTTTTCTGAAGTCTCAGGCATAAACGGTTCTAAAAGCGATGCCCCCACGCTTATGCTTTCGATAAGGTTGTACAGAACTGTCTTAAGCCTGTCTTTTTTGCCCTCGTCCTTTGCAAGGACCCACGGCATTGTTTCATCAATATATTTATTACATCTTCTGAAAAGATTGAAGATTTCCGTGATCGCATCGGCCACACGAAGTTTTTCCATTTTTTCCGCAACTTTACCGTAAGCTGACGTGACTGCTTCCTTAAGTTCCGAATCTACCGCTTCTTCTGCGCCTTCATCGCTCACAACGCCGCCAAAATATTTATTTGACATGGATATCGTCCTGTTTACAAGGTTTCCAAGCGTATTTGCAAGCTCTGAATTAACCCTCTCTATCACAAGCTCCCAGGATATTACCCCGTCATTATCAAACGGCATCTCATGAAGAACGAAGAAACGCACAGCGTCAACTCCGAATATATCCACCAGATCATCCGCATAAAGGACATTGCCCTTGGATTTGCTCATCTTGCCGTCGCCCTGAAGCAGCCATGGATGTCCGAATATCTGCTTTGGAAGCGGCACGCCAAGAGCCATAAGCATGATCGGCCAGTATATAGTGTGGAACCGCAATATATCTTTTCCTATAAGATGCAGGTCCGCAGGCCAGTATTTGTTATAAAGCTCATCGCTGTCGCCGTCTGCATCATATCCAAGCCCCGTTATATAGTTGCTGAGCGCGTCGATCCACACATAAATAACGTGCTTATCGTCAAATGTGACCGGTATTCCCCATTTAAACGACGTCCTGGACACGCACAGATCCTGAAGTCCCGGGATAAGGAAATTATTCATCATCTCATTTTTCCTTGATTCCGGCTGTATGAATTCAGGGTGGGTGTTAATATGCTCGATCAGCCTGTCGGCATACTTGCTGAGTTTAAAAAAGTATGCTTCCTCTTTTGCTTCTTCGCATTTTCTTCCGCAGTCCGGGCATTTGCCGTCTATAAGCTGCGACGGCGTAAAAAATGATTCGCAGGGCGTACAGTACATTCCCTGATACTCGCTTTTATATATATCGCCCCGATCGTACAGCTTCTTAAATATCTTCTGAACCTGTTTTTCATGGTCTTCATCCGTGGTCCTTATAAATCTGTCATAAGACGTGTTCATTAAATCCCATATATTTTTTATCTGACCGGCAACATTATCGACAAATTCTTTTGGCGATATTCCGTCTTCTTTAGCTTTAAGCTCAATCTTCTGTCCGTGCTCGTCGGTACCTGTCTGAAAACGCACGTCATAACCCTGCATTCGCTTAAACCTCGCTACCGCATCCGCAAGTACTGCCTCATAAGTATTGCCGATATGAGGTTTTCCGGACGTATAGGCTATCGCCGTAGTCAGGTAATAAGTCTTCTTATCCTTTTCCATAATTATCGCTCCTTTCATCATATTTAATATACGCTATACCGCACATTTTACTAAATAAATATACTGTTTGTCAAATTGTAATCGAAATTTCAGGCCGGATTGATTAAAACGGCAAAAATAAGTAAAATTATCTGTCAGAAGTAATGCTTAATATTTCAAATGCCATAAAAGCAACAAAAAAAATATCTTTCGGCGCGGAATATAAATTATATAAAAAAGAGAATGAAAACTGGATAAATATTAATAGCCTTCCAAATATTTCATTCATAGATATAGCATATAAAATAGACAAAAGGTTATAAAAGACAGTTAATTATTCCTTTCGCATTAACGTCGTCCATAATAATTTCCCCTGTTTTTGGAACTGTAATTGTTCCGCTCAGGGGATTTTTAATGCTGAGCACAAAAGTTGTGATCGTCGCATCAACATCCGACTTCTCAAAAGCAAGATCCGTATCAATCATACTGCAGTTTATAAGTTTAAGTTTCCTGCAGTAGCAGAGCGGCTGGGTTCCTATGATAGTACAATTTTCAAAAGTTACGTTTTCGCAATACCATGCAAGATACTCGCCTTTTAAAGTACAGTTTTTTATAACCACATTCCGGGCGTGCCAAAAAGCATCTTTCGTATCAAAATCACAATTTTCAAATACGGAATCTTTAATATACTGAAACGAATATTTCCCTTCTAATTTTACATTCTCAAACTGAAGCTTTTCCGACCGCATCATAAAATATTCGCTCTGCGCTGATGTATTTTTCATGATCATGTCTTTTACAGACCATCCAAACTCTTTGGATACAATATCGCTGTTTTCAATCCTTATATTTGAACATTCCCGCAGCGCTTTAATTCCATGAAATTTGGTATTCGTAATGACTGCGTTATTAGTATACCAAAGTGCAGCCCTGCAATTCTCCGTCATCTCACAGTTGTCAATCAAAAGGTTGTCATCATGCCAAAACGGATATCTTAAATTAAAAAAACTGTCATAAGCCTTTACATTCCTGCTTTCCTTCAGGGCGCTTTCCCCGTCGGCAGGACCGTCAAAACGACAGCCTTCTACAGTAATGCCGTTACTGCCATAGAGAGCTCTTTCTTCATCATAAATGCGGTTTTTGATCATCTCTTCCATAAATAACCCTCTTTTCTGCAAAGCAACCCACGACAACTTGATAAAAATTATGGCAACATTTTTAATATCTAAATTTTTACATCTTTTTGTAAATAGTGTCCGTAAAAAATTATACCGGAATGTTATCCGCAATCATCTTAGCAATATTCTTTCTCCTTGTCAATCCTTTAGCCTTCTGATAATCGTTTTTATGTTATTTGCACTGCCGTCGCGTAGGCTGTGTTGACAATATCTTCACCCTGTAGTATCGTATTATTAGGGGTAGGCGCAACCTCGCTTTCGGACGTAGGAGGAGGGCTTTCAGCATGACTCACTTGCGATGCCCCTTTTTTGTTACCTGTATATACGGACATTACATGAATTTCTCTGCTTTTAGTCCATTTAGGTACTGCTTCTACTACATAATAGGATAATTGTTTTTGTTGCTTCTCCTGTACTGTTTCTATTTGCTATTGCCTTTTTTGCGACATTTGTAATATTATTGATTATGCAAGGAGATATTGCAAAATGAATGTTGGACAAAGAATAAAGCAAAGAAGAATAGATTTAGGTATAGATGCAGAAGAATTAGCATTAAAAATAGGTAAATCTAGAGCAACTGTATATCGCTATGAAAATGGTGATATTGTCATTGCGCTCATCAACGGAAACGATGCGACCTGTAAACGTTTGATGAAATACTCCGGCGGTATAAGCCTTATTTCATTAAACTCCAAATATGAACCTTTGGTATTCTCCAAAAAGGACATAGAAGAAAAACCTGTTGCAATAATAGGCAAAGTAATTGAGCTGCGTGGTAAATTTTAAAGTTATGAACAACAGCGATCACTTACTGCAGAACAGAAAGGAGAAATAAAAATTGCGTATAGAATACAGCAAAAAAGCAGTAAAATATATAAACACACTAGACAGGTCGACAAAGCAGAGAATAAAAGCAGCAATAGAAGGCCTGACAGAAACACCACCCAAGGGAGATATAAAGCCACTGCAGGGATTTAAAGACGGAAAAAAACGCTTGAGGGTTGGAAAGTATAGGATAATATATAATTATTTACCGGATGGTGAAATAGAAATATTATATATTTACAATGTGGATTCAAGAGGAGATATATACAAAAATATTTAGAAAGGGGTTAAAAAAATGAGTGGAGCAGTAAAAGAAGCCGCAGGACTTTTAGAAATCTTACCGGAAAAAGAACAGAATTTTGCGCTTGAGTTTATTAAAAAACTGGTTCTTGCATGGGATCCGGATTTTACAAAAGTTACTCTGTCAGAACGTACTGAGCTGGAAGAGATAGAAAAAGATATGGAAAACAGCGGAACCATATCCCACGAGGACATAGATTGGAATTAAATTATAGAACTTCAAAAAAGAGGGCTGCTCTCAGTCCTCTTTTTATTTTCATATACATCAGCAAAACAAAAGCCCCCGAAAACCTTATGTTTCCGAGGGCTTTATTACTGAGTCACGGGGGAATCGAACCCCCGACAACTTGATTAAAAGTCAAGTGCTCTACCGACTGAGCTAGTGACCCATATATTCTATTTCACTGAAAAGTGCCCAGAGCCGGAATCGAACCAGCGACACAGGGATTTTCAGTCCCTTGCTCTACCAACTGAGCTATCTGGGCATGCCTTGGTATAATTGCGGGGGCTGGATTTGAACCAACGACCTTCGGGTTATGAGCCCGACGAGCTGCCTGACTGCTCTACCCCGCGATAATGGTATGCATTTAGCATACATAATGGATGGAGAAGGATTCGAACCTTCGAAGTCGTCGACAACAGATTTACAGTCTGCCCCCTTTGGCCGCTCGGGAATCCATCCATAATATTTAAGCCGACAAACGGACTTGAACCGTTAACCTGCTGATTACAAATCAGCTGCTCTGCCAATTGAGCCATGTCGGCATATGAACTTAATCAGCAATACGAAAATATAAGAGTCTTAATGGGACCTACAGGGCTCGAACCTGTGACCCTCTGCTTGTAAGGCAGATGCTCTCCCAGCTGAGCTAAGATCCCAAGTAAAGCTTAGCGACCCAGAGGGGGCTCGAACCCCTGACCTCCGCCGTGACAGGGCGGCGCTCTAACCAACTGAGCCACTGGGCCAAATCCATACCTTAAAAACTGCACACCAAACCTTTCCACACAGACTCCTCTTTGGTCAAGCCTTCGACCTATTAGTATCA
>CANQDW010000041.1 GCA_947593975.1 uncultured Lachnospiraceae bacterium
TCAATGCTTCCCGCGCCCGGTATGCTTGTAGGATTGCCTCCGGTCGGCGTGAGCTTCATCGCGCATTTAAGCGTCTGACTGTCTTCATCTTCCTTAATCTCCCACTTATAGCCTTCCTCTTCACACATCCAGTTCATTACGCTTGTATCAAAATAAGCCTTATCTCTTGAATAAGGCAGTTTCATCTCAAACCATATATATCCGTTTTTATATGTATGGGTAGTATCATAAGTCTGAACGGTATAATCTATAGTATACCTTATCGAATCATATGAACGGACTATTTTGTTGCTGCTGCCGCTGTCGTTGCCGCGGTTATCGTTTTCATCAAACGGCTCTGTTCCATCGGTAATCTTTTTTACCTCAAGACTTTTTACATATGCGGCGTCCGTATCAAGCAGCTCCTGCTCAAGACCGCTGTCAAGTGTCATAATCCCACTATTCTCTGCCTTTATATATGACGGCAGAGATGAAGTCAGTACTACCGATACTGCCAAAACAACCGCCAGTAATGCCTTTATACGCTTCGTTTTCATTTGACTTACCTCTTTTCATGCAAAATTATTTTAATTTTTTATAATATAGAATTATAACATATTTTTTAAGACAAAAAGTTAGTTTTTTTCATTTTTTTAATAATTATAACCTTTTTGCAATATTCAGATAAATATATATAAAAAACATGGCATTTTAATCAAAAATACCATGTTTTTACATTCCATATCTTAATACCCGGTCTGCCGCTATATTACCGTTATTTTACACTGTACTTCGCTATGCGCTTCCGACACATCTTTTTCTTCTGTCATATCAAGCACAGGAAGACCGTCTATATCAAAATGCACCCTTCTTATACCGCTGCTTCGCACGCCTTCCGTGCCCGGCCTTGCATGATACGTATTCCATATATCTCCGTATTCGTCGGTAACATATGCGTTATGTCCCGTTCCGAACTCTCCCGGCACGCTTCGCGACGTAAGTATGGGATAATTGCATTTCTCCCAGTTATCCCTTACAAGAAGGTCTTTTCCCTTATCTATCGTGAGCATGCTTACCACATATGATGTGTCAACCGCTGCGCTTGAGAACGTAAGCACAACTTTATCATCAAAAAGAAGCGCAAAAGGTCCCTCGTCAACAAACGTATGGTTATTAGCCCAGCCATAATCAGGCTTTGACAGTACTGCCGGGTCTGAAATAAGTTCCCACGGTTTTTCCGGGTTTAATTTTGCGATATACAGCCATGCGCCCAGATCCTTTGGAACAAACTGTCTCTGCGACCATACCGCATAGTATTCGCCCTGCCATTTGTAACAGGTCATATCGAGCGTTATCTCTTTTCCCGCTTCGCATATATCGGTACCGTCTTTTCTAACGACCCTTTTTGGAGCCGACCAGTCTTTCTTTTCAGAAGGATTGCCGCCTTTTTTCAGTTCCATAACATGCGATTCCTCACAGAAGAATTCGCCGGAAGTAAGCGCAAGGAATATATACAGCCTGCCTTCTACCTCATGGAACTCAGGAGCCCATAAAAGCCCTTTAGCGTAATCATACATATCCGAATCAAGTATAAGCTTCTCTTTTGCGCTTACAAGTTCCGGAATGGAATCGGCTTCCCTGACATACAGCGAATGATTTCCGTCGGCGTCATTAGTTGCGATAAAATAATATTTTCCGTTCCAGCGTGCTATACAGGGATCGGCTCTGTTATATGCTATAGGGAATTCAAAATGATCTTTATGTATCCTTCCCTTGATCTCATATTCGCCCGGCGCATTAAAATCCACACCTGAAACATCCCAGTCAATCCTCTTTGATGCGGTAGTCCCGTCGCTGTATACGGCGCACGCACGGACCTTATTTAATTCATCCGCATTTTTTACCGTTATTTCCTTATCGATTATCGTATCGGTATGTACGGCAACGGTAAGTTTCTTTATAAGCCTGTCTGCCGTCTCGTCAGATATATCAATAATGCCTCTGTCTGCTATTCCCGTAATATCCGCATCAATAACATCAAATGCCGGCGAATCTGTTTCCTCAGGCATCACGGGCGTATCGCACGGCTCAAATACCGGAAGCCTTGACTCAAACCACCTGTGATCTTTTCCGCACCATTTGATCACATAACAGTCATTTTCTTTGTCATATCCGCATACGGCTTTTTCTATCTGTTCCTCAGAAAGTTTTATAAGGCCCAGTTCCTTATATTTTATAAGGTCGCGGCTTACAAATGCGGCAACGCTTCCCACGCTTTCAAAATCCTCTTCTCCCTCGCCGTCGGTACGCACCGCGATGATCCCAAAACTTCCGTCCTTCATTTCAAACACATTTGGATCCCTAAGGCATTTCGGATTAAGCGAACCGTCCTCATTTTCGGTCGCCAGCGCAAACAACACTCCCGAATTGTGGTTAAGCGGAGTAAAGTTCCCGTTTTCTCCTATCGCAAGATGCATACTAAACGCAATCCTCGCGTCATAATATTTTGAATCGATAGGCTTTCTTGTGTAATATAGCAGCTGTTTCATGATCTCCTCCTAAATTGATCTATTTTATCTTTATCTTAACTTTGCTTACATTTCCTGCATTATCTTTAACAACAATACTGTGTCTGCCCTTTTTATTTATCGTATATGATAAATTCTGCGTATCCTTCTTTTTGCCGTCAATTGCAACCGACGCTATGCCGCTGTCCTTATCCTTTACCTTAAATGTTACATGTTTCTTATATGTCTTATTGTTTTTAAGCTTTTTAATTACGGGTTTTTTCTTATCTATAAAGAATGTAACAGTTCTTTGTTCGCCGCTTGCCGCCTTAAGGATCACGGTATGCTGCCCGTGGCTGCTAAAAGTTTTATCATTTTCAATTTCCTGTCCGTTATAAACTGCGGAAACCGCCCCTTCATAATGAAGGCTTACCGCTTTCTTATAGCTTTTTCCCTGCGTAACCCCGCTTACCTGTATATCCGAATTGCACAAAGCGTACAGCGTAAGATCTTTATTTATCTTATCAAAACTAAGCCTCCAGGTGACTTTCTTCGGATTCTGAGGGTCGATAACCGCATTTTCATCTGCAGATACGATATCCGAATCAAATTCTACCGAATAAACCATATAATAGCTCTGTAACATAGCTTCCGGATTTACCCCTGATCCTGTATCATATTCTCCGGAAGACATCTCCGAATCTATCTCATCGGCAAAATAAGCGCCATTCATTATAAAGCCTCTCTCCCATATCTGCTGGCCGCCTTTGGCCGTTTCCGTCCGGTTGAGCTTATACCATTTTGCGATCGGGCCTGTCTGTTCGCTGTTATCATCCTCTTTGTTAGCGTAATATTCTGTTCCGTCAATAACTTCTATCTCATAACCTTCTTTAAACATCTCTTTATCTACATATTCCGCCGTAACGGCAGGAGCGCCTTCTGCGTTCATAAGGTTATTCACATAGTTAATATATTCCTGTTTGTTAATATAACCTTCCATGGTTTCGGTAATGATCCCATCCCCTGTTATCTTTTGCGACACGCGGACTTCAAAACATCCCGTAAGCGTAAACATCACGATCAATACTAATAATACCGATACTAATTTTCTCTTCATTTTCTGCCTTCCTTTATCATATTTATACCGATCATACACATAAACACGATTACCGGCAATGACAACCCATTGCCGGTAATCATGATAAGTATTTACAAAATTAAAATACCGTTAATCATTAAAGTCTTTGTCAAACTCAATTATATCTCCGGTCTTTGCATCAACAGTCACATCATATTCATACATGCCTTCGATCATTGAGATGTCATATACCTGCATACCATCGTCGTTATCAAATTCTACTTTTACAACCGTTGCGCCCGGGGCTTTCTTCTTAGCAATACTCTTTGCCTTCTCGGCGCTTATATATTTACTTGATGACGATGATTTGGTACTTACGATCTCCCATTTATAATCAAGCAGTTTGCCTGATGAAGCGTTATATACGAGCTCGTACCTTTTATTTCCCTTTTGCAGTTTTATATCATATTCCGATATGCCGTCATCATAATCATTATGGATATTAATTATCTTTGCATTCTTAACTTTTTTCAAAGCCTTTTTCTGAATGGAGCTTTGGGAAATAAGCTTATCTGCCTGTCCCGAATAAGGCTTTATGTTAATCTCCCATCCATACTCGGAAAGCGCGCCTGTTTTGGAGTTATATTTAAGGGTATATGTTTTATTCTTTTTAAGAAGCTCAACATCATAAAACAAAACTCCTCTTTCCATGTCCATGTCCACTTCTATGACCGTAGCGGAACCGACCTTTTTCAGTGCGGCTTTCTGCGCAGCGCCCGCGCTTTTGATCTGCTTTGCAGAAACATCTTCCGCGCTGCCAATAACTACAAGTGCCATAAGAACAAAAACTGCTGCCATAATCTTTTTAACGATTTTCATATAAATTACCTTCCTTTCCACCGCTCATTACATAGTATATGAGCTATAATATTTTAGTAATGTAATTATAGCATTTTTTTAATGTTTTGTAAAGCCTATGAAAAGAATATGTAAAATAAGTTGTCTGTATTTAATTTACGCAGCCTATCAGGTCGTTTATATCCCTAACGTCATGTTTTTCCATATATTTTTTGATCCCGTCTATTATATCCATCGTAACGGACGGATTATTAAAGTTTGCCGTTCCTACTGCAACCATTGACGCCCCCGCCATAATAAATTCAAGCGCATCTTCGGCGCAGGATATTCCGCCCATTCCTATTATCGGGATATTTACCGCATGCGCTGCCTGATATACCATCCTTACAGCCACGGGTTTTATCGCCGGTCCCGAAAGCCCTCCTGTTTTATTGGCGACGGAAAAACATCTCTTTTCCACATCTATCTTCATCCCGGTTATCGTATTGATAAGGGATATGCCGTCTGCGCCGCCGCATTCCGCAGCCTTTGCGGTCTCCGTTATATCTGTGACATTCGGGCTTAACTTCATCACAACAGGCTGTTTTGCATATTTTTTGATCTCCGACGTTATCTGTTCGACCGCTTTTGCATTCTGTCCAAAAGCTATCCCGCCTTCTTTTACGTTCGGACAGGATATGTTGATCTCGAGAAGATCCGCGCATGTATCAGCAAGTTTATTTACTGTCTCGCAATAATCCTCTATGCTCTTTCCGCATACATTAACTATTATCTTCGTATCAAAACCTTTAAGGAATTCCAAATCCCTTTTTATAAAAGTATCTATCCCCGGATTCTGAAGCCCTATGGCGTTTATCATCCCGCCGTACGTCTCCGCTATCCTTGGCGTGGGATTGCCCGGCCACGCCGTATTTGCAACTCCTTTTGTAGTTACCGCGCCAAGTTTTGACAGATCTACAAAGTCCGCATATTCCATTCCCGAACCAAAGGTACCGGAAGCAGTCGTTACAGGATTTTTCATCATAACTCCTGCAAAATCCACGCTCATATTCATGAAAGATCCACCTCTTTCGCATTAAATACAGGTCCGTCCTTGCATATGCGTTTATTCTTTACCATGCTGTGGCTGTCAACACCTATGCTCTTACATACGCATGCAAGGCATGCCCCTATCCCGCACGCCATCCTTTCTTCAAGCGATATCCACGCGTCTATCTTTTCTTTATCAGCATATTCTTTAACCGCTTTAAGCATTGGAAGCGGGCCGCATGCAAATATAACGTCTCCTTTTATGTTATTTTCTTTTATCGCATCTATTACGGTGCCTTTCGTACCTGCGCTCCCGTCGTCGGTAGCTGTGTATATATCCCCGAAGCCGTTAAAATCTTCTTTCATAAAAAGGACGTCACGGTATCCAAGCACTATGCTTTTATTTCCCGAAAGGTCTTTTGACAGCTTTAACATGGGAGGGATCCCGATCCCGCCTCCGATTATGATCATGTCTTTACCGGAGACGGCGCAATCCGCATAACCGTTTCCTAAAGGACCCGTTATGTCAATAACATCCCCTTTTTCTTTTTTCGCAAATTCGGAAGTTCCCCTTCCCACTATCCTGAAAACAAGCCTTATACGTCCCTTCTCTTCGTCCGTATCGCATATGCTTACAGGTCTCGGCAGCAGCTCGCTTTTGCTGTCGCAGTATACCGAAACAAACTGTCCCGCCAAAGCTTTTTTTGCAATATCTTCCGCAGAGATCCACATGCTTACAATATCTTTCGTAAGATATTCTTTTGAATGGATCACATAAGATCTTTTACCCATTAAGCGCATTGTTAATATCCTCTTTCATATCAAGCACAGCCTGCCTTGAGGCGTCTGCATAGCCTTCTTCGCCAAACTTACCGTATTTTTCCTGTTTATACGCTGCAATAATGCCGCGCGATGAATTGATAATGGCTCCGAGTCCGTCTTCGTTAAAGAAACCTGCGAGGTCCGAGCCTTTTCCTCCCTGCGCGCCGTATCCCGGCACAAGGATATACGCCTTAGGCATGATCTTTCTTAAGCATTTGCCCATTTCGGGATATGTAGCGCCTACTACTGCCCCGACATAGCTGTAGCCATTGCCCATAAGCGTACTTCCCCACTCGTTTACCTTCTCTGCCACATACTCATATAAAGGCCTTCCTTCAACAGGCTTGTCCTGAAATTCACCGCTTGAAGGATTGGAAGTCTTCACAAGCACAAAAATTCCTTTCTTTTCCTGTTCGCATACTGAAATAAACGGGTTTATCCCGTCAGAACCAAGATACGGATTGACCGTGATAAAATCTTCGTTAAACGGATAATATGATTCGGAACCCACTTCTACCTTTCCGATATGCCCTGCTGCGTAAGCAGCTGAAGTAGAACCTATGTCCCCGCGCTTTGCGTCGCCGATAACAACAAGCCCTTTTTCCTTACAGTAATCCACGGTCTGCTTAAATGCGGCAACCCCCGGCACGCCAAACTGCTCGTACATTGCTATCTGAGGCTTTACCGCAGGGATAAGCTCATATACCGCATCTATTATCCCCTTGTTAAACTGCCATATTGCTTCCGCCGCGCCCGAAAGCGTTTCCCCATATTCCTCATACGCCTTTTGCTTTATATAACCGGGTATATAAGAAAGCATGGGATCAAGCCCCGCCACGATCGGCGCCTGTGTCTTTTTTATATTTTCTATAAGTCTGTTAATCATATATAACCTCTTTTCCCGCTACAAAAGTCTTTTTTATAATTCCTTTAACCCTTCTTCCTTCAAACGGAGTATTCTTTCCTTTTGACAAAAACGTATTCTTATCGATCGTATAAGATGTATCTATATCCGCTATGACAAAATCCGCGGCTTTTCCGGGTTTAAGGCTTCCCCTGTCGATTCCCGCAATGCGCGCGGGATTAACGCTCATGCATTTTACAAGTTCATACAGGGTTATTACGCCTTTGTCCACAAGTTCCGTATACGCCAGTGAAAATGCCGTTTCCGATCCGACAATGCCAAATGGAGCATTCTTCATTGAGCCTCTTTTTTCTTCTTCGCCATGCGGCGCATGATCCGTAGATATGGCTTCAATAGTTCCGTTTTTTATTCCTTCGATAATGGCTTTTACATCTTCTTTGCTGCGAAGCGGCGGATTCATTTTGTAACATGCATCATCACACGGTATATCTTCATCTGAAAGCGTAAAATGGTGAGGGCACGCCTCTGCCGTCACATTAAGCCCTTCTTTTTTTGCAAGTTCTACCATCTTTACGCTGTCTTTTGTAGACACATGGCACAGATGAAGCCGTGCGCCCGTTTCTTTTGCAAGAAATATATCTCTTGCCGCGATTATATCTTCCACTGCATTTGAGATTCCCGGCAGTCCGAGTTCATCCGCCCTTTTACCTTTATTCATGACCCCGCCCTCTACGAGATTTATATCCTCACAGTGGGCAAATACCGCAAGTCCTTTATCTTTCGCAATCTTCATTGCTTTCCTGCAAAGCGACGAATCCATTACCGATTTTCCGTCCTCGCTTACCGCTTTTATTCCAAGGTCCGCCATAGCCTCAATATCGGACAGTTCTTTTCCTTCCTGCCCTTTTGTCATGGCTCCGACAGGAAATACATTGATACATGCATCCCTTTTTATGATATCCATAAGCATCCTGCAGCTTTCTTCGCTGTCTGTCACAGGACGCGTATTAGGCATTACAAATACAGACGTAAAACCTCCTCTTGCAGCCGCCAAAGAACCCGTCTTTACAGTTTCTTTATAAGTATAGCCGGGTTCGCGGAAATGCTCGTGCAAATCCACAAATCCCGGCATAACATACATACCGCCGGCATCAATAATCTCACAGTTACAGTCCGGATCTATATTAGTGTCTACATTTAATATACAGCCGTCATCAATAAGGATATCATATCTTCCGTTACGTTCTGTCGCCGGGTCCACAACAAATCCGTTTTTTATAAGAAGCATATTCATACCGCCTTTCGACAACTGTTTATTTTGCCTGTATCCTTCCCTGCGCTTTAAGAAGCTCTGCAATAAGCACCGCTCCTCCTGCTGCTCCTCTTACCGTGTTATGCGACAGTCCCACAAATTTATAATCAAATATCGTATCTTCGCGAAGCCTTCCGAGCGTAACGCCCATACCGTTTTCATAATCAACGTCAAGCGCTACCTGCGGCCTGTTGTCTTCTGTGAGATATTTGATAAACTGCTTTGGCGCGCTTGGAAGGTTAAGTTCCTGAGGAAGCCCTTTATAGTTATTCCATGCTTCGATCATAGCTTCCTTCTCAGGCTTCTTTTCAAATGTTACAAATACAGTAGCCGTATGTCCGTTAAGGACAGGCACCCTTATGCACTGGCTTGTTATTATAGGAAGGTCTGCCTTTACAATAACTCCGTTTTCGATCTTACCCCAGATCCTTAACGGTTCCTGCTCGCTCTTTTCCTCTTCGCCGCCAATATACGGTATTATGTTGCCTTCCATTTCAGGCCAGTCCTTAAATGTCTTTCCTGCTCCGGAAATCGCCTGATAAGTAGACGCTACAACTTTAAGAGGCTTATACTCGCGAAGCGCATGGAGCGCCGGCGTATAACTCTGTATCGAACAGTTAGGCTTTACAACGATAAAACCTCTTTCTGTATTAAGACGCTTCTTCTGGTCATCGATCACCATAAGATGCTCTGGGTTTAATTCAGGCACTACCATAGGCACGTCAGGAGTCCATCTGTGCGCGCTGTTATTGGATACTACAGGAGTTTCGGTCTTCGCATATTTTTCTTCAATGGCCCTGATCTCCTCTTTTGTCATATCTACGGCGCTGAATACAAAATCAACCTGACTGCTCACCTTATTTACATCATTTACATCGTTTACAATGATATTTTTCACTGCTTCAGGCATCGGCGTCGTCATCTTCCACCGTCCGCCCACTGCTTCCTCATATGTTTTTCCCGCGCTTCTCGGGCTTGCGGCTATACATACAACCTCAAACCACGGATGGTCTGAAAGAAGAGATATGAACCTCTGTCCAACCATTCCCGTTCCGCCAAGTATGCCTACTTTCAGCTTTTCGCTCATTTTTCTAACCTCCAGTTAAATTATAATTTATCATAAATATTTATTTATCATTTTACTATCACTGTGGCAAGCGCCATCTCGTTATACTGTGTGGATATTATCGGTTCCTTGGATATACGCGAATATATCCCGGCAAACTTTCCGTTATATACATACATCCCGGTAAGGTTATAAAACTTCCTTTTATTAAGCCTGCCGTTTTCCAGTATATAATTATCATCCGCATAAGGCGTATAAAATTCCTGCAGTATATACGAGCCGAAATCCACCTTATTTTCCACGATATCTTTCCATTCTTCATCAGAAAAAGATATTCCGGGATATATACCCTTCGATCCGTATGAATCCTCGGGCTTTAAGATCCATTTGTCTTTTTCGCCTATTATCAGTTCCTTTTGTATACTGTCCGGCCTGAAAGTCTTAGGCACATGTCTGATCACGAATTCCCTCTGCTTTTCGGACAGCATACCAAGCGTATCCTCTTCCCATATGATCTTATACAATATCTTATTATGTACTATCTGCGTAAAAAAGTCGCCGAACAAGAGCACTTTATTATCGCATACGGCAGATATAAAGTCGGAAACCTCGTCATAATGTTTTAATATATCGCTTGTGACCGCCCTTCTGTATACTGCCTGTACCTCCATGCCGCTTTTTGTCCTAAGGACGCCATTGTCATAGACCATATCGCGTATCTCGCATATTTCGGCATTGAACCCGCTCTTTTTAAAGCACTGTTCAAAGACCTCAAACTCTTCCATAGACGCATTTGAAGTAAAATCAGCTATAGCGACATTTTTAAGCTGCTTTCCGCCGCTTTTTTCTTTATACATAGATTCCATTTCAGAAATCCACGAATAAAAAAGCTCGCATGTCCTTACTTCATTTTTCCTGACATATTCCTTAAACGCGCCCGCATCCTTTAACGAGTTATTAAGTTCACGGTCTTCATTCATTGCGCTTGAGCCGTCGGTATTAAATTCGCAGAACTTAAACTCCTTCGTTTCCTCATTATAGAATATATCTATCCTCGCAATCGGGATCGTAAGATACCGTCTGTCGCATCTAAGTATAAGCCTTTCAAGCCTTTCATCAAACCCGAACTTTTTCCGGTATGCCTCATCCTCAAAATACCTGCGGATTATTTTATCAAATATTTTGTACAAAGTATCTATGATCTCTGAAAAATAACCGTATTCTTCTTCCGAAAAAAGTTTTGGCATATAACATGTCCTAACATAATTGCCATGGTACCTTGCGGTTGAATTAAGTATATACTCTTTCTGCCTAAGCGCATCCTCTGTACTTTTCTTAATGTCGCTTTCAATAACAGACAGATATTCTCCGCTTAATTTCCTGCTCATTTTATAACCTTCTTATTTTACTTTTACCTTTACAACCTTTTTCTTTCCGAAAGCAGTAACGGTAATCTTTGCGCTTCCTTTCTTAAGAGCCTTTACAACGCCTTTTTTAGTAACCTTTGCGATCTTAGGCTTAGAAGACTTAAACTTGATCTTAGTCTTAGGAGACACGGTAACTTTTATCTTAGCCGACTTTCCTTTTTTGATCGTAAGCTTAGTCTTTGCGATCTTAAATACTTTCTTATCGGCGCCGTTATTTACATTGTCTCCCGGAGTTTTTACATCCGTAACATTACTGTCATTTCCTGCGGCGTTTATCGTAATGTTATATGAAGCGGTCTTGCCAAGATATTTGACTATAACCTCTGCGGTTCCGGCCTTACTCATATCAGGCGCCGTAACTTCATATCCCGTAACAGGCGTCATGCTTCCGTCTTTAGACACGCTGTATACCGCAAGTCCTTCCGACGTAAATGCCTCTCCCGCGTTAAATACGGTCTTTGCTTTTGATGCGTCTGCCTTGATGCCCTGCATAAGCGAATGCATCGCAAGCCATTCCATGACAGAAACTTTCGTTCCATCGTCGGTAAGATAATACTCGCCGTTTGCAAATACCGGTACCCAGCCTCCGTTATGTCCCGAATATGATACGTTGTCCCATACAAACTCGCCCGTGATCTTATTCTCATGTTCCTGAACAGCTTCATACAGCACATAATCCGGTTTATCAGACGAATAGAACCTGAACCTGCTTGTAGGGTCAGACGAATTACTTTCCATTACCGCGCATTTTGCCTCTTTTACGCCCGCGGCAACAAGTTTCTCATATGAAGCATATGTATAAGGATCCATACGGCATGTACCGTCAGCCTCGCTGCAGCTTATCCATATCGGAAGGTCTATAAGTTTTTTCGCGTCTTCTTCGGTGATCGCATATGCCTGGCTGCACAAAAATGCCGCAGCATATTTATCAGGCCTGTTAAGGATCACCCTTGACGCCATATATCCGCCCATCGAAAGTCCGCCTACGTAAATACGGTCCGTATCTATACCCGGATTGGAAGCGATCGTGGAATCGATAAGGCTGTTTACAACGTCAAGATATCCCGATTCTTCAGTAAATCCGTTTGTCGGCCATGTCTCAGGCGACTGCGGCAGGAGCACATACGCGCTTCCTCCCATTATATTCTGGATCTCGGTATCCGCAAAATTACATTCCGGATATGCATACATCTGCACACCGTGGTTATTAAGCGTTGCCGCTCCGCCTTCTCCCATTCCGTGGAAGAATATGATGAGAGGATGTTTTCCTCCGTCCGCTTTCGGTGCATAGAACGCATAATCCACAAAATTCCTGTTCGCATCCTGTATCGAAGCATCCGTATATCTGTCGAGTACAAATTCATCGCATACCAGATTCACAACGTCATGCTGCGTATATGCATCCGAACCTGCGCTCCAGGACACATTGTATGTCAGTTTAAGCGGAGTATAATAATTGGCGTAGCTGTACGAGCCTGTATGCGCTCCCTGCACGCCGCTTCCATACTCAAGCTCAATAATTATATAATTGCCGGAATCAGTTTTCGTTCCGTCCTCTGTTACCACATAGGCGTCCATAACCTTTCTGTCGCCATTAAAATCATCCCTGTATGCCTGTTCGCTGTAATGGATTGCCGTAACTTTAAAGTCGGCGGCTTTAACTTCCGAACTGCTTACCGTTTTTCCCGGATTAAGCATAATACGCGTAACATCCTTGCCCCAGTCAAACGGCTCTGCTATTACGTTAAACTCATTTGCTCCGGGAAGCGTGGTTTTTCCCGATAAAACTTCTTTTTTCATGGCTGCCCCTCCCGTACTGTCCGACTGCACGACCGAAAAAACACAGCACATTGCAAGAAGACCCGCAGCTTTAAGTATCTTACTTATTTTACCGGAAGCTGCAAAATGTTCCTTAAATTTACTTAACATAAATATGCCCCTCTCAAAATAATTTAACAGAGATATATTATCACACAATCGGACGGGTTTCAATAATTCCGTATCAATTATCGCCATAATATTCGGAATCATCATAAGCTTTCCTTAATTTTTTCAGCGCCTTTTTCTCAATACGGCTTACGTAACTCCTGCTGATATCCATGATCCCTGCGATCTCGCGCTGCGTATATTCCTTTGCTCCGTCAGGTATTCCGTAACGCATGTATATGATCTTTTTCTCCCTGTCGCTTAATACCGAATCGATATAATAAGTCAGTTTGCTAAGGTTTTCCTGCATGAGTATCTTATCGGTAATATCCTCTTCTTCCGCTTCGATCACATCTATCAGGCTTATTTCATTGCCTTCCTTGTCCGAACCTATGGAATCGCTTAAGTATATTTCCTTCGAATGTTTTTTCTCGCTTCGAAACAGCATCAGAAGCTCATTATCTATACAGCGCGAAGCATATGTTGCAAGCCTTATGCCCTTATCCGCGTCAAAACTGTCCACGGCTTTTATAAGCCCGATAGTTCCTATTGATATGAGATCCTCATTATTCTTCTCGCCCGCGCTGTATTTTTTTACAATATAAGCCACCAGCCTCATATTACGTTCTATGAGTTCGTTCCTGGCTTTTATATCCCCCTCCCTGCATCTTTTCAGGCGCTCCTTTTCTTCATTTGCGGTTAGTGGTTTTGGAAATGTTTTCAACAGACCGGCTCCCCGCCATAAGCAGTTAATATTAGCTTATGTTCAGAATACATATTTAGTGCATTTCCAACAAAAAATCAGGCAGTACAATTTATTGGCAGAAAAATTCAAACTCTTCGTCCGCAAAGCTTATCACGTCTCCGGGCATAAGCCTGCCCGGCTTATCCATTCCTATCTTCTCCCCGTTTACATACGTGCCGTTCAGCGAACCAAGGTCAGATACATAAAAATACCCGTTCTCTTCCGATATCTCGGCATGAGCTGCGCTTACCGCGACGTTATCGGTTATCCTGTAATGACTGCCGGAGGCTGCTTTTCCTATCCTGAAAAGCTTCCTGTTTATCGCAACCCTTTCAAAGTTTGACAAGCGTACCATATATGCCGTCTTTTCCGGTTCTTCATTTTCTTCAGGTTTGTCAGGACAGCGGTAAATGTCTTTTACGTCTTCCGCCACTTTAAGCTCCGGCGCGGCTTCATTAATGTAATAATCGGTATAAGTACCTTCATCGCTGCTTTTTGAATCAGATTTTGAAAAGAATAATTTTTTCAGATGACCAAAAACAGAATCCTTCTTATTATCCGGATTGTCAGAATAAAGATCGTTATCATCAGATATTTCCGAATACACATATCCCGAATGCAAATCCCCGGCCGCATCATATTCAGCCAAGACATCCTTGCTGTCCGCGGTATCCGGCGGCTGCGTATCGCAGCTCTCTTCGGGAACGTCAAGTTTCTTTAAGATACGGAAAAACTCTGCCGGCGAAAATTCCGTCTTATTATTCAGGCTGTTAATGAGCTCCGCAACATATCCGTTATCCGCGCCCGGCGGATATTTCGCCGCAAACACCATGTTTCTGAACAGATTCCTTATACGCTCGTTGATCTTAGGTTCCGGCTTCGCTCTTACGACCGGGAGATATAAAAGCTGCACGATATCGTTATCGGTATCCATATACACATATTTTATGTTCATCACAAACATGGATGAATCCAACAGATACTGCTCGGCTCCCAGAACAAACCGCAGCGCATTGTCAAATATCTTAAGCTGCCTCCTCTTCTCAATACCTTCGCCAAGAAACGTTTCCATAGAGGTCATATCGGTAATATCATACCGTATCCTCTTTACGCCGTCCATATCGGGCATAACCGGTATAATACCCTCAATATGGTTCGCCGTAAGCATCTTCCGCCCGAACATATCTATATCTTCTTCCGGCTGCGGCCTGTAAACCAGATATGTCCTGAGCCCTTCATTTTCAATTGTAAACCCTTGCAAAAAATACCATCCTTTCTATAAATATTTTTGGTGTAATACACATGATAACACATGTATTACACCAATGCAAGTACTTTTTGTAAAATTTTTTATAAAAACATGAACCACTTAAAGTTAAAGCTGCTTCCCGGCAGGAATATAAATATCATTTCGTCGTATTCTCCGGATATTCCCGTCAATTCATATTCCCTTTCGGTATATTTTTCAGAATGCTCAAACTCGATTATTTTATTAACGGTATCCTCTCCTTTTTTAAACCGTATATGGATCGTGTTATTCAAAAGAGGCGTGCTCCCGCATATCACGATCTTTTTCGTGCCGTCTTTTCCAAAACTTAGATCCTTATATACGAAAGATACGTTATTTCCTATCTCTTCTACCGAATCGCCGGATACCTTAAACGTATCCCCGTATATATTGCCGCAATCCTTTATGTCAAACCTATGGCCTTTAATATCAGGCTTTGCAAAAGAAAATCCTTTTATGTGCGCCTTGCGCGAAAATGCCAGCCCAAGGCTTGTAATCCCTTTAAGCTTCTTGCCGAGGATAAACCTCTCCGACTGATATGTATTCCATATTGAAGGCTTGTCATATACGGCGTCAAGGAGTTTAGCGCTGCCTTCTTCGTAAGGCATGCCTTCCCATATCTCAAATTCAAGCTTCGCATTCTCAAGCTCAAATATAGGGATATCGATCTCATCAGAACCTATATCGCCAAAATCCAGGTTTTCATATAATATATAGCTTATCTGCCCGCGCGGCGTTGCCGCACCGCGCTCGTTTCCGTTTGTGATCTCTCCTTTGCTTTTACTGTAAAGGCTTCCCGAAACAAATTCATACGGATTGATATATGCGGCGCCAAGCCCGGATACAAAAAATTCTTTCTGCGATATGATATCGAGATGGTCCGTCCCGTTAAAAGACGCGCACCTCAGCCTGAACATTCCGTCGCCGAGGGCTTTAACATGCGCCGTAAGCCCTTCCCATGTAACTTCTGCTATATTAGACTTTACGCCGTTATCATCGGTTACATCAAATATAACATCCCGGTAAGAGGCATTCTCCGGTTCTATCTTCACGCTTATGTCGGCTTCGTTTGTATTTTCATCAAAGCTGCTTATATCCGCGCATATCTCAAGCTTCCTGACCGGTATCTCGTCTTCGGCCGCGCAATCACAGGGCTTATTATATTCGTTTGCCGATATTCCTTCGGTTATATGGGATTCTTCCGCTTTTAACATCATTACCGCGCTCTTAAGTCCCGGCGACGTGACTTTAACTTCTATATCCCCCGGCGTAAGCTTTGCCGCTATTACTGCAAGAAGCTTTCCAGAAAACAGGCGTTTGCTCACTCCTTTATAGGAATCCATATCGGTACTGTCGCCATTGTCAAGGCCTATAAGCCTTCCAGCGCCGCTTACGGATACTTTCATGCGGTTATCCGCGTTTTCCACAAAAGTACCGTTCTTATCGCATACCGTTATCTCGACAAATATCAGATCCTCCCCGTCAGCCTTCATAACTTCCTTATCGGGGATCATAACTATGCTTTCCGCATTTTTGAAAGAACGCTTTATATCTTCAGCTATGATATTTCCGTTTTCGTCATATGCCAGCGCTTTAAGCTCCCCTTCTTCATACGGTATCACATACTTTGCCGCAAGCTCTTTTTTGTCTGCGGAGACATCCCTTATCCCCATTGACGTTTCGTTAAAGAACAATTCCATTTTCGGCGCATTTGTACATACCATTACGTCAATAAGCTGTCCCTTATTAAAATCCCAGTATGGGAATATATGTATCATGGGGCTTTCTTTATAATCTGTCCAGCACGATCTGTATATGTAATAAGAATCTTTTGGGAATCCCGCCGTATCAATCTGTCCGAAATATGAATTTCTCGTATGATACGGGGTAGGTTCACCGATATAATCAAAACCGCTCCATACGAACATGCCTGCGGAATATTCGTTATCCCTATCGTCGGTTATGCATTTTTCAAGATCCTGCGCGCCCCAGCTTGTCGTACTGTTCATAAGCGACGAGCATTGTAGATCGTCATCGCTTAATATGGATGCGGATGCGGGGAAATGATATATCCCCCTGCTCTGTACGATCGAAGACGTTTCGCTTCCGTATATCATCCAGTCCGGATGAAGCCTGTGATGCTCCTCATAACAGCTTTCCGAATAATTATATCCCGCAAGTTTTAATACATCGGCGCATTTTGCCGCATTTTCCCATGGCATATAGTTAGAGCCGATAGTGACATACGCATTGCAGAGCGGATCATGGATCCGCACTTCATCCTTAAGCATACGCGTGATCTCAAGCCCTCTTTCATCGGCGTGCGTATCATATATTTCATTTCCGACAGACCACATGATCACGGAAGGATGGTTTCTGTCACGCCTTACAAAACTCGCTACATCCTTTTTGTACCACTCTTTAAAAAACCTTGCATAATCATATTTCGTCTTAGGCCTTTCCCACATGTCAAAGGCTTCCAGATCGACAAGTATCCCTTCTTCATCCGCAATATCCATAAATTCCGGCGCAGGCATATTGTGCGCGGTACGTACCGCATTTACCCCCATCGACTTAAGGATCTTTACCTGACGCCGTATGGCATGTTTATTTACCGCGGCTCCGAGGCAGCCAAGGTCGTGATGCATACACACGCCCTTAAGCTTTATGTGGCGGCCGTTCAGATAAAACCCGTTATCGCTTGTAAATGATATCGAGCGGAAACCAAATCTCACATGCTCATCATCCGCTAAGATGCCGTCTACATATAACTGCGCGCATAAAGTATACATATAGGGATCCGTTATGTCCCACAAAACCGGTTTATCAACCCGGCTGCTGTTACAATCTTTCTCCTCGCATATACACCTTCCGGCATCATCATATACTTTATATCCCGTATATATCTTTTTTCCTTTGTCGCTCTGCGCGATATCCGTTTCGACAGAAACATTAAGGTTCCAAAATCCGTTCCCGGCATCTTCTGTTGATATATACACTCCGTCGGAAACTATATTTGAACGCGGTTTTGTTATAAACCATACGTTTCTGTATATCCCCGCTCCCGAATACCACCTTGAATTGGGATTTTTAAATACTGTCCTTACTTTTATCTCGTTAGCGCCGTCATGCAAAAAATCTGTGATCTCAAACTCAAAAGTCGAATAGCCATACTTCCATTCGCCGGCCTGCATATCGTTTACCCAAAGGGTCGTATCCATATAAACGCCGTCAAAGCGTATATACGCCCTCTCGTCAGAATGCCGCTTATACTCAAATGTTTTCTTATACCAGCCTTCCCCGTCTTCATACAGATTGTCTGTATCATATATGTGCCAGTCGTGAGGTATGTCCGTTTTATTCCAGTCCGGATCTTTTGCGCCGTCTGTTATCTTTCTAAAATACCAGTTGTCATTGAACAGTCTTTTCATGCCGGATCTCCTCGTATAATATCTTTTAGATACAGTAAATGTACC
>CANQDW010000042.1 GCA_947593975.1 uncultured Lachnospiraceae bacterium
TGCGCCTTTCGGGATAACGCAGACCGTATCGGTCAAAACTAAGATAACTTACAGGGGAATCCTGTGTAAAATTCTTGTTTAATTCTATAAAAGTGATATTGCCCTGATATTATATATCTGCTATTATAAAGCGGAAAAGGGGCGTAAATCATGAAATATGAACTTGTGATATTTGATATGGACGGAACAATACTTAATACGATTGATGATCTGACAGACAGCCTGAATTATGCGCTGGTACAATCGGGATATCCCAAGAGAACTGTCAGGGAGGTCAGAAGTTTTGTGGGAAACGGCATTCGTAAATTGATCGAACGCGGAGTGCCGGAAAGAATAAGTGAAAACAGTATGCAGAATATACATAAAAGATTTACAGAATATTATAAAGCACATTGTACTGATAAAACGAGGCCATATAACGGGATTACGGAATTGATCGTGAACCTTCGGAAAAAAGGTATAAAGACAGCGGTTGTTTCAAATAAAGCCGATTTTGCCGTGCATGAATTATGCAGACAGTATTTTGACGGAATGTTTGATATGGATATGGGAGAAATGCAGGGGATAAATAAGAAACCTGCGCCGGACATGGTAAATAAAGTGCTTGCGGGACTTTCGGTCCAAAGAGATAAAGCGGTATATATAGGAGATTCGGATGTTGATATTGCAACTGCGCGCAATGCTTTTATAGATCTTATATGTGTTGACTGGGGATTTCGTGACAGGGATTTTTTGTATAAATGCGGGGCTGATATAATCGTATCCGCGCCGTCTGATATTCTTGATATGATGGAATAAGCCCGTTAAAGCATATCTTTGCTTGCAATACAGGCCGTTTAGTGATATTTTAGATAATGATATTAAAAGTACAGATAGGAGAACAGACATGAAAGAATTATCAAAACTGATGGGTTACAGATCGGATGTAAAGGTTGTAGATGCAACGCTTCGCGACGGAGGTCTTGTAAACAATTTTTATTTCACGGACGAATTTGTAAAGGAGTTATATAAGACAAATATCAGGGCAGGCGTTGATTATATGGAATTCGGATATAAGGCATCTGCGGAGATGTTTGATGAAGATAAATTTGGAAAGTGGAAATTTTGCCATGATGATGATATAAGGGAAATTGTCGGAGAAAACGACAGCGAACTTAAGATAGCCGTTATGGCGGACGTCGGAAGATGCGATTATAAAAAAGATATTATAGAACGCAAGGACAGTCCTATAGATCTTGTGCGGGTTGCAACATATCTTAACACCATTCCGGCGGCTGCGGATATGATCGAAAATATTGCCGCTAAAGGATATGAGGTAAGCTGCAATATAATGGCAATCTCAAATGCCCAGGAATCTGATGTGAAGAACGCGCTAGAGACGCTTTCACAGACGCCGGTTGACGTATTTTATATAGTTGACAGTTTTGGCTCGTTATATCCGGAGCAGATAGCAAGAATAGCTGATCTGTATATGGATTTTGCGGTAAAATACGGCAAGAAAGTCGGTATGCATGCGCACAATAACCAGCAGCTTGCGTTTGCCAATACAATAGAGGCAGTCGGAGACGGAGTGGACTGGCTGGATGCAACATACGGCGGCATGGGAAGAGGAGCAGGCAACTGTCAGATGGAGCTGCTTTTAGGATTTCTGCGCAACCCCAAGTACAACATCTATCCTGTCATCCAGTTCGCCGAAAAATACATATGCGGACTGAAGGAAGAAGGAGTTGTATGGGGATATGACTTACCGTATCTTATGACAAGCCTCACGAACCAGCATCCGCGTACGGCAATACAGTTTATAAAAGATAACAGGAAAGATTATACGGAATTTTATAAAGAAGTATTTTCGCAGGAGTAGAAGGTCCTGTAAAAGGAGAGGGTTATGTATATCATAAAAAGGTACAGGCGCAGGGAGCTTACCACTACTCAGATCATAGCCTGCGGCTTTATGATTTCAATGATACTTGGAATGGTTCTTTTGATGCTGCCGGTGTCTTCTGCGGAGGGATGTTTTACCAACCCGGCGGACGCGCTGTTTACCGCTACATCAGCCGTATGCGTTACCGGTCTGACCACACTGCCTACCGCAGGGTATTGGAGCGTGTTTGGACAGTGCGTTATACTTGTCCTTATACAGGTAGGCGGTCTTGGGGTAGTAACATTTACTACTATAATACTTATGGCGGCATCTAAAAGGATTACGCTTAAAGAGCGCCTTCTTATAAAGGATGCATATAACCTTAACAGCCTTAACGGACTGGTTAAACTCACTAAAAATATACTGAAAGGCGCGCTTATTGTCGAACTTGCCGGAGCAGTGCTTTATGCTCCGGTTTTTATAAGGGATATGGGTGTTAAGGGCATATTTTGCGCAGTGTTTAATTCTGTGTCGGCCTTTTGCAATGCAGGAATGGATATTATTGGCGATACAAGCCTTCTTGTTTATCGCGATAATACTCTTGTCAATGCGGTCACAATGATTCTTATCATACTTGGAGGACTCGGTTTTCCGGTATGGTGGGATATGATCAGAGGTTTTAAGAAAAAGAAGAAACGTTCGTTAAAGAAAATGTGGAATTCATATGAACTCCACACTAAGATCGTATTATCGGTAACGGCCATACTTATTATATCCGGAACATTTTTAATAATGCTTATAGAATATAATAACAAAGATACAATAGGAAACCTTACGTTTTTTGGGAAGATACGCGCGTCAATGTTTCAGTCTGTGACTACAAGGACAGCGGGGTTCTATACGGTCCCGCAGGAAAATTTTACTGATGCATCGGCGTTTATTTCAATTATACTTATGTTTATCGGAGGTTCGCCGTCAGGTACTGCCGGAGGCGTAAAGACTGTAACGGTTGCAATGATAATACTTACTGTCTCAGCAATCATAAAAAACAGGCAGGATACGGAAGTATTCCGCAGAAGCATATCCGGACAGAATGTAAGAAAAGGCATAGCGGTGCTTATGATAGATGCGGGCGTGCTTATAATTTCAATGGGAGCTTTGTGCGTTACGCAGAATAAAGATTTTCTTAATACTTTGTATGAGACTGTTTCGGCGCTTGCTACAGTAGGGCTTACGCGCGGTATGACGCAGACGCTTGATACAATAGGAAAGATAATAATAATACTGACAATGTATATAGGCAGGATAGGACCTATCTCGCTTGCTTTATTCTTTAATACCAATAAAGCGGACAGTGATATAAGGCATTATCCCGAAGAAGATATAAGAGTAGGTTAGGAGGGGTCGTGATGAAGAAAAACAAGGAATTTGCCGTACTTGGACTCGGTAAGTTTGGAATGAGCCTTGCAAAATGCCTTGCAGAATCAGGGTGTGAAGTTATGGCTGTTGATCTGGACCGGAAAATGGTAAGTGAAGCGGCAGAATATGCCACATACGCCGAAGTAGGAGATGTGACAGATAAAGAGTTCATAGACACTCTGGGCTTGTCTAATTACGATGGGACTGTGATCGGCATAGGCGACAATATTGAAGCAAGCGTAATGGCTGCGATAATTGCAAAAGAAGCAGGGGCTAAGTATGTGCTTGCCAAGGCCGGGGGAGACCTTCATGCAAAAATACTCAGAAAAGTCGGCGCGGATAAAGTAATATATCCGGAATATGACGCCGGGATGAGAACCGCGAACCAGCTTGTACACGGTAATTATTTTGACGCCACGTCGCTTTCTTCCACATACAGCATTATGGAGATAGACGCACCGGAAAAATGGGAAGGATGTTCGCTCAGGTCGCTCGATCTAAGAGCAAAATATAAGATAAACGTCATAGGGATCATGCGGGAAGACGATATGTTTGTTAATCCCGATGCGGATATGCCGATATGCTGTGATGATGTGCTTGTAGTGCTTGGCGAAAATGATGTGCTTGTAAAACTTGTAAATATGAAAGAGGAGACATCTGATGATAGAAAGCACAAATAATCCGCATATTAAGAATATAATAAAATTAAAGAAAAACGGCAGGGAGAGAAAAAAACAGAAACATTATATTGTCGAAGGGCCTAAAATGGTTCTTGAGGCGCTGAAACTCGGACTTGTAAATGAAATATATATTTCCGAGAGCGCGCTTTTAGAACTTGACTGTTTAAAAACTTCGTCAAATAACCGGTATGCGGGGTTTAGTTATGAAGAAACGGCCGCAATGCTGCAAAAGAACGGCTTTTACACAGTATCTGACAGTGTTTTTAAGGAGTTGTCGGATACGGTTACTCCGCAGGGCATGATAGCGATCGCAGATATAAAGGATACATCCGTTAAAGATGTTATATGTTCACAATATGGGGTAAAGCATTTCTGCGACGACATATGCTGTATGGGCATAACGCGTATACTGATCCTTGAGGATATACAGGATCCGGGAAATCTGGGGACTATATTCAGGACTGCCGAAGCAGCAGGATTTAACGGAATGATACTGAACAAAGGTACCGCAGATTCGTATAATCCGAAAGTGGTGCGTTCGGCGATGGGGGCGGCGCTCAGACTGCCGTTTGCATATGGCGGAGATATATGTGACATTATAGAAGAGTGTAAACAAAGCGGAATAACTGTATACGGAACCCATCTTGCGGGAAATGATATAAGGAAAATAGAATATAAGCCGCATGCCGCATTTGTTATCGGAAATGAATCGAAAGGCATGTCGGAACGCGCGAAAAATGCATGCGATGAGAATATAAGGATACCCATGGACCCTGCAAGCGAGTCGTTAAACGCAGGAATCGCGGCGGGTATTATAATGTATCATAGTTCCTTGAAATTTTTATAAAACAGCGATATAATTACAGGGAAGGGGTGATGTGTATGGAAAGCTATTACTGGCTTATTATAATGGCTGTTCTGATCCTGCTTGAAATAATTACGCTTGGACTTACGACAATATGGTTTGCGTTTGGGGCGCTTGCAGCTTTTATTGCATCGGCATGCGGCGCCAATCTTATATTGCAGATAATAATTTTCTTTATTATCTCACTGGTAACTCTTATATTTACCAGACCGTTTGCATTAAAATATTTTAATAAGGACCGGATAAAAACCAATGCGGAAAGTCTTATAGGAGAAAAAGCCAGGGTAGTTGAAAAGATTGATAATATCAATGCTTCGGGCCGCGTTACGCTTAACGGACAGGAGTGGATGGCAAGAACGGCAGGCGGCGATATTATCGATAAGGGCGCAACGGTAACTGTAAACAGTATTTCGGGAGTAAAATTAATTGTAAGCCTGTCTGATAAAGACGGCGGAAAGAGAGGGTAATAATGACAGAGATCAAAAGTCTGATATCTAATGATATCAATATTTCAGCTGCAAATATCGGAGGTATCATAGGTACGATAATTGTTGTGTTTGTTCTTCTTATAATACTGGCATCATGCGTTAAGATAGTCCCGCAGGCTACGGCGTACGTAGTGGAAAGACTCGGCGGATATCAGGCGACATGGGGTGTAGGCATACATTTTAAAGTGCCGGTTATTGACCGCGTGGCAAAAAGGGTGCTGCTTAAGGAACAGGTAGTAGATTTTGCGCCGCAGCCGGTTATAACTAAAGATAACGTTACAATGCGGATCGATACGGTTGTATTTTATCAGATAACGGACCCTAAGCTTTATGCGTACGGAGTCGAGAATCCGATAATGGCTATAGAGAACCTTACGGCAACTACGCTCCGTAATATCATAGGCGACCTTGAGCTTGACGAAACGCTTACTTCAAGAGAGATCATCAATACTAAAATGAGAGTGTCGCTCGATGTGGCTACCGACCCATGGGGAATTAAAGTAAACCGTGTGGAACTTAAGAATATCATACCTCCTGCCGCTATACAGGATGCAATGGAAAAACAGATGAAGGCGGAAAGAGAAAGAAGAGAAGCGATCCTCATAGCAGAAGGAGAAAAGAAGTCAACTATCCTTGTGGCAGAAGGAAAGAAAGAATCGGCAATCCTTGACGCGCAGGCTGAAAAGGAAGCCGCTATACTGAGGGCTGAAGCTAAGAAGGAAGCGACCATAAGGGAAGCCGAAGGACAGGCGGAAGCTATACTTACAGTGCAGAAAGCCAATGCAGACGGTATCCGGTTCTTGAATGAAGCTATGCCAAGCGGAGAGGTTATAACGCTCAAAAGCCTCGAAGCATTTGCAAAGGCTGCAGACGGAAAAGCAACAAAGATCATTATCCCTTCTGAAATACAGGGAATCGCAGGACTTGCAAAATCATTTACGGAAGTTATTAAAGAGGATAAGAAAGATTGATTTATGGATACGGGGAAGAAAACAATTATACGTTCAGAGTGTATTATGCTGGCATTTTTGATTGTTAAGCTTCTGGTTTACTATTATCTTATAGACTGGACTATATACTCTCTGTTATATGTAATAATAAGCGCCGGTATTATTTTAAGCATAGCCGGATATCTTGCAGGAATTTCACGCAAACATAAGGCTGTTATATTTTCAATCATCTATATTGGGATAAGCGTCCTTATGTTTGCGGATGTAATGTATTTTAATTATTATAATCAGACTGTTTCGGTAGCGCAGCTATGGCAGATTAAAAATGTTGCAAAAGTTCCGCAGAGCTTTGTTGCAACATTTATTCCTGTAAGCATATTTATTTTTCTTGATATACCGGTTGTGATCAATTTCTTTAAAAAGTACGGCAAAAACTGCGTTAAAGAACACAGTATTGGCAAAGTCCGTATAAACAGGAGCAGAAAATACAGATACATCAGAGATATTGCTTTTGCTGCAGTATTTATTTTTATTGCGGTAAATCCGGTAAACAGTATAATTATTGCAAATACCACGGGAGAGGAATTTTTTGTAAACCATACGGCAGACATATATGATAATACTGTTGGAAGGCTTACAAAAAAAGATATAGACGAAAAAGAAGTAATGTCTATCATCGATGACAATGCTCCCGATGCGGATGCGGCGGAACTTAAGGGAATCGCGCAGGGAAGAAACGTGATCATGATACAGCTTGAGGCGTTTCAGAATTTTCTCATAAATGCTTCGTATAATGGCGTGACGCTGACGCCGAATCTTAATGAATTGATAAAAAACGATACCATATACTTTGATAACTTTTATTCGAACATAGGAAAAGGAAATACCGCTGACGCTGAGTTTTCGGCGCTTAACTCACTGTATCCGGTTATTGAACGTGAAATATATACGCTGTATCAGGACAATACATACGACGGGCTTCCGTGGCACCTGAAAAGGCAGGGATACTCCACGTTTGCGGTGCATGGATATGAAGGAGATTTCTGGAACAGAAGAGAAGCTTACGGCGGACAGGGGATTGATAAGTATTATGCCATGGAGGATTTGGATCAGTCTGATATAATAGGGCTTGGGATATCTGATGAATCGGTCTATACACAGGCTGTAGACATAATGAAAAAACAGACTTCCCCGTTTTTTTCGTTTATAGTATCGCTTACAAACCATCACCCGTTTGAAATGGATGAAAATTTAAAAGAGATACCGATAAAAGAAGAGGACGAAGACAGCAAATTTGCAAATTATCTCCAGACGGCGCATTATACGGATACCGCCATAGGAGTGCTTATTGATAAGCTTAAAGAAGAAGGCTTATATGACAACAGCATCATTATCTTTTACGGAGACCATCACGGCCTTAATAAGGATATGGATGATAATGATGTATATATGGGACGGTTCCTTAAAAAAGAATACGATTATGACGAGATGCTTAAAGTCCCGCTTATCATACATATCCCGGGAAGCGGCGTGACAAAAACGGTATCTGTCGTATCGGGTCAGATCGATATATTCCCTACGATTGCCAATCTGATGGATATAGAGATTTCCGATGATGAGTATATCCTCGGTCAGGATGCTGTAAATGCCAAAGAGGGGTTTGTTGCGTTTACCGCATATATGCTGAGGGGTTCGTTTGTTACCGATGATATGATGTATGAGATATCAAGGGAAGAGATATTTGAAACGGGACGCGCCTGGAACCCGAAAACAGGAGAGGAGATACCGGTCGAGGACGCCAGGAAATATTATGAAAAAGCAATTGCCTTAAAGACGGTATCGGAACAGATACTTGAACAGGACCTTATAGGCGGCGGGAATTGACACATATGGCGATTTGGTGTATATTTCAACATATCAATTATCTGGTTTGGAGGAAAGACTTGTGGATTTAAAAGGACGTGATTTTCTTACGCTTCTTGATTATGAGCCGGAAGAGATAGAATATCTTGTGGATCTGGCGAAGAGATTAAAAGATGACAAAAAAAACGGGATTATGCATGATGTCCACAGAGGCAAAAATATTGCGCTGATATTTGAAAAGACGAGTACGAGAACAAGGTGCTCGTTTGAGGTTGCGGCGCACGATCTTGGCATGGGCGTTACATATCTTGACCCTAAAGGTTCGCAGATAGGGCAGAAAGAAAGCATAGCCGATACAGCGCGCGTGCTTTCAAGGATGTTTGACGGAATAGAGTACCGCGGTTACGGCCAGGAGATTGTAAAAGCCTTGGCGGATTATTCCGATGTCCCGGTATGGAACGGACTTACAAACGAATATCACCCTACGCAGCTTTTGGCAGACCTTCTTACGATAAAGGAACATTTTGGAAAGATCAAGGGACTTAAATGGGTATATATGGGAGATGCGAGATATAATATGGGCAATTCCATTATGATCGCCTGCGCAAAGATGGGAATGCATTTTACGGCGTGCACATCTTCCGAATATTTCCCCAATGAAGAACTTGTTAATAAATGCAGGCTTTATGCCGAACAGTCGGGCGGAAGCATAACGCTTACCGAAAATGTCCGCGAGGGCGTAAAAGGCGCAGATATCGTATATACTGATGTATGGGTTTCAATGGGCGAGCCGGAAGAAGTATGGGCGGAGAGGATAAACGCTTTGAAACCATACAGGGTTACGATGGAAGTTATGGAGAAAGCAGGACCTTCGGCAATATTTATGCACTGTCTTCCGGCATATCACGACCTTGGCACGAAGGTTGGACGTGATGTAAAAGAAAAATTCGGGCTCGGAGAACTGGAAGTTACGAACGAGGTGTTTGAATCAGAGCGTTCCGTTGTGTTTGATGAGGCGGAGAACCGTATGCATACGATAAAGGCAGTCATGTATGCGACTTTATGATATCCGGAGGGTTGTATGGATATAAATGATACGATTTTGTGCGCATGCAGCGCCTACAACAGTAAATATTATTTTAACGATAGATTTGCGGGAATACCTGACGCCGTAAAAAAAGAACTGCAGATAATGTGCGTCATGTATACCGAAGACGTCGGAGGACAGATCGTGGTCGGATTTTCCGATGAAGGAAACCTTATGCTCCATGTGTTTTGCGATGAGGGCGATATGTTTTTCGATGAGATAGGAAGCGAACTTAAGATAAAGAAACTGCGGGAGGAGAAAAAAGAACTGTTTTTGCAGCTTGAAGATTATTATAAAGCATTTGTGCTTAATAAGCATTAGAGTTGGAGGATAATATGCTTCTTGCATTTGATGTCGGAAATACAAATATAACACTTGGGGTATTTGACGGGGATACGCTTAAAGGGAGTTTCAGGATGACTACGAAGCTTCCGCGGACCTCGGATGAATTCGGGATGATCATAATGGAGCTTATAAAGCAGATAAATGTTGTTCCCGACGATATAGATGCGGCAATAATCGCATCGGTAGTGCCTAATATAATGTATTCGCTTACGAGCGGCATTATTAAATATTTTGGCTGCAATCCTGTTATTGTAAAAAGCGGGATCAAGACCGGGCTTAAGATAGCGACGGCTAATCCGAAGGAACTCGGGGCAGACAGGATAGTAGACGCGGTTGCGGCAATTACGCTTTACGGCGGACCGGTTATAGTTGTCGATTACGGTACAGCAACAACGTTTGATCTTGTATCGGAGGACGGGACATTCCTTGCCGGGGTTACATGCCCGGGCATAAGGACTTCTGCCGACGCGCTGTTTAAAGATGCGGCGAAGCTTCCGGAAGTTGAAATAAAAAAACCTGATACCATTCTTGCAAAAGATACCGTAACAAGCATACAGGCGGCGCTGTTTTACGGGGGTATCGGACAGACGGAATACATAATAAGGAAGATAAAGGAGGAGTCCGGCTGTCACGATGCGAAAGTCGTAGCAACCGGAGGGCTCGGAAAGATACTTTCCGAAGAGTCTGACGAGATTCAGATATATAATCCGCAGCTTACTTTATACGGACTGAGATTCATATACGAAAGGTGTAGTAACGGTTGAATAAGTTTAATATAGGCAGTGCCGCAATAGACGGAAATATCATACTTGCGCCAATGGCAGGGGTTACGGACCTGCCTTTTCGTTTGTTGTGCAAAGAATACGGGGCGTCGCTTGTATATACCGAAATGGTAAGCGCAAAAGGGCTCATCTATAAAAACAAGAACACAGAAACGCTTCTTACGACAGATGACAGGGAGCGGCCGGCCGCGGTCCAGCTTTTTGGAAGCGAGCCGGAGATCGTAGCGGAAGCTGCGGCGTTAATCGAACATCGCAATTTTGATATAATCGATATCAATATGGGCTGTCCCGTGCCTAAAATAGTAAATAACGGCGAAGGGAGCGCGCTTATGAAAGATCATAAGCTTGCGGGAAAGATAATCGACGCCGTTGTAAAGGCAGTAAAAAAGCCTGTTACCGTAAAGTTCAGAAAAGGTTTCGGAAAGGACGACGACTGCGCTGAAGAATTTGCGAAAATGGCGGAATATTACGGGGCGCAGGCAGTTGCCGTACATGCAAGGACAAGAGAGCAGTATTATTCCGGAGAGGCGGATTTAAAAGTCATAGAAAAGGTGAAAAAAGCAGTCGGTATACCGGTTATAGGAAACGGTGATATATACGACGTGCCTGATATTAAAAAAATGTATGAGCATACCGGCGCAGATGCGTTTATGATAGGAAGGGCGGCAAGAGGGAACCCATGGATATTTGAGCGGGCGAAAAAATACATGCAGACAGGAGAAATACCGCCAATGCCGTCTTCTTGCGAGATAGCGGAAATGATCTTAAGGCATGCGAAGATGAATATAGAATATAAAGGCGAGTACACGGGAATGCGCGAAATGAGAAAACATGCCGCATGGTATACGCAGGGACTTAAAAATTCCGCAAAGTTCAGGAATAAATTAAGCCATATTGAAAGTTATGACAAACTTCTGCAGATAATAAAAAAATACATGTATGAGGGATGAAAGATATGTTTGTGGGATCGGAACATTTTGATATTGTCAAGATCGCTGACAGCGGACAGTGTTTCAGGATGACGGAAAATAAAGACGGGACATACGGGCTTATATATAAGGGAAAGTATCTTGAGATAAAATATCACGAGGATAAATCGGCGTATGAACTTGAATGTGATGAGGATGAATACGAGAAAGTCTGGAAAGATTATTTTGATATGTCGTTTGATTATTTTGATTATGAGAAAATAGAATCGGCAGTTGATCCGCAGGATACGTTTCTTGTTAATGCGGTAAAATACGGAAAAGGGATAAGGATACTAAGGCAGGATCCGTGGGAGATGCTTGTGAGCTTTATCATATCGCAGAGAAAATCGATACCCGCGATAAGGACTTCGATAGAAAAATTATGCGCGCTTTGCGGGGATGAGATCCAAACGAAGCGGGGGATAAGATATGCGTTTCCTTCAGCAGAGAAAGTTGCGGGACTGTCCGATGACGAGCTTGCTTTATGTTCCATTGGATACAGGAGCAAATATATCGCATCTGCCGCCGAAGCGGCCGCATCCGGAAAGATTGACCTTGATAAGCTGTTTTATCTGACGGATGATGAACTTAAGGAGGAACTTCTTAAACTGTACGGCGTCGGCGTAAAAGTCGCAAGCTGCATAATGCTGTTTGCATACCACAGGCTTGACGCGTTCCCTGAGGATGTGTGGATAAAAAGAGCTGTGGCAAATGAGTATCCGGGCGGGTTCCCGGCGGAAATGTACAGCGGATATGCGGGGATAATGCAGCAATATATATTTTTTTATATGAGGAATACATATAAAAGACAGTGATTGAATAAAAAGGTAAATTATGTTACTATAAAAAATAATGTTAAGTCAACGATCGGAAAGGGTGAAATATATGAAGAATTTTAGCAACTATACTGATTACAGCAAAAAGGAAGACCTTAGCTTTGAATCCAAAGCGGTACACGGCGCGCTTGGCTGCGAACCGCTGACGGGCGCAGTAAGCTTTCCTATATATCAGAGTTCTACGTTTAGGCATCCCGAATTTGGAAAGACCACGGGATTTGCTTATTCCAGGCTTGCCAATCCAACAAGGCAGGAGCTTGAGAGAACGCTTGCCATACTTGAGGAAGGCGAATATGGTTTCTGCTTTTCAAGCGGACAGGCTGCCAATATGGCGCTGTTTACCATTTTAGATCCGGGCGACCATATCATTCTTATGGATGATATCTATGGCGGAACCTACAGGATCATGGCGCAGATATTCGGCAAATATGGAATAGAGTATGATTTTGTGGATCTGTCGGATCTTGATGCGCTGAGAAATACGATCAAATCCAATACAAAGATGATATTTATAGAAACACCGTCAAATCCTCTGATGAAAGTAGTCGATATACGCGCCGTATCTGATATTGCGCATGAGATAGGGGCGTTATCGGTAGTTGATAATACATTCCTTACGCCGTATTTCCAGAAGCCGCTTACTCTTGGGGCGGATATCGTTATCCACAGCGCGACCAAATATCTCGGAGGACACAATGACATAATCGCGGGAGCGGCCGTTGTAAGGGATGAGAAACTTGCCGCGCACTTTACCCTTCAGCTTAAATCACACGGAAGCGGGCTTGCGCCTATGGATTCGTGGCTTATGTTAAGAGGGCTTAAGACGCTCCATCTCAGGATGGAACGCCATAATGAGAATGCAAAGATAGTTGCGTCATGGCTTAGAAATCATCCTAAAGTAAAGAAAGTATATTATGTCGGATTTGAAGACCATAAGGATTATGCGGTCACAATGAAACAGACGACAGGTTTTGGCGGAATGATCTCATTTGCCGTTGATTGTGAAGAGACTGTGATGAAAATACTAAGGGATGTGGATATGGTCATGTTTGCGGAGAGTCTCGGAGGAACGGAGACGCTTATAACATATCCTACTACTCAGACGCATGAGGATACACCGGAAGATGTTAAGGAAAAACTTGGAATAACACGTTCATTCTTAAGGCTTTCCGTTGGTATAGAAAACGTAAATGATATTATAAACGACCTTGATAAGGCAATGTCTTAAGGAGGAGATATTATGCGTTTTACCAAGATGCAGGCATACGGGAATGATTATGTGTATATAGATGCGATCAATCAGAAACTCCCGAACCTTTCTGAACTTGCAAAGTATATATCCGACAGGCATTTTGCGGTCGGTTCGGACGGAATGGTACTCATATGTCCTTCTGAGAAGGCGGATTTTCGCATGAGGATATTTAATCCTGACGGTACCGAAGGCGAAATGTGCGGAAATGCGGTACGAAGCGTCGGTAAATATGTATATGACCACGGTTTTACGGATAAGACGAATGTTACAATCGAGACGCTCGGCGGGATAAAGTATCTTGAACTGTTTTGTGAAAACGGACAGGCTGTTAATATAAGGGCGGATATAGGCGGACCGATATTTGATACAGGCATGATACCGGTTGTGACAAAGCTTCCCAGGTTCATTGAACAGCCGGTAAAGGTAAAGGACATAACGCTTAATATCACTGCGGTATCATGGGGCAATCCGCACTGCGTTGCATTTATTGACGACGTTGCGTCTTTTGATGTCCATAAGTACGGCAGGGAGATAGAATGTATGACGTCTCTTTTCCCAAACAGGACTAATGTTACATTTGCGCAGATTGTAAGCCGCGGCTATATAAAAATACGTGAATGGGAGCGCGGAACGGGGGAAACAATAGGCTGTGGAACAGGATGCTGTACAGCTGTCGCAGCCGCCGTTGTTACGGGAAAAAGCGACAGGCATGTTAAAGTAGAGCAGATTGGCGGGATACTTGATATTAACTGGAACGAAGAAGACGGGCATATGTATATGACCGGAGTTTCAAATACGGTATTTGAAGCCGATATAGATGTATCTGCAATACCTTGCGGCTGAATTTCCGGCCATTAATAAGTACGGGGAGAAAAGAGATTATGAAACTTAAGGATCTGCTTGGTGATCTGGATCATAAATGCATATCAGGCGATATAAATACAGACGTTAACGACCTTATATATGATTCAAGAAAAGTAAAAAAAGGCTGCGCTTTTATCTGTATATCGGGCGCGGTGACCGATGGGCATATGTATGCTTCCGAAGCGGTAAATGCGGGGGCTGCGGCTATAATAGCAGAACATCCGCTCACACTTCCTGACGATGTTGTTCAGATAATAGTAGGCTCATGCAGGACGGCGCTTGCGCATATGTCGTCGGTATATTTTAAAAACCCGGCAAAGCAGCTTAAGCTTATAGGGATAACGGGCACTAAAGGCAAAACTTCAACTTCATATATGATAAAAGACATAATAGAAAAAGCCGGGCATCATTGCGGGCTTATCGGAACCGTGGGCGCTTTCTGGAAGGATAATAAAGTAAAGACGGGACTTACCACTCCGGAATCATATGTGATCCATTCGCTTCTGCGGCAGATGGCTGACGACGGCTGTGAATATGCGGTTATGGAAGTGTCGTCGCAGGCAATTATGCTTGACAGGACTGCAGGCATTGAGTTTGATATCGCGATATTCATGAATTTTTCGCCTGACCACATAGGAAAGGGCGAACATTCATCTCTTGAAGAATACAGAAAATGCAAGGAAAGGCTTTTTAAGCAGGCTAAGATCGGGATATTTAATGCTGATGATGAGGTGTGCGATATATTCGTGCGCAATTCCTCATGTGAGAAAAATTATACATTCGGTTCATTGGAAGAAGCCGATCTGCGAATGAAAGATATAAAGCAGTGGAGCAGCAAAGGAGTTCTCGGAGTATCTTATACTATGTCGGGCATGATCGACGCCGATGCGGTACTTGAGATACCGGGCAGGTTTAATGCTTATAATTCAATGGCGGCGGTATTTGCATGCCATCTTATCGGAATAGATACAGAGACTATACTTAATGCGCTGAGGCATGTAAGGATCCCGGGAAGGGTGGAACTTGTTTCGATTTCGGATAAATTTTCGGTAATAATAGATTATGCGCATAATGAAGTGAGCACAAGGAGCGTCCTAAATACGTTAAGGGAGTATGATCCGGCACACATAATATGCGTATACGGCGCAGGAGGGAACCGTTCAAAGCTCAGGCGATATGATATGGGTGAAGTAACGGGGGAACTTGCAGATTTTTCAGTTCTTACATGTGATAATCCGAGAAACGAAGAAGTAAGTGCCATTAACGATGATATTAAAGTGGGGCTTGCAAAGCATAACGGCAAATATACCGAGATAGAAGACAGGGTAGAGGCGATAGCATATGCGATCAGACACGCGAAAGAGGGAGATATAATCCTTTTGTTAGGTAAAGGACATGAAGATTATATGGAAATAAAGGGAGTGAAGTATCCTTACAGCGAAAGGGAAGCGGTAATTAAGGCATATGAACTTGAAAAAGAAAGCGGGAAGATATGAACAGATTCTATTTTAACATAGATAACATGCGCGATAATACGATAATTATCGAAGGAAAAGACGTAAACCATATTAAAAATGTCCTTAGGATGAAAGAGGGCGAACGTATAATATGCTGCGACGGGTGCTGCAATGATTATTATTGTGCGATAAGCGGGATTGCTTCAGATCATGTGGCTGCGCAGATAGAAAAGAAAGTAAAAAGCGCGGGCGAGCCGGATAACAGGCTGTATCTTTTCCAGGCGCTCCCAAAGCTTGACAAAATGGATCTTATCATACAGAAAGCCGTCGAACTTGGCGTGTATGAGATAATCCCGGTCATAACTAAAAGATGCGTAGTTAAGATAATGGATAAAAATAAGCAGGATAAGAAACTTGCAAGGTGGAGGCTTATAGCCGAGTCTGCGGCAAAGCAGTGCGGGCGGGGTATCATTCCCGATATAAAGCCCCCGATGACTTTTTTGGAAGCGGCAGAGTATGCGAAAACCCTGGAATATAATCTCTTCCCGTATGAAAACGCGAAAGGTATGGAGTATTCAAAAAAGTGCATAAAAGAAGCTTCGGATAAATCTTCGGTTGGGATATTTATAGGTCCCGAGGGCGGATATGAGGATGAGGAAGCAGAGCTTGCAGGAAAGCGTGATTTTAAGGTAATATCGCTTGGAAACCGCATACTCCGCACTGAAACAGCGGGAATGGCGGTGCTTTCGATACTTATGTTCCATATGTCGGAACACTTATGAGTTTAAAGTAAGGTGGTAAAGATAATGCAGGCATACCTGGATAATGCGGCTACAACAAAAGTCATACCCGAGGTAACGGATATAATGCTTAAAGTAATGAAAGAGGATTATGCCAATCCGTCCTCAAAGCATACTATGGGTATGAAAGCCGAACAATATATATCTGATGCGCGGGAAATTATAGCCGGTACGTTAAAATGCAGGCCGCAGAATATCATATTTACATCAGGCGGCACCGAGGCCAATAATCAGGCCCTTATAGGAGCGGCGCTTGCGCAGGCAAGAAAGGGAAAGCATATAATATCTACGGTTTTTGAACACGCTTCGGTGCATGAACCGCTTATATTCCTTGAAAATATGGGGTATGAAGTCACCTACATACCCGTTAATAAAAACGGTGAAATAGAAGAAAAAGAACTTTGCGATAATATACGTGACGACACGATACTTATATCGGTTATGCTTGTAAACAATGAGATAGGGAGCATATCGGATATAAAAGGCCTAATAAAGGCGGCAAAAGAAATAAAGAGCGATATACTTTTCCATGTGGATGCGATCCAGGGTTACTCCAAACTTGAAATATATCCGAAAAAGTGGGATGTGGACCTTATGTCCGTAAGCGGGCATAAATTTCACGGACCGAAAGGCACAGGCTTTTTGTATGCGGCGGATAATGTGAGGATCAATCCTTATATATACGGCGGAGGACAGGAACGCGGAATGCGTTCGGGGACGGAAAACGTTCCGGGCATTGCGGGCCTTGGCTGCGCCGCAGATATTATGCATAAGAATTTTTCGCGTAATGTTTCGGGCATGAGAAAGATAAAACAGATACTCATAGATTCCCTTAAGGAGATAGACGGGGCATATATAAATGCAAACAGCATGTGTTCCGCGGATATCGGGGCGCCGCATATAGTAAGCGTTTCATTTGAGGGAGTAAAAAGCGAAGTGCTTTTGCATGCGCTTGCCGCTGACGGGGTATATGTATCGTCGGGGTCGGCGTGTTCGTCAAACCATCCGGGACTAAGCGGTACGCTTCAGGCGATAGGGCTAAAAAAGCAGCTTGTGGATTCGACTATAAGATTGTCGTTATCGTCGTTAAGCACAAAAGAAGAGGCGGAATACGCTGTCCGCATGATAAAAAAACATATTCCGATACTGCGGAAATTCAGAAGTTATTAAAGAAAGGCTGAAATATATGTATAAAGCATTTTTGATAAAATATTCGGAGATAGGGATTAAAGGAAAAAACAGGTATGTTTTTGAAGACGCGCTTTGTAAAAATATAAAAGACGCCCTTAAATGCGCAGAGGGCGAGTTTGAAATATCAAAAGAACAGGGCAGGATATATGTCGAAGCGCTCTGCGAATATGATTATGACGAAGTGATCGCCGCGCTTACAAAGGTATTCGGGATAGCTGCGATATGTCCGGTCATGCTTGTGGATAATAAAGATTGGGAAAGCGTGTGCGAAGCAGCCGTATCGCATGTAAATGAGCGTTATAAAGACAGGAATTTTACATTTAAAGTAGAGGCAAAACGCGGCGACAAACATTATCCTTACACTTCGCCTGAGATAGGAAAAAAGCTCGGGGCGGTCCTTATAGAAAAATTCCCTGAGATGAAGGTGGACGTACATTCACCGCAGGTAAGGATCGTGGTTGAGATAAGGG
>CANQDW010000043.1 GCA_947593975.1 uncultured Lachnospiraceae bacterium
AAGCATCGGTCCGCAATCCCGATAAGCACGACTCATCGTCCCGATAAGCATCGGTCCGCAATCCCGATAAGCACGACTCATCGTCCCGATAAGCATCGGTCCGCAATCCCGATAAGCACGACGTCAGCCCTGTATATATGCAAAAATCGCATATATACAGGGCTGTTCGTTGTACTCACATACCATGAACAATAAGCTGTCACTCCCGTCTGCAAGCAGCCGGAGCTGACAGCTTATATTCATGGTGCGTTCGTGCTTATCGTCACATCATTCCCATGCCGGGATTTCCTGCCGGCATTGGCGGAACGTCTTCTTTTATTGTTGATACTACTGATTCTGTTGTAAGAAGCGTTGATGCTACGCTTGTTGCATTCTGAAGAGCGCTTCTTGTAACCTTTGCAGGGTCAAGTATACCGCTTTCTACCATATCTACATATTCATCACGGAGTGCGTCATATCCTGTTCCCGCTTTGCTTTCCTTAACTTTGCTTACAATAACCGAACCTTCCATGCCTGCGTTCTGAGATATCTTGTAAAGCGGCGCCTCAAGGGCTTTAAGGATTATATTTGCTCCGGTCTTTTCATCTCCTTCAAGAGTTGCTGCAAGTGCGCTTACTTCTTTGGATGCATGGATATAAGCTGAACCGCCTCCGGCGATTATTCCTTCTTCTACTGCTGCGCGCGTTGCATTAAGAGCATCTTCCATACGAAGTTTCTTTTCCTGCATTTCTGTCTCGGTAGCTGCTCCTACACGGATTACCGCAACTCCTCCTGCCAGCTTTGCAAGTCTTTCCTGAAGCTTCTCACGGTCAAAGTCGGATGTTGTTTCATCTATCTGCTTTTTAATCATTGCTACTCTTGAATCAATATCTGCTTTATCGCCAAGACCGTCAACAATAATTGTATTTTCCTTTGTTACTTTTACTGATTTAGCGCGTCCGAGCTGATCAAGTGCAGCTTCTTTAAGATCAAGGCCAAGCTCTTCGGTAATAACCGTTCCGCCTGTAAGGATTGCGATATCCTGGAGCATATCCTTTCTTCTGTCGCCATAACCCGGCGCTTTAACTGCAACTACAGAGAACGTTCCTCTGAGTTTATTGATAACAAGCGTGCTGAGCGCTTCTCCTTCAACGTCCTCAGCTATTATGAGAAGTTTTGCACCTGACTGTACAACCTGTTCAAGCAGAGGAAGGATCTCCTGGATATTGCTGATCTTCTTATCCGTGATAAGGATGTACGGATCATCGAGATTAGCTTCCATCTTATCCATATCTGTACACATATAAGCCGATACATATCCGCGGTCAAACTGCATACCTTCTACAAGATCAAGCTCTGTAAGCATAGTCTTGCTTTCTTCTATCGTTATAACTCCGTCATTGCTTACTTTTTCCATTGCGTCGGCAATCATCTCGCCAACAGCCTCGTCGCTTGCTGAAATAGCGGCAACTTTTGCGATTTGGTCTTTTCCTGAAAGGACCTGGCTCATTCCCTTTATTGCTTCAACGGCACAATCTGTTGCCTTCTGCATACCTTTTCTGAGGATGATAGGGTTAGCGCCTGCTGCGAGGTTTTTGATTCCTTCATGAATCATTGCCTGCGCAAGAACCGTAGCTGTAGTAGTTCCGTCTCCGGCAACGTCATTCGTCTTGGTTGCAACTTCTTTTACAAGCTGCGCGCCCATATTTTCAAATCCGTCCTCAAGTTCTATCTCTTTTGCGATCGTCACGCCGTCGTTTGTTATCATAGGCGCGCCATATGATTTATCAAGTACTACATTTCTTCCCTTAGGTCCAAGTGTTACGCTTACTGTATCGGCGAGTTTGTTAACTCCTGCTTCAAGCGCGGCTCTTGCCTCTGCGCCGTATTTAATCTCTTTTGCCATTATTATTACCTCCTGATAATATTAAATATTAATCTTCAACTATAGCTACTATATCGCTCTGTTTTACAACAACATATTCATCATCGCCGAGTTTAACGTCTGTTCCGGCATATTTTGAATATATAACTTTATCTCCCGGCTTAACCTGCATCACAACTTCTTTACCGTCAACCGTTCCGCCCGGTCCTACGGCAATTACTTCCGCCTGCTGCGGTTTTTCCTGCGCCTGTCCCGGCAGTACGATACCTGACTTAGTAGTCTCTTCTGCTTCTAACTGTTTTAAAACAACTTTGTCTCCTAAAGGTACTAACTTCATCATACATTCCTCCTAATATTTTTTATGCATTATTAGCACTCACTCATGTCGAGTGCTAACTACTGTTTTATATATTAGCCAATTCATCCATTATTTGCAAATTCGTATCATTTGTATATTTCTTTTTTTTAACCGTTTTTTGTATAATCTTTCACTGTATCTGTTTTTTTCTCATTTATACTCTTATTTTCTCTTGTTTTTACGATCCTATGTGTTCATCTTTGTTTATTAACGTATTTTGCCTGAGATGTTCCTTAATATACTCATATCTTCTGAACTTCTCTTCCTTTCCAAAATGATAAGCCGAGTCTCGGTCCTGAACGGGGTCCGAGCCATATACAAATTCCTTTGCTTTTTCGCCGAACTGTTCACACGTCAGGTCAAAAATGATCCCGTTCACAACATTATAACAGTGGATGCCTCCGCTTTCTGTTGTCATGCCGCGCACCGCGCCGCCAAATATGTCCTGCGCCAGAAAAGCCGTGATCGAACACTGCCCAAGCGTCATGTTTTCCTTAGTCCATTCCGCCCTCATCCGGGGCGCGCACGTTTCCGCGCACCATATATCCGACAGCGCGTCATACAGATCAAGCGGCGTTTCGATCCCCGGATATATATTGTTTGCCGCCTTAATCTCAGACGCCTTATCATGCCCGTAAAAGTTATAAGATATACATCTGCTCATCTCATGCCATTCTTCGCCGCCCCATACCGAACCTGATATCCCTTTATCGCAAAATCCCATTTTTTCATACATCTTAACTTTTTCGTAAAGACATGTAAGTATGAGCATTCTGCGCCCGTTTTTCCTTTCACGCACCGCATATCTGTTCACAAGTTCCCTGCCGAGCCCCTGCATACGGTACTGCGGCAGCACGTCAAGACCCAATATCATAATATTTTTTCCATTTGGGTCATTAAGGTCCGCATCCGTAAAAAATTCATCCCTGAATATATCTTCATCCGTTGCAAGTCCGTTTAAAAATCCCGCGATCTTTCCTGTTTTTTTATCGGCGGCAACCAAAAACAGTTCCGGGACTTTTTCTATCCTGTCTTTCATATCTTTCTCCGAACATGCTTCATTCGGCGGAAAACATATCTACTCAATGCTGACGGCTTCATCGGCTTCCCATTTATTAATGCTTCTGAATTCAAATCTGTCTGTCATACAAACACCTTCTTTTACCTTTTTCATTTCAATTCTAATGTATAACTATTTTAAAGTCAAAGCTAAGATGGTATAATATATCCAAATAATACGATCCGGAGGTCAATTATGAAAGAAGCATTATATACAATCCCCGTAAACGATGCGTTTGCGGCAGAATGTGAGTGTCCGGTATGCAAAATGCATAAGGACATAGAAAAAGACGTAATAGAATTCACAATGGGCCCAAGCTATATGGAAGATGATATCAGGGCAGTCACAGACAAAACCGGTTTCTGCAGCGACCATATCGCCATGCTTTATAAGCACCAGAACCGTCTCGGACTCGGGCTGATACTTAATACGCATCTTCAATATACTATAAAGAACCTGGAGAAGCTTATGCCGAAAAACATAAGCGCTCCGTCTTTATTCAAAAAGAAAACTTCCGACGGCGCAGTCGAATTTTTAAAAAATATATGCTCCTCATGTTATGTCTGCGATAAAGTAAACGCTACATTTGACAGATACATCGCTACTATATTCCATCTGTACCATAGCGACTCCGATTTTCAGTCGGCATTTAAGAAAACAAAAGGAATCTGTACCAATCATTATATTCTTCTGCATGAAAAAGCTTCCGAATATATAAGCGGAAGGGAATATGAGGAATTCATAACAACGCTTAATACGGTATATATGGACAGTTTAAAAGAACTGCAGGGCGATCTCGAATGGTTTACGGATAAATTTGATTACAGGAACGCCGACGCCCCGTGGAAAAATTCAAAGGATGCGCTTCCAAGGACTATAAAAAGAACGAATGGCGCAGATGTGGAGTAAGCAGCTTAATCATTAAATTAAAACACAGCCGGGCAAGCCCGGCTGCTTATTACTCAATCTCAAGTTTATTGCACATAGTAACTCTCCTTTGGACCCATATATGAATTTTTCAGTTTATTTGAATCAGGGTATATGATCAGTTTCTCAATCACAACCGCCGGGTCTATTGCATATATCCTTATCGTATGCTCTCCTTTGGACAGGCTGCCCAGTGATTTATCGATCGTCCTTATATTATTTCTTACGGCATTAGACCAGGTCGAATCTCGCCATGTGCCCGCCACATATGAAGGCGTGATCGTATCCGTGACCATAATATCCCCGCCGTCAACCGATATTCCGAACTTCATCGTTACATTGTTCCAGTCAACATTATTTGAAGGAGCTATATGCGTCTGCATGGTATATCTCTCGTCATTATCAACGTATATCTTATATTCCATGTAAGGCGCGCCGGATACGTCGTTAAAAGTCTGCGTCGTCGGAAATACCTTCATTCCGGAAAGCGTCCTTCCGTAATCTTTTATTTCTTTCCAGCAAGCTCCGCCTGTTCCCGAAACCGCATCAGAATAATGCGCCGCTTCTATCGAAATATAATCATTAGTCTTTACATACGTCATTTTCTCAAGACCTGAAATATCGACTATATCCGCTGATACCAAAAGCGTTACTGTCTGCGAATTGCCCTTAACGGTTACAGCGGCTTCCGCATCCGATGATAACTTATCAAAATCCACTGATATCCCGACAGTATCCTGATCGGTCACAGTACCGCTTTCTTTTGTGAGCTTTATCCAGTCCGCGTCTGCGGTTACGGTATAATCAAACGCCCTTGTTCCTCCGTTAATAATGTTTATATAACTGTTTTCTTTATTTATATCGGTAAATACAGGGAGGCTTACATTTCCATCACTGTATACTTTAGTCTCGCCGCGTATATTAACATACATCGCGGACTGTTCGGGAAGTTCTATATATTCCGGTACCGGATAAGCGCCTTCAGGCTGCCATGACGCATAACCAACATGTCTTGCGTTCGTAGCCTGAGCCATCATTCCGTCCCATTTATCTCCTACGCCGCCCGGCATATCTTTACTGTATATATTTTCAAGATATTTGTCAAATACAATCGCATTATCAACAAGTCCCGCATATACATTGGCGCTTGCTACTTTAGACTTTGCAAACGCTTTGTTAAGTCCTGAATATATCTGCATTTTTATTATATTTGTGGTCGCTACTGCAGGATAATATACAAGCTGGTAATAAGCCGCCTGCGCTTCGCTTGGGATCTTATTCCTATATTTTTCCGCGCGTTCATATATGCTGTCTATACTGTCAAGAATGTCTGCAGCCTCATTATAATTTTCAAGGCTAAACGTGGTTCCGGTCACGATTTCCGGTTTTCTGAGCGTAGTTATGCGCGTATAATCGTCTATGATCTTTGACACTTCATCTATCTCTTCGTCATTAAGACAGCTTCCAAACTGTTCCTTTAACCACATATCTTCATATTCCGAAGCGCTGTCTGTATTTGCCGTTCCCCACGTATCAAAATCATATGCCATATCTAAGAAAAATGATATCGGCATTTCCATAGGCTTAAGATCGCCCGCATTTACGATCCATATATCCTTAACCCCGTAATCATACGCCATTGACATCTGTTCCCAGACTTTCTGAAGCTGGAATGTCTGCGTCCACTGATATGATGCCGGCGCGCCGTTATAATCAAAATGATAATACATTCCCCAGCCTCCCGCGCGGCTGCGGTCCGCCTCGTTGGGAAGGGTCCTTAAGTTGCCGTAGTTATCCTCGGCAAGAAGAACTATCGCATCATCAAGCCCGTCCCATTCTTTTAAGCCTGCCGTATCTTCATCTCCATACCAGTATTCTTCCACTTCCTTATAGAGCGCGATCATTTTAGGTTTATCGGACAGATTATTTTCAGAAAGTATTTTCTTTTGCGCGGTTATTATCTCTTTAAGCAGCGACACATTTTCCTCTACGGTACTTCCTTCCGGAAGCATAGTTGCGTCTCCGTCGCCTCTCATCCCTATTGTGGCTATATTGTCATATTTTCCAAAATTCTTTGCTCCATATGTAAAAAACTCTTTAAGGCCGTCTGAATTGGTAATCCAGTCCCACTGGCCATTGCCGTATTTACTCTTATTTCTTACCCAGTCCTGGTGCGCGAGCATCATTGGCTCATGGTGCGATGTTCCCATGACTATCCCGTATTTATCCGCAAGTTCTGCGCTCGCAGCAGGAAAATCCGCTCCGTCTGCGCCAAATGAGGAATTCCACATCGCGGGCCACATATAATTGGCTTTAAGCCTTAAAAGGAGTTCAAATACATGCGCATAAAATTTTTCATTAAATTTCCCGCCGCTCGTCGTTTTGAATTTATTATTTACCCATGTTCCGAGAGACGGCTCTTCGTCATTTAAAAATATTCCCCTGTATTTTACGGAAGGCTCTTTTGAAGTAATACTAAGCTGCGAATATTTAAACGATACTTCTTCTTTTTTCTCAGGATTAACGTCGGCCCAGTATACCCACGGCGATACGCCCATCATCTCAGATATTGAATATAAGCCGTATATTGCTCCGCGTTTATCGCTTCCCGCGATCACAAGCGCTTTTTCCACACCGTAAAAAGGCTTTTCTATCACGTCCGTTTTATATACTTCCCACTTTCCTTTTATGTCTTCGGCCGTTAATTTCCCTTCCGACACAAGTTTGTCTATAAGCTCATTTTCACCGACGCTTCCGACAATGATAACCGAGCCCGAAAGTTTACTGCTGTCTGTAACTATCTCCGGTTCCGCGTCAGAAACTTTCCTTACATCTTCCGCAAAACTTTCCGCTGCAAGCTTTAGTCCTTCATAATCGTCGGAGTCCTCGTCAATATACAGTTTTACTGCCTCTTTATTTGAAGCAATGACAAACTGTCCGTCAGGCTTTTTTGCTGCTTCCGGCGGCGTACTTGTATACGGCACGTCATTATTTGCGCCTTTATTGTCTGTAATCACATTTTTATCCGATCTTTCAATAACTTTCACTTTTATCACCTTTTTCTTTTTACTTCCGTCCGTTGTTTTTACGGTAATTTTTGCAGTTCCTTTTTTGCGGGCTTTTATCACGCCTTTTTTATTAACGCTCGCAATTTTTGGTTTGCCGGATATGTATTTTAGTTTTTTGTCGGAAGCATTTCCGGGAAGTACTTTTACTTTCAATCTGTACTTACTTCCTTTTTCCATCGTAAGCTTTTTCTTTTTAGGTTTAACAAGCTTGATCTTTTTTATCTGCGGCTTATTTTTGGCGCATACGTTTCCGTAAGGCATGCCTGCCATTCCCAGCGCAAATACAACGATCATTATCCATGATATTATTTTCTTATTCATATTGCATTACCTCCATACATTATTGTACAATCATCTTATAATACTATTTTTCAATATTCTTTGCGTTATTTGCTAAAAATATTGTAATTATTGTCATAGGGAGTGATATTGTATGGATAATACAGATTATGACGTTGCCTTTCAGAAATTAAGTTCTTATCATGCTTATGATAACTATCCTCACTACCATATGCATAATTTTTATGAAATATATCTCCTTATTGAAGGCGATATCAATTTCTATGTACAAAAGTCCTGTTACCATGTCACTTCCGGCTCTCTCGCTATTATCAACAGCCTTGAGCCGCACAAAGCCGCAAACAATAAGGACTCTGCATTTTCACGGATATATTTTCATATACCGCCTTCATTTATAGAAAAATATTCTTCTGACGGTACCGATCTGTCATATTGTTTCACATCGCATCCGGTAGGAAACAACAACATACTGCACCTTACGCCGCGTGAAAAGCAGTATATCACAGATATATACGGCAACTTATCGGAAGTTATAAATTCAGGCGCCGGCAATTTTGGAAATAAACTGCTTTTCGATACATATATAATACAGCTTCTTATATATATAAATAATCTTTATAAGGGCAAGTCATTTGCCGCCCCGCAAAAATACTCCTCCGACGTACAATTTATCATAGATTATATAGATTCTCATATTACCGAAGATATTACCCTTGACAGCCTTGCCCAAAAACTGTCACGCGACAAATATTATCTCAGCCATAAATTCAAAAAAGAAACCGACACTTCAATACTCCACTATCTTATACTGTCACGCATATCAAAGGCAAAACAATATCTTTCCGAAGGGATGAACGTTACGGAAACATGTTACAGCTGCGGATTTAATGATTATTCCAACTTTATAACAACGTTTAAGAAAATAACCGGATATACTCCTAAGAAATACCAATTGTGCAGATTTTACATATCGTAGGGAAACGACGTTAAAACCTGCACAACCGAATAAATATAATGTTATTTACGATCACTTTAATTTTGACATATCGGGCTTATAAGAACTCTTCTGCGATACGATCCTGTTAAATACCGGCTTTCCGTAGGCGCTATTCTTGCTGTCGGCGCAGAAATAACCCTGCCTTAAGAACTGGTATTTATCTCCCGGCTTTGCATCTTTAAGCGCCGGCTCAAGATAACAGTTATCAAGTATCTTAAGTGAATCCGGATTAAGGTTAATGCTTCCGTCTTCATTGTATACTCCCTTTTCTTCATCAACCAGGTTCTCATAAAGATATACCTTGGACCTAACCGCGGTATCGGCGCATACCCAGTGTATCGTTCCCTTTACTTTGCGTCCGGCAAAGCCCGAACCGCTCTTTGTTTCAGGGTCGTAGGTACAATGTATCTCGCATACATTGCCCGCTTCGTCAAGTATATAATCTTCGCATTTTACAAAGTACGCACTCATAAGCCTTACTTCATTGCCCGGAAACAGCCTGTAATATTTTTTCGGAGGCTCTATCATGAAATCTTCACGCTCTATATAAAGCTCCCTTCCAAAAGGCACTTTCCTTGTTCCCATATCGGGATTTTCCTGATTATTAGGCACATCCAAGTATTCTGTCTGACCCTCGGGATAATTGGTTATAACAAGTTTTACGGGATCAAGCACTGCCATCATCCTAGGTCTTGACATCTTAAGGTCTTCCCTTATGCAGTATTCAAGCATTGCATAGTCTATCGAGCTCTGCGCCTTAGACACCCCGACCATATTCATGAGCATCCTTATCGATTCGGAGGTAAAACCTCTTCTTCTTAGCGCGGCAAGCGTAACAAGCCTTGGATCGTCCCAGCCGTCTACTATTCCGTCCTCAACAAGCTTCTTTATATACCTTTTACCCGTTACCACATTAGTAACGAACATCTTTGCAAACTCAATCTGCCTTGGCGGCATATCAAATTCAAGTTCACGCACAACCCAGTCATAAAGCGGCCTGTGGTCTTCAAACTCAAGCGTACACAGCGAATGGGATATTCCCTCTATCGCATCTTCTATCGGATGCGCAAAATCATACATAGGATATATGCACCATTTGTCGCCGGTATTATGGTGCGGCACATGCGCCACCCTGTATATCACGGGATCCCTCATATTCATATTGGGAGAAGCCATATCTATCTTTGCGCGTAGGACTCTCGAACCGTCCTCAAATTCGCCGTCTTTCATGCGCACAAACAAATCCATATTCTCTTCAATGCTTCTTTCCCTGTACGGACTGTTTACGCCGGGTTCGGTAAGCGTGCCCCGAAGTTTTCTTATCTCATCCGCAGACAGATCGTCCACGTAAGCTTTTCCTTTCTGTATAAGTTTAATGGCGGCTTCATACATTTTATCAAAATAATCCGAAGCAAAATACACATTATCTATATTTATATCCCCGCAAAGCCATTCAACATCTCTTCTTATCGCCTCTACATATTCGGTATCCTCTTTCGTGGGATTGGTATCGTCAAATCTCAGATTAAACGTTCCGTTATATTTTTTGGCCACGCCATAATTCAAAAGTATTGATTTTGCATGTCCTATATGCAGATAACCGTTCGGCTCCGGCGGAAATCTCGTCATGATATGATCATATACGCCGTTTTTTATATCCTTATCTATCTCCTGTTCTATAAAATTACGCGTTTCTGTAATTTTCTCATCCATATAGAATATCCTCCTTTGGTATCTTATAATAGCATATTTTGTATTTATTGGGAAGAAAAATTTAAGCACATTATAGTATTTCCCATTCGAAACACTACAATGTGCCATATCGGTAATATTATCTCCTAAAACTATCTGAACAGATGTCCGCCTATCCTGTATTTTGCATGGCTTAAATAGCCGCTGAAAAATTTATAGCCTTTAAGGCTCTTTGTCCTGCCTTTATATACAACTGATTTTTCTCCTGACAATGCGGCCTTTGCGGCTTTGATGCACTGCTTTTCGTTAGCTGACTTGAATTTTCCCGCATCATATCTTGCAAGCGCCCTCCTAAGCGAGCCGTTGCGCACAGGCGAGAACTGATAAGGCTGGTATATGACTGACTTTATATCAGACGGGAACCTCTTTGACTCGATCCTGTTCATAACTACTATCCCTACTGCAAGCTTTCCCGCATAAGGCTCAAGGTTTGCCTCGCAAAATATTATTGCCGACATAAGCCTAAGCTCCGATTTGGTATATCCCTGCTGTTTTTTGCTGTCTTTCTTTGATTTTTTCTTATTATTATCATTTACGTTATCAGAAGCTGCTTTTTCCTCTGAAACCGCGGTATCCTGTTCGGTATCTTCTAATGAACTCTGAACCATTACCGGTTCTGGGGTCTGCTCCGGCGCTGCCGAAGGTTCTGGCGTAATCTCGGGAGCGATACTTTTCTCTTCATTTATCACGGCGCTGCCGCTTATGTCCGTACCGTCCGCCTCAACTGCTATATCACTTGTTTCATTAACTGTTTCTTCTGCATAAGCTGCATTAGCATTCACAAACATCATTATCACAAACATACTAATAAAGCCTAATGCAATTTTCTTTAAATTCATAACATCCTCCAAATTACCATGTCAAGCGGCTGTTCTTTACACAAGTATTACGTGCTGCTTAACAACTTTGTAACAATTATAACAGAACTGAAATATAATTTCAACACCCTATTTTTTCCAACCGGTTTGCAAAATATAAATAAAACACTGTAAATACGCCATTTTTTAGCATTATTTACAGTGTTTTAATATTTTTTCGTTATTTATTAATAAGATTTATTATTCCGGAAATGTTACAAAACTATTTCAAACCATATATGTTATAAATTTAGCAATATTTTTTAGCAATATCATTCAAACTTAATGTTCCGCCGAATATATCCAGGGCGCTCCCGACCGTAAAATCAACTTTATTGCCGCCAAGCCGCGCAATCTCCGAAATATCATCATACGAAGATATCCCTCCGGCATATGTAACGGATATCCCTTCCATACCGCCAAGGACAGAAACAACATCGGACTCTATCCCGGACGCTTTTCCTTCAACATCCGCCGCGTGCACAAGAAACTCATCGCAATATTCGGAAAACATGGCTATTACGTCTTTTGAAAGCTTTACATCCGTAAATCTCTGCCACCTGTCGGTAACAACATAATAATCCTCTCCCCGCTTCCTGCAGCTTAGGTCGATCACCAGATGTTTTTTCCCGATCATATATACAAGGTTCTTAAGATTGTCATAATGCACCATGCCGTCTTTAAATACATACGAAGTCACGATTACATGCGACGCTCCCATATCAAGCATACTTTCAGCATTGCCGCACGTAATGCCCCCGCCTATCTGAAAGCCTCCCCGATACTGCGCAAGCGCTCTTTTTGCCTGCTCTATATCGGCCTCATACTCAGCCGTGTCCTTCTTGTTAAGTAAAATTATATGTCCGCCTTTCAGTCCCAAAGCTTTATACAGCATCGCATAATATGCGGCGGAAGCTTCCGACACATAATTTTCCCTGACTTTTTTTTGCAAGCCGGTATCGTCCAAACTGCCTCCGACTATCTGTTTGACTTTTCCGTCGTGTATGTCAATACATGGCCTGAATCTCATATATACAACCGCCCTTATAATCCAAGTATATCTTCTACTTCCTTCTGCATACCGTCTTTTGCGCACAAACGCTTATGAAGCACAGGTGCGGATCTTATCTCCTCTATCGCTTTCGGGATCTTTACGCCGGATATGCGTGAAAGCTCGTTTATAAGGAAATCATCATCCCCGGACTCATAAGATTTATCAATCGCGCGCATAACGCTTCCCGCGAATTTATAAGGGCTTGCCGTAGAGGCAATAACACACGGCGTATCGTCTCCGGTTTCCGTTCTGTATTTTTTATATACGCTCGCCGCAACTGCCGTATGCGTATCTATGACATATCCTTCTTTTTCATATAAGTCTTTTATGCATGACGCAGTTTCCGCTTCAGATGCATACCCTCCGTAAAATACCGATAACTTATCTTTCATTTCCCCTGTTACGGAATATATTCCGGCATCCGACAAAGACTCCATCAATGCGCGCGTTTTTTCTCCGTCTTCACCCGATATGATATATATCAGCCTTTCAAGGTTGCTTGAGATAAGTATATCCATAGAAGGCGAGCTTGTAAGTATAAATTCCCTGTTTTTGTCGTAAGTACCCGATTTAAAGAAATCATATAATACCTTATTTTCATTGGAAGCGCATATAAGCCTGCCGACAGGTATTCCCATCCTCCCTGCATAGTAAGCTGCCAGAATGTTGCCGAAATTACCCGTAGGCACAACATAATTAACTTTATCGCCCGGCTTCAGTTTCCCGTTTTTTATAAGTCTTCCGTACGCGTACACATAATATACTATCTGCGGCACAAGCCTTCCTATATTGATCGAATTGGCGGACGAGAAACGGTATCCCTTTTCTGACATCCTTTCGGCAAGCTCGCTGTTTCCGAACATATTCTTAACGCCAGTCTGCGCGTCGTCAAAATTACCCTCTATCCCGACGACATATGTATTGCCGCCTTTTTGGGTGATCATCTGCCTTTCCTGGATATGGCTTACCCCGTGCTTAGGATAAAATACAATGATCCCTGTCCCTTCTACGTCCGCAAAGCCCGAAAGCGCGGCTTTGCCCGTATCTCCGCTCGTAGCCGTAAGGATGATGATCTTATCATGCACATCATTTTTCTTTGCCGCGCATGTAAGCAGATGCGGAAGTATAGACAGCGCCATATCCTTAAACGCTATCGTAGCTCCGTGGAAAAGCTCCAGATAGCCTGCGCCGTCCGCTTCCCTTATCTTCGTTATTTCTTCTATATCAAATTTGGAATCATATGCCTTATCAATACAATCCTTAAGCTCGTCTTCAGAAAAATCAGTTAAGAACTCTCTCATGACCATATAAGCCGTCTGCTTGTAATCCATATCCTTAAGCGACGCAAGGCTTACCGGAAGTTTCGGGACCTCTGTCGGAACATAAAGCCCTCCGTCGTCCGCAAGGCCTTTAAGGATTGCCTGCGAAGCCGTAACCGTTTTTTTGCTTCCTCTTGTACTTTTATATAGTATATCCATTGTATATATCTCCTTAAATTTTATAATATACGATTATAACATTTGAAATATGGCATTTCAATAGGCTAACTATTTTTTGAAAAACTCATGGCATCCATAACTGAACAGATACTTAAGGCAGTTATCAAACCATCTTACATTTTTGGAATCGGCAAGGCGTCTGCACACAAAATACTCCGCCCCGCGCGAATTGTCCTCTCCGTTTACTGCCCTTTTTACCGCCTTTTTTGTTACAGCCGATACTTTCACAGTATAATAACGTCCGTCGGATATCGGCGAAAACTGGTATGTCCCGCCGGAGTGCGCAAAAACCACTTTCTTTACCGTATCCGGGAAATTGCCGCTCTTAATACGGTTAATAATGACATTTGCAACAAGCATCCTTCCCGATATGTTTTCTCCTCCCGCTTCCGCTTCAACTATCCGGTACATGATCTCATATTCCGCCTTTGTAAGCTTTAAGCCCCTGCGGTATCTTGTTGCAAGTCCGTTCACTTTTTCGTCTGGTTCATGCACAACAGCCAGCGCCTCGGCCGTTTTCTCATGATTCTGCTGGCTCATTATAGAATCGGATAATACATTGCCGCTGTCTTCATCCTCCTGCGAAACGTCTTCTTTATCATATGCGTCCGACGAACAGGAAACCGTTTCCCCAAGCGTCTTTACATATACGCACATTTCACTTCCGCGTCCCGCCGCAAACGTAAACGTGTATTTAACAACCGGACATAACATAAGTATAAGGCACATGCCTGCGATCATTTTCTTCATATACAATCTTCCTTTCATTAACTATTATACATACCGTTATTAACAATTATGTAACATTTTTGTAATTTTATTCCAATTGTATATGCCATTAAATAATTGTTCATAATTTGTTTACCGTTTGCACATTACACCTTCATTTGTGAACAATATACTTAGATTCAGAAATATAGTAGTGGCTATGGTAAAATGCTTTTTTACGTTTTTCATATTATCAAGGGCTGTCCGGCTTAGCCGGATGGCCTTTCCTCCATTTATGGGCATATTTATACAGATCATCTAAACATCATATAGAATCCCAACAGATAAAGAACCAGATATATGATCACCATTCCGCCGTTAAGAAATGCGGATGCCGATACAAGACCTTTTTTTACGTCTTCTCGCTTCAGATTCTGGTAAGAGACAAAAAACGCGCACACATTGACCGCGAGCATGATAATAGGGACTATCCCCACGATCTGTCCGGCATTTCCGAGATTTATGACCGATATCACGCACATGCCGGCAAAAACAATAAAAGACAATATGCCGGCAGCAAAAGCTGCCGCAACAGAAAACGGCAGTTTTTTCGTAGCTATCCTAAGTCTGCGTTTCTTATACAATAATATCACCCTTTGCCATTACTTGATTTTTTCCTCACAAACACTGCCGCCTTATACAGCGCATAGCCAAAAGCAACGCCCGCTACGTTAAGGATTATATCGTCTATATCAAAACTTCCTACTTTAAATATGAGCTGTACGGTCTCTATGCAGGATGTAATGCTAAAACCGTTAAGCACTGTAACCCAGAAATCCTTATATCCATCCGACATTAACGGCAGGCAGGACCCTAACGGAATAAACGCCGCGATATTTCCTATGATATTCATCAAAAACAATTCGGCTCCGAATACGCCTCTTAACCTTATATACCGTCCGATCTCGGAAAACGGAATAAGATTATACCGATACCCGCTTACAGCCGCCCTTCCGTAACGCTCGCAAAAAAACAAAAAATATATAAGCAAAATAATGTATAACCAGAAACAAAGCCTTATCGCTGCGGTAAATTTCCTTTTATGTTTCCTAACCAAAATATATACACACCATCCACAATATTATAGGAATATTCCATAGACCGGTCATGCTTCGGGAAGTTTCATGTCTCCCGGCTTAATAAGCTTAATATAACGCATAAATTCAGAAAAGCACAGTGTAAGGAGCGCGGGCGCTATAAAATGCATGATCACTATCTCTGCAATAACTGTAAAAGGCGCCGCCCCTCCTTCGGTAACCATAGTCTGATATGTCATAAGCTGTCCTACCAGTCCCGACGTGCCCATGCCCGAACCCGTGGCATTATTAGTCATATGTAAAAGACATGTTGATACCGGGCCAAGTATAACGCTTGTAAGGATTGGCGGAATCCATATGACAGGTTTTCTCACTATATTAGGCACCTGGAGCATACTTGTACCTACGCCCTGCGCAATAAGCCCTCCTACTTTATTTTCCCTGTAGCTTGCGATCGCAAATCCTACCATCTGCGCGCTGCATCCTATAGTAGCGGCTCCCGCGGCTATTCCCGACAGTCCGAGCGATACGCCTATCGCGGCGGAACTTATCGGAAGCGTAAGTATCATTCCCATAAGCGCCGAAACCACTATACCCATAACGAACGGATAGCTCTCCGCTCCCATATTTACCAGGTTGCCAAGCATTGTCATAAAAGAAGAGATCGGCGGTCCGAGTATTATCCCCACTACGCTTCCCGATGCGATCGTAACAAACGGCGTAAGGATGATATCAAGATGCGTCCTTCCTGATATAAGGCGTCCCAGCTCAATTCCCACAATGGCGGCCACAAATGCTCCCAAAGGTTCTCCGGGAAGTCCGGTGATCGTATTAACTCCGGCTTCATCGATGCTAAAGCTTAACACAACTCCCGTTCCGAGTATTTTTCCCGCCCAGGCTCCAACCATACCGGCAACTCCGGCCGATACCGTAACAAGGGCTGAAGATCTGAACTTTGCCGCAACGCCGACTCCTATTCCGGCGCCGGTAAGCGCTTTTGCTATAGTTCCGACAGCAATAATGTATATTCCGGCTTTTCCTGGTACAAACGCGCCTATCTGACATATTATCGTCCCAATGATAAGAGTTGCAAACAGTCCGAATGCCATACCTGACAAACCGTCAATAAAAATATGGTTCATAAGCTTTTTTAATGTTTTCATGCCAAACTTCCTCCTGTAAATTAAATTCATCTGTAATCATCCGTAATATATCACACAATATTATTTTGTTCAATAATCTCCGAGTATTTTTTTGCGGTTTTCATTCCTTCCGCCACAAAATCCTTTCCATATATCCTCTTAATGATCCTCGAATACATATTATCCTCATTTTCAATCTTTGCTATCTGATGATCGAGCGCTTTCATATATCTGTCCGTGGCCACGCCGTCAAAATACATCTTCATATTATAAAGCAGTCCCGCGCAATCATCCCAAAGCTCTTTATTATCATATCCTGCCGCAAGAAAAATCTTGGAAATCAGATCGCGCTGCTTTACCGCATTAAGACCATCAAGATCATCCAATGCATCCAAATATACAAAAAACATATGAAGAAATATAAGATCATCCTCGATCACGCCGTACGGAGATAACGGATTGATATCAAGCAGCCTGAATTCCAGATAATCCGCACCGTTCTTATGAAGGTTATCCAAAGTATAACTTCCATGGCATTTAAGCCGCACGGGATAATACAGTTCCGTTTCGGAACACAAAAGCCCTTTCTTAATCATATCCCTTATCGACTCTATGTATGACTCGAAATCAGAATAATCAAGAACCGGCTCAAAATTATTCCAGTAACCGTTCCTGCCGCATCTTCTTGCCGCATCGCCTTCAAATACCGTAATCCCATATTTTGAACCATCGGTAAATGATATATCAAACACGGGGCTTGCCCCCATAAGAAGGACCGGTACCCACGCATACCGCGCAGCCTTTGCGGCAAGTTTCAGATATCTGTCGTTCCTATAAGCCCCGTAATCCGAAAAATCGCTTTCCTTATAGCCGGTTTCAAGGCATCTGCCGGAGAATGAAAAATTAAAATGTATGCCGCAGTAAAGCATCTTTTTCTTATCATATTTTTCTGCAAGAAGCTTTCTGTATTCCTCCCTGTGCTTATCCGCCTCTTTAAATTTTGCTATCTCAATATCATATCCCGGTTTTATATACGGAGGAACCGAAAACGGCCATATATACTCCCTTTTTCCGTCTGGCATATCTCTTATGACAGCATCCGCTTTTTTGTATATAAGCGCAAGTTCCCTGTACAGATCCGGTATACTGCCGTATATTCCGGTTATAAATTCCATCTGGCTTTCCGCAAAATCTTTCGATATGCGCGCATCGTCAAACGAGCAGTTCTTTTCCGACAAAAAACCGTCTTTTGTTACCCTCAAGCTCTCCAGCTCAAGGCCAAAATCCGCTTCCATGTTAATTTTTCTGCATTTCATAATACCAAGCATCCTATGTTTTATTTCCCGTATTATTTTACATAAAGTCTGCTTATATGTAAATAATAAAAAATAACAAAATGACAAAAAAATAATTTTATGTTGGGATACAATAGATAGGTAACATAGAAAATAAAATACAAGGATTCACCTTTGTATGATATATTGTAATTGA